>JABDQA010000230.1 GCA_013042475.1 Desulfofustis sp.
CAGAGATTAGTGGTTCTACCTCGAAAGGAGTCCATCGTGTATTCAACCAGAAGGGAAGATCTCGGCGCCATTTTCAAAGCCGGTCTGGATCGGGTCGATCCCTATCGGATGCTCATCGACCATGTCAGCTTTGATGGCATCACGATGACGGTGGATCTCGATGGGAGCCTACGCTCAATCAACCTGGACAATTTTTCCAAAGTGATGGCGATCGGCGCCGGTAAGGCGACAGCCCCCATGGCTCTGGCCCTCGAACAGATTCTGGGCGACCGTCTCGATGGTGGCCTTATCGTGGTCAAATATGGCCATGTGGAACAATTAGAGCGTATCGAGACCGTTGAGGCCGATCATCCGGTGCCCGACGAAAATGGCCGCCGCGGAGCAGAGAAAATCATATCCATTGCTGAGCAGGCCGACGAACAGACCCTGGTCATCTCCCTCATCTCAGGAGGCGGCTCTGCGCTGATCCCGCTCCCCTATGCACATGGTGGCCATGCTCTGAGCCTGGAGGACAAGCAGAAAACCACCGGCCTACTGCTCGCCTGTGGCGCCGATATCGAAGAGATTAACTGTATTCGCAAGCACTTGTCGATGATCAAGGGCGGTCGCCTTCTGGAGAGGCTGGCGCCGGCCCGGTCAGTCAATTTTATCCTCTCCGATGTGGTCGGTGACGCGCTTTCCAGTATAGCTTCGGGGGTCACCTGCAGTGATCCGACGACCTTCGATGATGCCTGGAAAATAGTGCAGAAATACCAGATTGACGAACGCATCCCGGCACCGGTAAGTGAGCTGCTTGAAAGCGGGGTCAAAGGTGAAGTCGAAGAAACATTGAAACCGGGTCATCCGGCTCTGGCACTGACCGAAAATATTCTCATCGGGACCAATACCGGGGCTCTTAATGCCGCGGCTGAGGAAGCGCGGCGGCGGGGCTTCGAAGTGATAAAATTGAGCAGCAGGGTTGTCGGCGAAGCCAGGGAAGTTGCCAAAATTCTCGCGGGTATCGCCATCGATTGTGCGGTACAATCAACTATTGCCAGTCCCCCGGTGTGCATTCTTTCCGGAGGAGAACCGGTGGTGCAGATCAGGGGTACTGGAAAAGGGGGACGGAACCAGGAGATGGCCCTCGCCTATCTGATGGAGATGGAACGGCACGAATCCCTCTGCCGGGAGGTATCATTCCTGGCCGCGTCAACTGACGGCAACGACGGGCCGACCGATGCTGCCGGCGCATTTTCCGACCTGGAGCTGTTGCAACGGGCGAGATCGGCAGAGCTTGATTTGGAATCATATTTGAACGACAACGACTCCTACCATTTTTATGACAAGATAGACGGTCTGCTGAAAACCGGTCCAACCAATACGAATGTCTGCGATCTGCATGTATCGCTTGTGACACCAAAGAAAGCCAGTTGACCCAGCAAGGCGATGAAACGGCCACTGACCTGTATGCCAACCCCGAAATTCAGCTGGTCTGGCACCCTCACCATGATTCGCGTGCTGACCCTGGCCATGCTTGTCCTGGCAGGGGGCTGCGGCAGGCAGACCGTAGAGCCGCCGACCCATCTTCTCTCTCTGGGGTTGAGCCAGTCGGAAGTCAAAACCCGGCTGTTGAGCCAGTATGTGACCTGGCAGGGTGTGCCCTATCGTAACGGGGGGCAGGGTAGACGGGGGTTAGACTGCTCGGCCTTCGTGCAGCTCACCTACCAGCAGAAATTCGGGCTCAAGCTGCCGAGAACCACAGAGCAGCAGGCAAACCTTGGCGGCTTGATCACAAATTCAGGCTTGCGACCTGGTGATTTAATCTTTTTCAAGACCGGATGGAATGACCGCCACATTGGCATCTACCTGGAAAAATATCGCTTTATCCACGTCTCGACTACTGTCGGGGTCACCATTTCAAAAATGACCGATCCATACTGGTATGAGCGCTACTGGCAGGCTCGGCGAGTATTCAATTAAGTGCGATTATCGATGGAGCAGGTGCGATTGGATATTTTGCTCTATGGTCATGACGGCCGTGGTCTCGGTCATGTGAGCAGGTCCGTTGCGATCGGCAT
Source organism: Desulfofustis sp. (assembly GCA_013042475.1). Taxonomy (GTDB): domain Bacteria; phylum Desulfobacterota; class Desulfobulbia; order Desulfobulbales; family Desulfocapsaceae; genus JABDQA01. The sequence continues at coordinate 2,058 of JABDQA010000230.1, forward strand.
GGCGCTGCGGCGGATCTATCCCCACCTCAAAGTGTGTGTGCTCACCGGTTGTCCCCAAACCCAGGAGCTGATCGGCGATATACCGCTGGACTGGATCAAGATGCCGGCATACGATACCGTGGTGATCGACGGCAAATCTGCCGGTATCGAGGGGCCGGGAGGATTCGAAGACAAAGAGCTCGGTCAGCTGCGGGCCGAACAGATTCGCCAGCTTGTATCACTTTATCGACCGCGATTGATTCTGGCTGATCACACCCCCCAGGGCAAGCATCGCGAGCTCGTTCCTGCTCTCGAGCTGGAAACAGAAGATCGACCCATATGGGTGCTGGGTATGCGCGGCATCGTCGGATCGGTCGCTCAGGTTGGCTCCAGGGTGGCGGTTGATCTTTATCAACGTTATTTTAGCGCACTGCTCTGGTATGGCGATGCAACCGTTCTTGGTAACGATCACCTGGCTGTGCTGGCCGATCGTTTTGCTGTCGAGCCAGTGGAATGTGGCTATGTTTCAAGGCTGATCGAGTTGGTCTCCGCTGCTCATCCTTCAATTATTACCCGCTATGGCTGTACCTTATCGATCCCCTGGTTTGGGGAACATACCGATCGGTTTTTCGATCGTCTGATAGAGGCCATCGGATTGATGGGTCCCGATTTCGGACGTTTCCGGATCTTTGTGGGCCACGATGATATTTCGAGCTGCAGGCAGAAACTTGAAGGACTCGACTTTTGCTCGCTCGAGCGCTTTGGTCCGCACTACGTTGAAGCCCTGTACAGTTCCAGAAGTGCAGTGGTCTTCGGAGGCTATAATTCGCTGGTTGATGTCTTGTCTCTGGGTATTCCAACTCTGGCTGTGATGCGCGATATGCGCGATCACGAACAGCAGGAACATCTCGAAACCCTTATCCGCGCGGTCGGTAACAGATTGACGGCAGTCCTGGAAAATGAATGCAGCGTGGAGCAGCTCTATACCCTGCTGGTTGATCGGATGAAAGCCGATATCGATCCGTTCGCCCTGCCAGTCAATCTTGGCGGGGCGGAAAAGGCCGCCAGAGCCCTTGCCGCAATACTGTGAACCAGCTGTCCGGCGCCGGTTTTGCTTGCCTGGGGACGGATATTCTTGTAGATTTTGCCCATGGTTGGATGACATTAAAATGGGGAGCGGATCGGTAGATGTCTGAAGTTATTGTCTTTACCAGCGGCAAAGGTGGGGTCGGCAAGTCGAATCTGTGCCTCAATACTGCCCTGCAACTCACCGCACTCCAGTATCGAAGCTGCCTGTTCGACGGTGATCTAGGACTCGCCAACGTCAACATTCTGCTTGGCATCGACCAGGAATATACCCTCGACGATGTGCTCTTCAACGACAAATCGATTGATGAGATACTGGTTCAGACCGGCTACGGATTTGATATCATTCCAGGCAGCTCCGGTGTCGAACAGATTGCCAACCTGACCTCTGAGCAGCTGCACTCCCTGATCTCAGCACTGACCAGCGTCGACGACTATGATTACTTTCTGATCGATACCGCGTCGGGAATTTCCAGAAGCGTCATTTCTTTTTGCATGGCTGCCCGGCAAACCGTCATCGTCATCACCCGTGAGGCAACCTCCCTGACCGACGCCTATGCGCTGCTGAAAATTCTCAGTGTCAAAAATTATCAGGGGTCGGTACGGGTGTTAATCAACGATTGCGACTCCATTCCCCAAGCCAAGTCAACCTATCTGCGCTATAAAAAGGTGGTCGATAAACATCTCGATATTGCGATATCGCCAGCCGGCATCGTTCTCCACGATGATCACTTCGAACGAGCGGTGGTACAGCAGAAGCCGTTGCTTGAACTCTACCCTGAATCGATCGGCGCCCAGTGCATCAAGGCTTTCGTTTCCAACCTGGTCGGTGCAACCGAGCCCGGTTCAGAAAGCGAAGGGTTGTCCGAATTCTGGCAGCGCTACCTTGAAGAGATCGCTGAAAACGCTCCGGATACCAAGCCAGACGAAGCCACAACCAAGGCTGAAGAAGATGGGGCTGGCGGCAACGTGGCCGGGAGCAGTCCAAGGCCGATTGCGCCGCCACCCCTTCACTACGACCCGTCCGAAACTTCAAGGCCGGGAGAGATCGCCGCGGCAATGTTCAGTGCCGGCGGTTTTGCAGATATTGGCGTGAGTGCGCCAGCCCTGCTTGCGCCAATGCTCAGGCGCCTCAACCAGGGCGAACTCTCAGCTGCTGAATTGCGACAGCTAATAATCGTCGATCCGGGTCTGACCCTTCAGGCCCTGCGCCTATCAAACCTCGATGAAATTTCTCCCCAGGGCCACATAGAGAGTCTGGCAGTTCTGACAGACAGGCTTAATGAGGAAGATCTTCAACCCATGCTGTTGCAGGCGGCCCTCAGAAGCGGGGCAGACGACGACGGCCTGCAACGCTGGGTCGACAGCTACCGCTGCGCGGTGCTCGCCAGAGAAATCAGCCAGACGGTCGCCTTAGGGTTTCCGGATGAGGCCTATCTCGGCGGGCTGCTCCTCGATGTGGGCCGCTCGGCGGATGACCAGAATGATACTGCAGAAAAAGCAGAGAATCATGCGGCACGCGGGGCCGAACTGCTCCAGACCCTGGGGCTCAACCCGATGATCTGTGATGCGGTGCGCTTTCATCATCATCCTCCCTCCCAGGTGGGTACCGCTTTCAGCCTGGTCAGAATCGTTTATGCCGCGCATATGCTCGTGCACGGCCCCGATGGTGCTGATTGGTCCGCTGATGATTTTGGTCTCATAGAAAGGCTTATCGATTTGAATGCAGAGCAGATCAACGAGCTGGTAGATAAGGCAAAAGCAATGACAGCCCATACGGCCTCATGGCTCGACCTCGATTTAGACGATGAAAGTGACCCGGAGAGCAGAGTGGTTAAAAACGACAGTCTCCACGGCTACCTGCTTGATAATCTCCTGACCCGGACAATTATGTCACCCTTAAGCCGGCCGACTTCGCTGGAAGGGTGGGTGCGCAATTTTCACCGCAGCTGCACCCTGTTGGCAGGCATCAGGCGCATCATCTGCCTGGTGGCAGATGATCAGGGTGAGTACCTTACGGCTGTGGGGTTCGACGGCTGTTTCTGCGCTGAACACCTGGACAATATCGTGATCCCGGCGGACAACAGCACCAGCTTGGTGAGCAAGGTTTACACGAATGGAACCCCGCTCATCGGTAATCTGCAGGAGGAATCGTCGCTCAACCTTGGTGATCTGCAATTGGGACGATTGCTGGGTGGCCACACAATGATCTGCCTTCCCTTGAAAGTAGATGGAAAATCAACAGCGCTGATGGTCTATGCTCCCGAGCAGGGACAGGCAGCGCCGCTTGACAGACAGATGAGTACCCTGTTGACGCTGGGTACCCGGGCGGCCGAAGACCTGGCGATGCTCAGAGCCAACATCTCCTGATCCCTTTGAGACCTGCTCAGCGCCGGGTCTCGATTTTCCTCACGTCCTTATTCACATACTTGTAGAACAGCGGAAAAGCCACAAAGAAGCCGACGCAAATCAGGTATTCGACACCTTTGATATGGCTGTAAAAATCGACCAGGGTGTGTGAAGGTTTGACCACGCCGGTGGCGATCAGGTATTGCCGCAGCAGCTCGGTGAGCTGCCATTCGGCCTGCTTCAGACCCGCCGTGAAGGCGACCAGCGACCAGAAGCCGATGGCGACGCCAAACATGAGCAGCACACCAAACAGGGAGGCTTTGATGGCGGTTTTCATAGCGTTCTCCTGTGGTGAGGTTTAAAAGCCGGTAATGGCGGTGATATATCCTCTTACCAGCGCTGTCAGCCCGTGACCAGCCAGGGCCGAGATAAAGCAGGCAGCGGCCCAAAGACCAATGAGCAGGGCAGAAGCCGAGACCACGGCCATCAGGATGCTGAGCACGTCATGGGTTACTTCGGTTTCGGTGGTTCGGGTCGAGTCAACAATGGTTTTCATGACATCCTCCCTGATGTTGAGTTTGGGGGCTCTCTATTGAAAACCCACTCTTACCTTGGTTAGTGCATCGGGGATGCCAGTTCGTCTGCCTGGAAGAAAAGAAAAGGTGATTGATAAGTATATGTAATTTAATAATTTATTCTCTTAAGAGGAGAGTTTGATCAAGGCAGGAGAATGAGCTCATCAGTGAGACAGCAGTACTGTTTCATCTGAGCAAAAACCGTTGCATCACTTGCCACACTTGTGTCGGCGGTTGTACTGGATAGGTGACGCTTGAATTCGCGGGCCGAAACGATTTGCCCGCTGGATGGATATATCGTCTTTTTATGGTTGATTCAATAGTGTGCTGCTGGAAGAGCCACTGAAAAACAAAAGTAGCTATCACGTATTGGTGAATTTAAGCAGTGCTGTTTACCATGAACGTCAGGTTAGTCCCGCCACTCAAACAGCACGGGAATCCGATAGAGGAAAAATCGGTAGACAATGAAATAGAAGCTGAGCACCGTGAGTACCACCCACAGCTCTTTCCAATAGGGTATTTCCTGGTGCAGTCTGTAATTGTAGCAGATGAGAACCGTGTTGAGACGGTTCCAGACAATGCCGGCCACCGCCAGCAACGCTCCCCAGCGCACCATGGTGACGCGGCGGTGGCGGACGCCATAGGCAAAAATTATCAGAGGAACCAAGGTGCCAAGACCAAGTTCCAGCAGATAATAGAGTCCCCAGCCGGAGATCAGTAGCAGCCATTCCTGGTCATGGGCGATGGCGACAATTTTAATTACCAGGTAGGTGATCATTGCCATTGCCGCACCTTTAGCCAATCCCAGGGTAATCTCGTCGAGGGTGTCGAGAAAGCGGTGGTCGCAGCGCCAGGCCATGGTCTTCCTGACCAGCCAGGAGACAACTATCACCATGCATAATCCGGCGAATATGGATGAGACGAAGAAGTGCAGCCATTGAAATTCAGGGGCGATCCACAACGGATGTATTTTCGCGGGAGCATAGCAAAACAGCGCCCCGAGAGCGCCCTGGTGCAGCGTAGAGAGAATAATGCCGGCAATGGTCAGCCCCAGAGTGAGTTTTTTTACGAATCTCTTGAGACCCGGCCAGTCGGCCCATTCTGAAACCGCTGGAACCATTTCCGCAATTTGGACCGAGAGGTAGGTGGCAACATGCCAGGCAACGAGAAAGAGTACCGCAGCGGGACCGAAGGATACGACCATCGGGTAGGTCAGTCGCCAGGGCATACCCAGATCGACGAGTAGAAAAACCACGGCAAAGAAATACCCTAGCAAGCCGTTGAGCAAAGCCAGTCTTTCGATGGGACGAAAGTCGTCACGCTGAAAGATTTCCACGGTAGTGCTCAGCAGAAATCCAGAGGCCGAAAGCGGGACCATGCCAAAAAGGCCAAAGCCAAGCAACACCCCCCAAGGGTAGTCCTGGGAACCATGGGAAATGGCCTGAAGACCGAACAAATAGCGTTGACAGAGCAGCGGGATGCCAATGGCCAGAATAAGGGACAGAGCCCAGTTCACCGGGTTTGCCAGGAATTGACTGAGGTAATCTCGCCTCGAAAGCCCGAGAAACACTTTGTCCAGCAGCCGTTGACTGGATGCACCACCAACCGTGTGACGACCGATCGAATCAGTAACATTACCGCTCAATGGTTTCATCGCTCTTGTCCTCTTTGGATGTAGTGTTATCGGCAGTTTTGTTGGATTTGGCCAGCAGGTAGATGCCGGCAAAAAGACCAGGCCAGATGGTCAATACCATGGGAACCACTGCCAGAAAATCCTTGACGAAATGAAGTATTGGCTGCCTGGGAACCCTTGTGTCAAAGCCAGCCTCTTCAAAGGGCACCGGTGAAAGGTAGAGCCATGAGGTGCCGCCAGCCTCGAATTCGCCATAGATCTCCCTGTGGTATCTGCCCGGCAGGTCCCGGAGCCGCTTTCTGGCGATCTTGAGCAGTTCATCCCGGTAGCCGAAGGTAAGCGCCTCCATGGGGCAGGCTTCGACACAGGCCGGCGGTCTCCCTTTGCTCAGTCTGGTGTCAAAGCAGAAATTACATTTCATGATCTGCGCGTCAAAGGCGCTGTCGTATCTAAAAGCTGGAATTGAAAAAGGACAAGCCACCATACAGGTTCTGCAGCCCACACAGACGCTTTCATTGTAAATCACCGCGCCCTCCGGTGTTTTGGTGTAGGCATTGACAAAGCAGGCAGTCAGACAGGCCGGCTCCAAACAGTGGTTGCACTGGGTCTTCTTGAACAGCGGGTGATCATAGAGCGGCGACTGATATTGATTAACCACGGTAAAAGCCTGGTGGTCAGGTCTTCGCGTCTCTCGATACTGTGGCTCCAGTGGCTGATAATTCTCCAGCATCCCATCGGGAGGAGCGAGACCGTGCTCCTGGCTGCAGGCGACCTCGCAACTGCGGCAGCCGATACACCTGGTCAAATCCACCAGCACCCCGCGGTTGGAGTCGTAACCATGAAAATCATGAGCCGAACTATCCCGGGAGGGCCTCATGGAGATCGCCGTGGCAACAGCGGCGACCATTCCCTTAAGCAGCGATCGTCTGGTAAATGTGGTGCCCCTCCTGGTCTCCTCTTTCATTATTCCGTCTCCTCATGTGTTCCATTGATACCCTGGGGTAACGAGTCATTTCTTTTTCTTTGGTGGCAGTCAAGGCAGCCGGTGGGGCCGGTCGTCAGGGCCAGGTGGCAGCCAAGACAATTCAAATGGTAGGCGCCGATCAGACCGGTCATATCGATATGGTAGCGAGACAAATTTCTTTTGGCCGACAACAGATCCCCATAAAAAGGATCGGTCAAATGACAGCTTTTGCAGTCAACCACGATGTCGACAGTTCCGGATCGGTGACAGCTGCTGCAGGCCGGATCGGCGGAGGGTTGTCCGGCAACATGATGGTGGCACTCGACGCAGGAAGCGTATGAGTCATGCAAGGCGTGATCAAAGCTCACCCCCTCGTAAAGGTTGCTCAGCGAATCAAGCACTACCATTTCGGGAACTTTGCGGTTCAGTTCTGTGGCCAAAGGCTCTCCGGCTACAAAAGAGCAGATTGTGACAATTATACCAAGACTCAGCTGGTACCATTCCAGTCTCATGCTAATCTCCTGTTTCTACATGTTTTTCCTTGACTCGAAGATGATTCAGGTAACAGCGGTACACGATATCCACCTCTTCACCATCGAGGGTTTCGTGAGCGAGAAGCGATTCGGCCAGCATATGCAGAAATTCATTGTGTTCTTTGAGCAGCTCTCTGGCTGATTCATAACCGTGTTGGACTATCCGCAAGATCTCCAAATCGATCTCTCTGAGGGTCTGTTGACTCTGCTGCCAGAATTTTCCACCACCCCCGACGGTCTCCTCTGCCACCCACCCGGTACATGCTATCGGGCCGAGGTTGGCGCTCATGCCAAACTCACAGACCAGCCGATAGGCTATTTGGGTTGAGCCCAGGAGATCGTTACTCGCGCCAGTCGTCACTCGACCGAAAACCAGCTCTTCTGCAAGCCTGCCACCGAGGAGTATCTTGATCCGGTTGATCAGGTAGGATCTGGTATAGGCATAGTGCTCATCAATAGGCATCTGCTGGGTGAGACCAAGCGATCCCCCCCGAGGAATAATGGTAGTTTTATGCAGGGGATCTGCTTCGGGAAGCAGCTTGGCTAGTGCGGTATGACCTGCCTCATGGTAGGCGGTAAGTCTCCTGGCGTCCTGGTCGATAACCATGGTCTTACGCTCGAGTCCCATGATGATCTTATCCTGGGCCTCTTCAAAATCGACCTGCTCGATACGCTGCTTTCCTTTCCTGGCGGCCAGAAGTGCCGCCTCATTGACCAGGTTGGCAATTTCCGCGCCGCTGAAGCCTGGGATGGCGCGGGCGACGGTGGTCAAATCGACGGTTCCGCTCAAGGCCGTCGCAGCCGTGTGGACCATAAGAATTTTCAGCCTGCCTCGAATATCCGGCAGGGTCAGGGTAATGCGCCGGTCGAACCTGCCGGGTCTGAGCAGGGCTGAATCGAGTATATCGGAGCGGTTGGTGGCCGCGACCACGATGATCGTCTCATTGGATTCGAAACCATCCATTTCCACGAGCAGAGCGTTGAGTGTCTGTTCCCGTTCGTCATTAGAGCCGTTGCGATAATCTGAAGAGCGTTTACCGCCGATGGCGTCAATCTCATCGATGAAAATGATGCAGGGAGCCTGTTTCTTGGCTTCCTCGAACAGTTTTCTGACCCTCGAAGCTCCCAGACCGGCAAACATTTCAACAAAATCAGATCCGCCCATGGAGAAAAACGGTACCGACGCTTCTCCTGCGATGGCTTTGGCAAGCAGGGTTTTGCCGGTGCCCGGGGGGCCCTCCAGCAGCACACCTTTTGGTATCTGCCCGCCGAGCCTGCTGTATCTGGCCGGGTACTTAAGAAAATCGATGATTTCTTTCAATTCGTCGCGGGCCTCTGATATACCCGCCACATCGTTAAAAGTGACCCCTGTCTTGACTTTTGAGGCAGGACCATAAAAACCGGTGCGAAGGAATCGTTTCGAGGAGGTTGAGGAGCTTCTGCTTAAAATCAGCCAGCCGCCCAGCAACAGGAGAATTATCAACATATCCCTGAGTAAAGGGATGAAAACCGCTACAGGGTGGGTTCTGATTGTCACCTCAGAATCATGCAAAAGCGGCATCAGGGAACTCAAATCGGGGGAGAAGGTAATATATTGATCCCCATTCAGGTCTGTTGCGATAACCTTATTGCCCTTGATCGATGTTTCTGTCAGGTTGCCTGTTTTTATGTCTTTGAGGAATTGACTGTAGTTCTCTTCGGGCAATTTCCTGCTGGCCTGGTAAAAACTGAAGCCCAGGATACCTATAACAACCACGCTGATGGCGACAAGAATCGGACGGCCAGGATTCATTGAACACCTCCCGGAGCAGCCGACTGCTCAATCAGAGATCTGAAATCATCATGGGAATGGTTCAGGGCGACTGAGACCAGAGTTTCAAACAGGTGCACCCTATCTGTGTAGAGCGATCTGTTATAGAAATAGCAGAACTCATCCACCAGATCCTGATCATTATGCTGCGCCGTACACCGAAATTTTTTTTGTCGGCGCCAGAGACGATAGCAGGCGCTGATTCTCAAGACATCTTCATGGTGGAAAATTGAGTCATCAACGGTGCACACTATTTCCTGCATGTGGAAACCATCAAATGGCGTTCTTCCCGGCACAATGATGATACTTCCCGGGGTGACCGCCTGGCGGCAGAATTGAGCGATGAATTCTTGGTTCAAAACCGCTGAAACCTTAATGCGCAGCCGACCTGTCGACCTGCCGCGGGCAATCGACTCGACGGAGGTGAGCAACTGGTCACCCTTATCACAGTCGTCCGCTGCCACTGCATCGACCAGGACGATGCCCCGGCATTGTGTCCGATTAACCTGGTGCAGGATAAATCGCAGTTTCTTCATCCAGGCCCAACCGGTCTGGTAGCTTCTGAAGCCAAGATGGTGTTTCAATTTGGCGATGCTGACCGAGGTGTGTTCACCGCTTAGCCACCAGAGCGCCCGGAGCCAGGTGGCGATACTTTTCTTGCTGCCGTGCAGAAGGGTACCTGCGGTGATCGAGCTGCTGCGACCGCAGGCCCTGCAGAGCGGTTTCTCCGACTGTACATAGCCCTGATGTGAGGCGGCACATACTGGGCAGACAAACCCCTGTGGCCATCTGAGCCTGACTGCATAGGCAGCGCACCAGGACTCATCATATAGACGGAGTGCACATTCGGCCTCGGATTTTGGGGTGTGGACGAGCGAATCAATCATCTCGATACCTTTCGGGAGTGAGCGACAACCCTGTTTTACCACTGGCAATGCATGTAGGATGCCGGAACCTTACCTTGCCGGGACAGTTTGCAGGCCCCCGAAAGGTAGTGAAACCGTTTCTGGAGCACGAACAAAATGATGAGTGTTTTCAGTTAAGTAAGAGGCCCTATTCTGGGAGCTGACTCTTTCCTGGGGCATGGGCGAAGACGGGAATGGGAAAGGAGGCGAGAAGCTGACGAGAAATGGAGCGCCGGGCAGCCAATCGGTATGAGAAAAATACCACACAAGTGTGGTTAAGAGACAAAAACGATGCACCACTTGTGTGTCAGATTTTATTCGAGCGCGATGGTTGTAAGATCGAGTTCCAAGTCCCTGATCTTGCGATACAAAGTTGATCGGTCAATGCCCAAAAGCCGGGCGGCCTTGGCCTTGTTGCCACCGCATTTGACCAGTGTTTCAATAATCCTGGCTTCTTCCCCCTCGGGCTGTTCATAGCTGTCGAAGGATCCAGCCCGTTGAAAATTTCTAGTCTCATTGGACTTCGGGACTGCGGTCAATTCGCTGTCGTGTGAGGAAAATTCGGGCATGGTCAGATCATGGGGCAATTCCCCGCTGGTGATAGTGTTGCCCTGGCAAAACACCACTGCTCGTTCGATAAGATGCTCGAGTTCCCGGACATTTCCTGGCCAGTGATAGCTGTTCAGCATGGACATAGCCTTGTCCGAAAGTCCATGGATCTTTTTTTCCAGGGCGCTGCTGTATTTTTTTGTGAAGTGATCGACAAGAAGGGGCACGTCGTCCATGCGTTTCCTGAGCGGAGGCAGGTTCAGATCGATTACTTTAAGCCTGAAATAGAGATCCTCTCGAAAACTCCCGTCCTGCACTTTCTCCTTAAGATCGACGTTGGTGGCGGTAATGATTCTGGTATCCACTACTATTGGTTTGTCGCTGCCCACCGGATAAAAGGTTCGTTCCTGCAGGAACCTGAGCAGCCTGAGTTGAGTCACTGGCGATATTTCTCCAATCTCATCGAGAAACAGGGTGCCCCCATCGGCCTGCAACAGCAGACCTTTCCTGTCTTTATCGGCCCCGGTGAAAGAACCTTTTTTATGTCCAAATAGTTCGCTTTCCAAAAGGTTTTCAGGAATTGCGGTGCAGTCCACCTTGATGAGCGGACGGCTGCCGCGGGGCGATTCCCGGTGCAGGGCTTCGGCAGCCAATTCTTTTCCGGTCCCTGATTCGCCGGTTACCAGCACCGTGGTGTCTACCCGGCCGACATTTTCGATCAGGGTGTAGAGAGCCTGCATTGACAAACTGCCGCCCACGAAGCGGTGGAATCTGCTCCTGATACCATGGGCCGTTCCCGGGGGCTGTGACATGTCTCTGATGACGATGACCGCGCCTTTGAGAGTATCACCGTCCATAACCAGTGGCGAAACACAGATACTGAGAATTTTCAGATTATTGTCGGGTGTCCGGCATTCGAAGCGATGCTCTTTGACCTCGGTTCCGGTACGCAGCACCCGGAGGAGGTCATCACGCAAGGTGGCGAAGCTTGAATCTGCTACTTCTGAACCAAGCTTGGAGCCAATGCCCAAACCGGGCCAGAGCTCGCTGAACAATGTCTCAGCCGCCTCGTTGGTTTTAATGATGTGCTGCTGCTCATCGATAATGACGATTCCATCACTGGCGCTCTTGAATACGGCATCGAGAAACAGTCGATAACGTTCTCTTTCCTCTTCGGCCTGTCGGCGGCCAACCTCAAGAAACCTCTGCTGCAAGGCGAGTCGCACGGACCGCAGCAGGGCCTCTTTTTCGACCGGTTTGACGATGTAGTCAAAAGCGCCAAATCTCAGAGATTCGGCTGCGGTGCTGACATCGGGAAAACCGGTGATAATGATGAAAGGACAATCGATATTGTTTTGCCGGACATATTTGAGCAGGTCAATTCCAGAAGATTTTTCCAGCACGATATCGCTGATGATCAGATCGATCTTCTCGGACCTAATCATGGATAACGCCTGCTCATAACCGGAGGCGGTCAGAACTGGCGCATACCCTTCTCTAGTCAGGAAAAAATGAAAGGTCTCCCGGAGACTCGTCTCGTCGTCGACGACCAGGATGGATCCTTCATTTAAGGTGTGAGGCATCATTGGTCATTCTCCATCGCCGATCTATTCTTGCCTGCAGTTTCAGCTGAACGTGCTCTTATCTCTGAATACCACTACTGCTCCGCACAATCTGCCTTCGTCAACAATCGGGGTACTCACATACTCAACCGGAAAGTGGTCGCCCTCTCTGGTCCAGAAACAATCTTCCGCGCTAATATGGACCAGCCCGTCCCTGCAGGCCTGATTGATCAGACATTCCTCGGAGACATGGGGGCTGCCATCGGGAGAGGTGTGGTGCACCAGTTCATGGTGTGGTTTGCCGATCATTTCCTCACGCTCCCAGCCGGTCATGAGAGAAGCCGCGGTATTGACGAAAGTGACGTTGCCATGGATATCGAGGCCGAATATGCCTTCACCCGCAGAATTGAGTATCAGCTCCATCTGCTTTTGCAGTTCCCTGCTTTCGGTTTCTGCCTGCATTCGCTCGGCAACCTCTCGATTAAGCGAGGCGTTTATCATACCGATCTCAAGAAGTTTCTTCTCCATTACCTGATGGTGTCCATCTTCTACGTCCTGCTTGTTTCTTTCGGTTTCTGCGAGTTTCTGTTTCATGGCTTCTATACTTTTACGGTTCTTCTCATCATGGAGGCGGATGATGATGAAGAGGACGAGCGAAAATAAGACTGTCCAACCGAACAACGACCAGACCAGAGATTGAGGCTGGGTCAGGTGATCCAGAGTGTAGGGTATGATCATGATGATCGTATAGACAAGCAGGACCACCGAGATCAATGCGTAGTTTCGATGCAGTTCAATCATCTCTATTGCCCCTGTTTTTAGGTGCGGGAAGATCAATAATGATCGAGGTGTAACTGTTGAGCAGGCTCTTGATACGCATGTAACCGCCATTATCCCTGATCAGACCGTAGGAAATGCTGAGCCCGAGCCCTGTCCCGGCACCGTTGGGCTTGGTCGAAAAGAACGGATCGAACACTCGATTGATTAAATGATGCTCAATGCCGATGCCGTAATCGGTCATGGTGAATCTGACATACGGGGCGCTGGTGTGGTGTACAAGACCGATATTGAAATGCAGTTTCTTGTCGGGGTGGCTGTCGGGGTATTTTTCGTTGAGCGCATAGCGGCTGTTTGAAATGACATTGAGAAACACCTGCTGGGCCTGTGACCGGTTGCAGAAGGCCAGGGGCAGATTCTGCTCCTGAAAATGTTCAATGATGATGTGGTCCTTGAGCAACTGGTGCTGGACCAGCTCAAGGCAATCTTCAAGCAGCTCAGCCCCGTCTACCGGTTCAGGTTCTTCGACCCGGTATCTGCTGAAATCAAGCAGGTTGCGAACGATCGAGGCAATCCTCTTGGCTTCGGTATTGATGCGGCCAATCACTTCCTCGCTCTGGTTGTCCCGAGTGAGGTCGTTGAGCATCTGGGCATAGTTCAGTATGCCGTTCACCGGGTTATTGATCTCGTGGGCAACGCCGGCTGCCAGCTCACCGATCGAGGCTAATTGGGCGGCCCTGAGGGCTTCTGCTTTATGGCGTTCCTCCTCGGTCATGTCTCTGGCGACCAACAAGGTGGCCTCTTCAGATCCGGCCGAATAGGCTAGGGGGCTGAAAGTCAGCAGATAGTCACCGTGCAGGCCGCTGAGCTCGGTATGCAATATCCTGCTTTCACCACTCTTGATCTGGGCTTCGAGTGGGCAAACGCTGTTCTCCTTTCTGCCACCATGCAAAATCAGACAGACGCTTTTGCCGATTACCTCGTCCCTCGATTTCCGTGCCGCGGTAAAGGTCGCATGGTTGGCATCGATGATAACGCCATCTCTGGTGGTGATCAGGGCCGGGTCCTGAATGGCGGCGAAAATGTTTTCCCATTTGGCGACGGCGCTGTCATATTTTAGGTCAGCGGCCAGCCGTTCGGTGATATCGAGGCCGAACAGCACCATGCCCACCGAGCCCTGATCGATGTCGGGTTTGATGGAACTGTGCCAGTCTATGGTTCTCAGATCTCCTGTTTTGGTACGCAGAGAAGCCCTGAAGCTGAGGTTTCCCGCATTGGTCTTCAACAGTCTGGAAATGACATTCTGGTAATGTAACCGGTGTTCGGGGGATAGCAGAATATCCACCCAATAGCTTTCCAGCACCTCCTGTTCACGATAGCCGGTTACTTTTTCGGCTTCGGCATTGAAGCGTAGAATTTTACCGCAGGGCGTGATCGAGACCATCAGGGCCTGGATCGAATCGATGATTTCGGTATTGAAATCCCGTTCGAACTGCAATTGTACTGATACATCGTGGGTATACAGGGTGAGAGACAGGTCTGCCATCGTGGCTTCCAGGAATTTGAGCTCGTCGGGAGGGAAGCCGTCAGGCTGCTCGGAAAAAATGGCCACCACTCCATAGACGAAATCATGGTGGCTCAGAGGCCAGATACTGCATGATCTGAAGGTTACCCGTTCCGGGGCGAGCGGCAGGGTAACGGGAGGATCGATATCGGTAAACAGAGCCGGTTTTCCAGATTCCGCGGTTTCCTGAATTGATTGAACCATGGCGCCGTCTAGCAGGATAAGCTTTCTTGAAATCTCACGGTCATCCCCATTGCCGGCACCGGTTTTCAAAAACGCCAGCGGGGTGATCTCCCCCGTTTCGGGGACGTGCCTGCCAATCCAGCCACTATTAAAGCTGCTGTATCTAAAAAGTATTTCTGCGCATCTGAGTAAAAGTTCATTGCGATTCAGGCCGGATAAGTGTTCGTTGCTCAACCGGATTATGGCCTGGAGTATGTTGGAACGCCTGACCAGGGAGTCACTGTAAGGGGAAAAGGTCGATTCTGAGGCTTGAGTCATGGTGATTTCCCGGCTGCTGAAGTTTTAACAACGCAGCACTTGTGTTGCATGTTGGAACACCCTTCTCTTTATTATACCACAATTATGTTGCATGATCTTGACAGCTTCGTTTGGTTAAAATTTATGCAACTTTCACGCCCGATTGTGTTATGCACTACTCATACAGGGAGGTCCTACGACGGTCTCAAATGCTCAGTTGACAGGGCAGCGGCGTCAGCAGCAGAGAGGTAGAAAGGGCTTGTAAATTGTGCTATTAATGGTAACACATCCGTGTTGTGTAAGCGGAGCGGGGAGCAACACCAATAAATTGACTATGCAAATGCCGCACTCTATCCTTTATGTCCACTATTTATGTCCACTAAGGAAACGGTCTTTAACAGGATAAAGGAATCGGGCCATGTTCCGGTCTTGCCTGAAATATTAGTCAGGCTTCTGGAGGCGTGCGACAACCAGGCAACCCCGCTGACCCAGGTCGCCTCGCTGATCGACAAAGATCCATCACTGAGTTACAAGGTCCTGCAGCTGGTCAATTCCGCTTACTTCGGGTTAAAAACTACCTATAGCGGAGTCGACCAGGCGGTGGTCTACCTCGGTGTCAATTCAGTCAAGAACATGGCGGTCACCGCGGCTGTCCATCAGGTATTCAACAGCGAACGATTCAACAACCTCAAATATTTCAATATCCACACCTTCTGGCATCATAGCCTGAAGTGTGCCTGCTTGGCACGGCGCCTCGCCGAGTTGACCGGACAAGCTAATCCTGATGATGCCTATCTGGGCGGGTTGTTACACGATCTTGGCAAGCTCGTCCTTGTGTCCGCATATCCCGAACAGTATGAAGCAGTGCTTGCCGATTCGCCACCGCAGGAGGAGCTCCTCGAGGCGGAGCAAAGCAAGATTGGGGCCCAACATGCCGATATAGGCGCCTGGCTGGTGGCTGATTGGAAACTTAACCCCTTGATAGGCGACGCCATTAGTTATCATCATGAAGATCCGCAAAGAGTGACCGGGGCATTCCCCCTGGTCAAGATCGTCTACTCGGCAAACGAGCTGAGCAAGGATGGCAACCAGGAGGTCGCCCGTGGGGTAGCCGACCTGCTGCTCGGAGTAGATGGAGAGGATCTGAAGCAGATCACCGAAGCGGCCAATGAGGAAATACTGCAGATCAGCGCCGAACTTGGCATCACTGTTGAAGCTCCGTCACCCGAAGAAGGAGATGCAGGGCGTACAGTCATTGTCGCTGAGGACGGCGCAACTCTTCATGCCAATCTAGCCTCGCGCATCAAAGGCATTGCGCTGCTGTCAGGCTTTCTTGAGAACATGTCCCAGGCCGAAGATAACGAGGCGATGATCAAGGCATTTGAACAGTCGCTGCAGGTGCTTTTCGGTTTCGACCGCACTGTGCTGCTTATGCCGGACAGGGACGAGGTCTTGTTGACTGGCAGAGCCTCGGCCTCGAACAAGCTTCGAGGACTAAGCCTTGAGTTGATCCTGCCGATCCAAAAGAGCAGCAGCTGTATCGTCAAAGCCTATCAGGCTCGGTCCCTTGATTATCTCAAGACATCTGAAGAGCAGGAGAACCTGGCTGACAGGCAGATTATATCTGCTTTTGGCTGCCGGGTTGTGGCGGTGGTGCCGCTGTCCGCTGAGATGCAGGAAGTGGGGGTTGCGCTGATCGGCCTGCCCGAGTCGATGACTGAATTGTCGACAAACGACCATCGGCTACTCAAGACCATTTGCCAGCAGGCGGCCATGTGTCTGTATCTAGACGAATTGAAGGCCAGAAAAGCCGAGGATATTGAGACCGAGCGCCAGGCAGCAATTTCGATGACAGCCAGGAAGTTTGCCCATGAAGTCAACAACCCCCTGGGCATTATCCATAATTACCTGACCACCCTGAAGCTGAAGGTTGCCGATGAAGACAATATCAACAGGGAACTTGGTATCATATCGGAGGAGATCAACCGTATCTCGGCAATGATCAATCAGCTCGATACCTTTGCCCAGGCATCGTTTTCAACCTCTGATCTCACCAACGTGAACAACATCATTTCCGACATTGTTCAGTTGGTCAAATCCTCGCTTCTCAATGAATCAGCGACAGAGGTAAGTTTCAACGCCGATCCTGAGCTGCCGCTGATTAAAACATCCCCGGACGGTATCAAACAAATTGTCATAAACCTTCTTAAAAATTCCTCCGAAGCAATGGGCGGCACTGGACAGGTGGTGGTCACCACGAGCCGGAGTCAAAGAATCGGCAGTGAAGGTCAGGGCGAAATTATAATCAGAGTAGAGGATAACGGACCGGGCCTGCCTGAAACGGTAAAAGACAATCTCTTTACTCCCTTCATATCGACCAAGGGCATTGGTCACTCAGGTCTTGGTCTTTCAATTGTCAAGAAAGCCGTCGCTGATCTGGGTGGAACCATCGAGTGTACCAGCGAATCGAAACGCGGCACCGTGTTTGAAATTGGATTGCCGATCAGTAACGAGTGATACACCATGAGTGATACCCACGCTGCCTTGCCATGAAGGAAACCATCAAGATATTGCTGGTCGATGACGAGGAGCGGTTCATTGACGGCCTGCAGAACGTCCTCGATCACTACGACTACTCCTGTGCCCGAGCACTCACCGGCGGCGAAGCAAGAAAGATCCTGAAAAAAGAAGATTTCGACATCGCCTTGCTCGATGTCGGTCTGCCCGATATGTCGGGCTGTGATCTGGCTGAGTTCATTACCACCAGCTGTCCGAACACCAGCGCTATCATGCTTACCGGCCTGAACACAGTGGAGACGGCGGTCCAGGCAATGAAGCAGGGAGCCTATGATTTTCTCGCCAAACCGATCAACCACGAACACCTTATCAAGGTGATCGACAAAGCGGTGGAGCACAATAAGCTACGCCGTGAATTGAGAGTGAGCGAAGCCAGATTCCAGGTACTGGCAGAAGCTGGGTGGGAAGGTATCGCGGTGGTGGAACAGAATCTGCTTGTGGAAGCAAACAGTCAGTTTTTTCAGATCTTCGGCTATGACAAGGAAGAGCTGATAGATAAACCTTTTCCCGAATCGGTAATTGTCGGAGAATCCCTTCAGGAAATTGGTGCGGAGGGGGCGGCTGATTCTGGCTATGGGGGAGAATGTACCGGTTTGAGAAAAAATGGATCACGATTTCCGGTCGAAGTGAGACACCGTTCCATGGACTATCTCGGTCGCCCGGCCAGAATCTGGGTACTCAGAGACATAAGCGAGCGCGTCCTGGCCGAGCAGGAAAAACTGACGCTGCAGGATAAACTGGCCAGGGCGAATCGACTCGAAGCCCTCGGTTTGATGGCCGGATCCGTGGCCCATGACCTCAACAACATCCTCACTGCGGTAGTAAGTTACCCGGAAATCCTGCTCAAGCAGATGCAGGAGAAGGATCCCTTTTACGAGGAAATCAAGAAAATACAAGAAGCGGGCAAACGTGCCGCTGCCGTCGTTACCGATCTGGTTTCGGTCGCCCGGGGAAAGAAAACCAAGCCGCCACCGCTTGACCTCAACGAGCAGATCATTACCTATCTCGAATCGATAGAACATGATGAGAGGCTTTCCGAGTACCCGGGGATAAAAGTGGATACCAGACTGCAGGCGAACCTGCAAAGTTGCTTCTGCTCGCCCCAGCGGGCACACAAGATATTGCTCAATTTGGTCGGCAATGCCTTGGAGGCCATCGGTCACGACGGCATCATCCGCATCAGTACCGAAAATACCAGATTTGCCAATCCAGTGATGCGGGACCAGTCGATGCGAGTCGGCAACTATGTGAAAATGAGTATTGCCGACAATGGTGAAGGAATCGGCCCTGACGATCTCGAGCATATATTCGATCCGTTTTACTCAACCAAGAAAATCGGTCGAAGCGGAACCGGGCTTGGTCTCGCTATCGTCTGGAACAGTGTCATGGAAAGCGACGGCTGGATCGAACCATTCAGCGACATGTCCGGCACCCGCTTTGACGTCTACCTGCCGTCTTCAGGTACAGAGCCTGCCGTCAAGCCCGTTGATCAGAGGGAACAGGACAACGGTGGAGGGGAGACCATCCTGCTGGTCGACGATGAGGTGGAGCAGAATGAAACCATGCAGAAAATGTTGAGCAGCATTGGCTACAAAACCTTTTGTGCGACCACCAGCGAACAGGCTCTGGGTTTTTTACGCTCCTGCCGGGTTGATTTGGTGATCCTCGATATGATCATGGAAGATGACCTGGATGGCTGTCAACTCTACCAGAAAATGCTTGATATCAACCCTGATCAGAGGGCTCTGGTGGTAAGCGGTTTTTCAGAGAGTCAGCAGGTGGCAGATGCCGGTGCATTGGGGCTTACCACTGTTCTTGAAAAACCGGTGACCTTACCGGTGCTCAGCAGAGCTATCAGGCAGACCCTGGAAGAGGAATGAATTTAGGTCAAGAGAAGTTACGCTCATTGATTTATTGACCCCTGAGTAAAACTGTAATTATAGATTGGTTATTCTTTTTGAGACGACCATTTCACCTTAAATTCTGACGCCCAAAAGGCTTACGGGGTGCTCAACCACGCCTGGGAATAGCTCTTGAGGTAGGCGACAATTAAGGAAAAAGGTTTTGCGATGGTCACTGAAAAAAGAATGAATTTCAATTATTCATGCAGGCCGGCAGTTGTGCTGCATCACCGAGGATGTATTTCACCACATGGCGCATATTGATCTGACCACCATAGCCCAGACCCCTCCTTTTTCTTTCCTGCCGGAACAGAAGATCGAAGAGCTGCGAGACCATTTCGTTCAAGAGAAAGGCAAGAAGAATGAAATCAAATTTGTACGCGGTAAAACCGAGGTCGATTCCCTCTGGGTAGTAGCTGACGGTTCAGCGGAACTCTACTATGAGAAAAGCGGAGAAAAGACCCTGCGCCGTATGCTTTCGGAGGGAGATTGTTTTGGCGGCATATCGATCCTGCTGAACAATTCTCTGGCCGTCAGGACCATGCGAGTGAGCGAGGACACCACCTTTTACACACTGCCGGCCAAGGTCTTTCTCGGACTGTGCAACAAATTTGAAGATTTCAGGGAATTCTTCACCAACACCTTCGGCAAGAAGATGTTGGACAGGTCATATGCGGAAATGATATCCCGGCAGGTGGAGCCCGTTGAGAAAACCTCTCCGTTTTTCCAACAGCGCATCTATTCGATACATAATCCGCTCCTGCTGAGCTGCCCTGCCACCATGCCCATAAGAGACGCCGCCGGCAGAATGACCGAGGAAAATAGCGGGTACCTTCTGGTTCAAAACGATCAGGGGCAGTACCAGGGCATTATCACCGATGAGGATCTCAGGAAGCGGGTGGTAGCCACGGGCTTTGACAAAGAAGCGGCAGTATCAGACATCATGTCAAGCCCGCTTATCACGCTGCCGGAGGATGCCCAGCTTTTCGAGGCCTATCTGCTGATGGTGCAGAAAGATATCTCCCATCTGCCGGTCTCCAATGACGAGGGTGAGATTTCAGGCATACTCACGTATCGGAGAATTATTACTGAGCAGAGCAGATCGTCCTATTTTCTGATTCAGGAGATCAACCATGCCTCTTCACCCGAGCAGCTGGTAAACATTCACAGCCGTCTGCCAGGGCTGCTATTTGAGCCGATTAAAAGCGGTGCACAGCCAGAAGCACTGACCAGTCTGATCACTACCGTGGCCGACGCCGTCCTCGAGAAAGTGGTCGGTTTTGCGATCGAAAAAGCCGGACCTCCACCCTGCGATTTTGCTTTTATTATCATGGGCAGTGAAGGACGCAACGAACAGACTCTGAAGACCGATCAGGACAACGCCATCATCTACGAAGATCTGGAAGATGATGGTCAGAGAGAACAGGCTGGACGATATTTTCTCGATCTGGCGGCAGACATCTGCGGCTGGCTCGATCAGGCTGGTTTTGATTTCTGCAAGGGCAATAATATGGCCCAGAACCCTGAGTGGTGCCAGCCGCTGACTCAATGGAAGAAATATTTTTCCGGCTGGATCCATGCCGCCGGCCCCGAAGATCTACTCAAATCCAGTATTTACTTCGATTTCAGATGGGGGGCGGGATCGCCCACGTTGGCCGCAGAACTAAACGATTTTCTATTTGATTCACTGGGGAGCTGGACTGGCTTTTTCCGTTACATGGTGGAGAACGCCCTTCATTTCAAACCGCCTCTGGGATTTTTTCGTAATATTGTCGTTGAGTCAAAAGGCGAGCATAAGGATAGCTTTGACATCAAGCGTGCGGTAATGCCAATCATCGATTTCGCCCGTATCTATGCGTTGAAGCTCGGGATACGTGAGACCAACACATTGCAGAGACTTGAAGGAATTCACGACCAGCGTCAATTGACCAACAACGAATACGATGATATCGTCCAGTCCTACCGTTATCTGATGAACCTCCGTTTCATTCGCCAGATCACAGCGATCACCGAAGAAGACGGCAAGGCAGATAATTTCATCAATCCCAAACATCTCACCCGAATCGATCAGACCATGCTGAAAGAGATTTTCAAACGCATCGAAGGAATTCAGCAGAAAATGAGCATTGAGATTACCGGAATTGTCTGAGATACCGGACTGATCCGAAATAATTCGATACAGCCCTTGGCTGTCGGAGCAGTTCATCTCGGTACGCTCATCGCGTACCTTCTGTATATTAAACATCTACGCTTGATTTGTGCTGATCAACCTTCTATATAAGGAGGGGTGATTTCGGGGTTTGACAAGAATTCTCTAACTTTAACCGCTGGGAATATCTATGAGTACAACTGAGGTAAAATCAACTAGCTCCGAAGACCGTCAGGAAGCACCAACCAAGAGACGTCGGATTCTGCTGCAGTTTCTGGTCATCTGTCTGCCGCTTTGGCTGTCATTCAAATTCTATAACGGTCCCTACAGTGAACAGGTTGGTACTTATCTGTCAGGGATTCTCTTGCTGATCATCTGTGCCCTGGCGATTCAGCTTATTCTTCCCACGCTGAGGGAGGCACCGCTGTTGATAGTGCTCTTTTTAATATTTTCCGCCATTGAGCTGCTGTTCTGGCAAAAGCCCGGTTTAGTCGAAAACTTCTCCATCACCCTGGGCAAGGTGACGCTTATCGGTGATGCTTTTTCTGTGAACCGCATTCCGTATTACGGTGTCGGCGCTTTTATTGGATACTTTGTGCTCAAGGCCTGCAGAGCCTCATAAGTTTTTTCCTGATTGAATAGAAAAAGGCGGTCTGGACATTCGTCCAGACCGCCTTTTCTGCTTAATCAGCTAATTGGTAGTGTTATCCCCACCATCCCCAGCCAAATGATCCGGCGAGAATGATGCCGATAGCAAGTACAATGATGAGCCACATTACATCTTTTGTCATGATATCCTCCTTGTCTTGTCGTTGGACACAGACTTCCTTAAGCTTCCTTGACCACGATCATCGTATCGGTGTCTGCCCGTTCAATCTGGGCATCTGAGGTGGTAGACATCTCAGCTTTGAAACACAGGGCCCACATCATCACGATACCGATGAGCCACCAGACAATCTGCCATGACCAGAGCGGGGTGAAACCGCTGAAGGAGAAGGCCGAATTGCCCAGGATACAAAGTGGTCCGATAGCAAATACGTACCAGACAGGAACCAGGAATTTCATGGCGTTACGCCACTTCTGACCGCTCTCGGACGGACCATCTATATCATCGAGCCAGGCCCGGACTTCTGTCTGCCGCTTGATGGTCTCTTCATTGTCCTTGACGCCCAGACCGCGAAAGATGTAAGCGATCACAAGGCCGGCAAACAGACCCCAGAAGGCGGTGTGCATGGTCAGTGGGTACTTGTAGAAGAAGTAGGTGACAAAACAGGCAGCAATAGCGCCTATCAGGCCCACCACAACACCGACACTGGGGTACTTGAAGCCGTAATGAACGCCCAGCAGCATCAGGTACATGATGAAGCCGAAAGCGGTTGCGAATCCACCGATCATAACGATGGCGCCGGGAGCGGTAAGGGACACGCCCACCGCCAGAGCAGTGATGACCGTTACGAAGACGCGGTTAGCCCAGATCTGTTCTGCGTGGCCGGCTTCCTGTTTCTTGATATAGCGCCAGTAAACATCGCGCAGCACGATGGTGCCGCCGGTGCCGATATACGGGGCCGCGGTGGAGTGAATTGCGGCTATGATACCGAGGAAGACGATTGCCATCATTGGACCCGGTAGCAGATAGTTCATCAGCATCGGCACCACATCACCGTCAACCTGTGGCGAGATTTCCCCCATGCCTGCAAGGACGCGGGCACCCATCCCCTGGAAAGCGGTGAAGAAGAATAGAGCAATACCGACCACAAAGGTGGACATGAAGACCTGCTGCCAGGCCAGCGGTTTCGGGGAAGCCATACCGTAGTTCCACAGAGTGAAGGCGGGAGATGACTGAATTCCCATCAAGGCGAACATGTAGGTGAGAATCATGACCGCCGTCCAGCCTCCTGTACCAAGCTGAAATTTTATCACCGCAGGTACTTCGAGATATTTCACATCAAGTTTCGCTACTTCTGCGGAGAATGCTCCCCAGCCGCCCAGCGCTGGCGCTTTGACGGAGTAGAAACCCAGTACGACGATACTGAGCACCAGCAGGATGAACTGGATTACGCCAACCCAGGTGGAGGCTTTCAGCCCTCCGGTAACCACGTAGAACCAGACTATGAAGGCCATGAAAAACAGACCGGCAGTATAAGGTACGCCGGCAACGATGTTGAACAGCTTGGCTGCGGCAATGAGCTGCAGGCCGGAGTAGAACATCGAGTAGAGTACGGCAGCCAGCACGGTCAACCAGCGAACTCCCTCATTATTGTAGTAGTAGGCAAACATGTCGCCGGGAGTTACAAATCCATAGCGTTTGCCCATCAGCCAGTTTCTCTTGGCGAAAAATGCACCGGTAATCGGAATCGTTAATACATAAAATGAAGCGAAGGCGTACGCGAGACCGTCACGCCAGATCAGACCGGGGTGTCCAACTGTGGTCCAGCCTGAGAATGAGGCCGCGGTCGCAGCCATGAGAAACGCGATAAACGGGATTGAACGGCCGCCAATGGCGTAACCAGAAGCGGTTTTTTCGGTGAAGTACCCTCTGAGCCCCCACCAGAAACAGTAGATTATGTATAATCCTAGAAAGATATACACCCACATTTTTGGATCCATGTAACGTCCCTCCTCTATCTCTCACTCAGTTATTCTTAGTGCATAACCGTTGGGGTTAACGTTCGGTGGTTGAGCGCCCAGCTATTTTATCACCTCCTCTTGTCGTAAACGCTCGTATTTTAGCTGTTTTTTGCCTATTGATTCTGCCTCTGCCTTCCTCAACCTGAGTTATTAATAAGAGCTGATGCCAGCGAAAAAGGAGTATCCGTAATCAGGACCTGAGCGGTCGGAGAATTACGGAGTATTCCTGTGTTCACTATCATCAACGGTACCACCGCCTGTGTTCTGGTAGCTATGAAATCTGTGCGATAAAATACGCCCTTCTCAGCCAGTCTGGCAGGCCATTATGCGATCAGGGCGTCTCTATTGTGAGCGGGCGTAGCCGCTTCTTTATTTTGGCAAAATGATGAGAGACATCATTTTTTTAACATTCTAGAATAAAAAATGATAATAAGCATCATTTATTTTTATTTGAGGCTGATTTTTTTTGCTCGAAGAACAATTAAAAGAAAATCTGAAATTCTGGATAAGAATAATAATTATAAAGTTTTAGAATTAATGCGCTGGGGTTTCTGAGGTGGCGTAATAAAAATTGAATTTTGTTGGATAGGGTTGACGAAAAACACTTCCATGGTGCCTATTATCGACCAGAATTCAACCTAATTGGAAACTTCCAGATAGCGAATGAGGATCTCTGAAATTAATGCAGAGAATTGGCTGTTAATTGGGGGTACGGTGAGCTGTCAAGGGAGGGGAGCCTACATGATCTGTTTCATTAGCACGGTTAGTATGCTGAAATAGAGGGTCGTGAGACTTAAATAGACCAGGAATCCATGCCGACTTAAAGCTGGAAAAATTCCGGAGAGCCACTTTGAAGTAAAGCCTGCCAAAGAAATTGAAACACCAAAAATTGCAAATATGACAACCCAGTTTCCACCAGCAGGAAGGGCGAATCTGTCCATTCGGAAAGGCCTCCAATTTTCCCATTAATGTTATAAAAGGGCTATCATACCTGCTTTGCTGCCATTTGTCTTTCAGGAATATACAAAGTTGCACGCAATTTCTTGTGAGAATGGAGCAAAAGGAAAATTGCTATCTATTTAAGCCGGTCAGACATTCGTCGCTGGTCATCTGATTCACTACCTGGTCTTTCAAAGCACCGGGCAGTGAAAAGAAATAATGGAAACTCATATATGGGTTATGGACATTGGGAAGCGGGTAAGGGGCTTTTCAAATACAGATTTACACGCCTATTTTGTGAGATAAAGAAATAATATCAAGCCGTGTGCGAGCTTCACAATAACTACATAGGCAGAAGAATTCACTCAGTCCCACTCAAGACCGTACTGGCCGGGTCAGAAATGGTGATGTGCACGAC
>JABDQA010000232.1 GCA_013042475.1 Desulfofustis sp.
TGACAATCAGCTGCTCGTGAGTTGCCCCGCATATTTTCCGACTTTCTTAAGGAGTCTGACAAGTTCAGAGCGTTCCGAATCGTCGAGACAGCTAAACACCTCCGTCAACGAATTACTGTGTTTTCTATACGCTTTGCTAATCAATTTAAGACCCTTTTTACTCAAGTGAAGGTAAAACCGACGGCCATCGGCGGGGTCCTGGATCCGCTCTATGAGACCGCGCTCCATGAGCCGATTTGTTGCCGCCGTCATGGAACCGCTGGTCAGCAGGATCTTTTTACCGATTTCATTTATCGGCAGTGGCCCTTTGTGCAGCAGCGCCTCGAGGATCATGAAGTCGGTGATGTTGAGTCCTGTGTGGCCAATACTTTTTCGGTCAACTTCTTCAACAGCCTTGTTGGCTTTGCCAAATACCAGCCTGATATGCGATCCTGATTCCATATTCCTCACATGGGCGTAATGATGGATTTTGTATCGCCCCCCCTACAGAACGTCAATACCTGACCACGTTTAAAAGGCCAGGCATGACGATCGGCGGTAAGGATCAATGTGCGACGGCGGATTTCGTTGCTTCGGTAAGCCAGCGGCTGGCCTCCACCACATCGGTTTCGGTAAGTTCGTGTCCCGCCTCGACCTCAATCACCGTCACCTCGGCACCAGCGCTCCTGAGCGTGTCGATCAGCTGATCGGAGCTTTCCGGTGGAATAACCCGATCTCTCGTTCCTCTCAGAACCAAAATCTCTTTGCCTTCGAGATTTTCGGGTTCGACCCTGTTCAACGGCAGCATGGGGCGCAGCAAAATCGCCCGGTTGAGCAGCTCTGGTCGGACAAACAGAAGAGCGGCAGCGATATTGGCTCCGTTGGAATAGCCCAGCGGTACGAGTTGTTCAAGGGATCGGCTGTACCTGCCCGATGCCTGTACAAGGAAATCAGCCAACTCATTGGCCCGCGCCACGATGTCCTGCTCGTCAAAAACTCCGGGGGCAAGCCGTTTGAAGAACCGGTACATGCCATGTTCGTTGACTTTGCCCCGCGGGCTAAGGATTGCAGCATCCTCGCTGATGCGGCGGGCCAGAGGAATCAGATCACCTTCATCACCACCTGTGCCGTGCAGGGCCACCAGGGTGACTTCAGATTCGTGAGGACCGTTGGCCGCAACATAGCGATGGACAAATTCAGGACCTCTGAGCGGCGGAAGATGTCGCTCGATTTGCGAGCGCATCGTCTCGTACTGACTCGGCAACTTCAGTGACCGTCCCAGTTCTTCCGGTCTTTCGTCGACTGTGAAGCCCGGGGGGTCTGTGGCGATTTCAAACAACACACCGCCGGGCTCATGGAAATAGATCGAGTTGAAATAGTTCCTGTCGCGCACCTCGGTCACCGCATAGCCGTCTCTTCGCAAGGTTTGTTGCCAGTGAGCCTGCTCATCGTCCGAGTGGGTGCGAAAGGCGATGTGATGCACCGTTCCGCTGCCCTGCCTGCCGGTGGGTGCGCCAGAATCGACCAACAGGTCGTAATAGCGGCCCACACCTTCACCGTTATCCATGGCAAAGCGGAGGCGATTATTTTCCTCAGCACTGAGCACTAACCCCATGGACCCGGTCAGCAGTTGTTCTGTTTTTTTCAGCTCGCGAACCAGTGAGGTTGCCGAGTGAAACCCCCGAATTCGATGATGCGCTTCTTTCTCGATGAGATCATTTGGTGCCGGATCATCCAGGTTTTCGGTGGTGATCAGTTCCAGATGCAACCCGTGCGGGTCGTTGAACTTGATCACTTGTTCTCCAAAACGGGTCTCGAGAGTGACCTCCACCCCATAACTGTCTAAACGCTCCAGCCAGTATTCACCTGAGTCCGAGGGGATGGAAAAGGCGGTGGCAGTTACCATGCCGGCGCCATCTTTACCTTTTGGCATGCCTATCCAGGGGAAAAAGGTGAGGATTGTTCCCGGCCTGCCACCATCGTCACCGTAGTAGAGATGATAGGTGTGGGGATCGTCGAAATTAACCGTTTGTTTGACCAATCTCAGCCCGAGAACCTCCTCATAAAAGGAGACGTTGACGCTGGGTGAGGAACTAATAGCGGTTATATGATGAATACCGTGAATTGCATTGAGCTGATTCATTTTTAATCTCCAATATCTTTAAAGAAAGATTATTTTATTTATCTATCGATTGTTAAATTTAAAAAATTATATCAGTAAATACATTGAGTTAATAATTTTTTGTTTTGCTCTTTAAATAATAATTTAGGAGTTTTTATCTTTGTGTCAAGATACTTTTCAAAGAGTGTTTTACACTACGGGAAATTTGACTGCACAGGGCTTGCTGAAAATGTGGTATATCGGCATTGATTCTTCGCCGTGGCATGGATCTGGTTTTGGGGAAATCAAATGGCATTTTCCGCATTCCATGATAGTGTTAAGACAAACCTGAGCAATAGTTGGAGGGAACCATGCGGTGGCTACAGTTTTTTAGAAAAGTAAACTCAATGGATGCCCTGGCGGCACGCGCCTTTATGGACGGTCTCGATGGGGCAGAGTACAACCTGGTTGACGTGCGGCAGCCCGGTGAATATCAAAAAGGACATCTTCCCGGGGCGATGCTGATACCGATGGGGGACCTGGAAGAGCGTCACGCCGATCTCGATCCCACACTTCCCACCTTTATCTACTGAGCCATCGGAGGGCGCAGCCGTGTCGCAGCGCAGATGCTCACCGACAGAGGGTTTCAAAAGGTCATCAATATGGCCGGCGGGATTAAGGCCTGGAACGGTAATAGAGCCATCGGGCCTGAGGATACCGGGTTGTACCTCTTTACCGGTGCAGAGACCCTGCCCCAGGTTTTGATCGTGGCTTATTCGCTTGAAAAGGGTTTGCAGGACTTTTATTTGTCCATGACCGAACGGGTAATTGGAGAAGCGGTCAAAAACCTCTTTGAAAAACTCGCCGGGATCGAAACGATTCATCAGGAACGTTTGATCACCGAGTATCGCCGTGAGACCGGAACATATCTGAGTCAGGAAGAATTTGAAACGACTCAGGTGCTTGGGGCCATGGAGGGTGGGTTAACCACCGAACAATACCTCGAACTCTATGAACCGGACCTGGAGAATGAGACGGAGGTCGTGTCGTTGGCTATGGCCATCGAAGCCCAGGCGCTCGATCTCTATCAGCGCACGGCCGACCGGACCAACGCTGAAGATGTGCGGCTGGCCCTGATGCGCATCGCCAATGAAGAGCGGGCCCACCTTAAGCAGCTCGCCGGTTTGCTCGATTGATTAGCTCTATCTGATTCAGGTGCGATATGAAAAAAAGATTAGTGGTTGCCGGCGGCGGACACGCCCACATGATGCTGCTCGCCCGGATTGGTGATTTTATTGAGCGCGGCTGTGAAGTGACCGTGGTGGGGCCGTCCGAGCACCACTACTACTCTGGAATGGGCCCAGGTCTTTTGGGCGGTACCTATCAACCGGAAGAAGTTCGATTTGCCACCCGTCTGGTAACCGAGAAACTCGGAGGTAAATTCGTCGAGGCCAAGGTTCAGGCGATTGACCCGGATCGCCAGCTTGTCTCGCTCGATAACGGCGAGCAGATTTCCTATGATCTCTTGTCCTGCAATCTCGGCAGTCAGGTTCCCCAGCAGATGGTCGACGGTCCGCTTGATGACATCTTCCTGGTAAAACCCATCGAGCGGCTGCTAGGGGCCCAGCAGCGTATTTTAGAACTCGGTATTTCCAAGACGGTAAAAATTGGTGTCGTCGGCGGCGGGCCTTCAGCGGTCGAGATTGGTGGTAATATCTGGCAGCTTGGCCAGACCCCTGGCATGAAGCCGGTGGAGGTGACCATCTTTGCAGGCAGAAAGTTAATGCCCGATCATCCCGAAGGGGTGCGAGGCAGGGCCAATCGATCTCTGCAGCAGCGCCACATAACTATTCTTGAGGGCACCAGGGTTACATCGGTCCAGACCGGTAAAATAATGGCTGATGACGGCACGGAGTATGAGTGCGACCTGATCTTCATTGCTGTGGGCGTCAACCCGAGCAGGGTATTTGATGATTCAGGCATCGCCTGTGGTCCGGATGGCGGAATGTCGGTGAACCGGTATCTCCAGTCGGTCACCCATGATAATATTTTCGGCGGCGGTGATTGCATCCACTTCGCCGATCAGCCACTCGATAAAGTCGGGGTCTACGCGGTGCGCCAGAATCCAATCCTGGTCCATAACCTGCTCGCTACTATTACCGACCAGCCACTGAAGCCTTTTGAGCCGGGCGGGTCCTATCTGCTTATCTTCAACCTCGGCAATCAGAGTGGCATTCTCTACAAGTGGTCCATATTATTTGGCGGGCGGCTGGCCTTCATGATCAAGGATTATATCGATCGTAAATTTATGCGGACCTTTCAGGCGCTGGAGGCCGCTTAATCAGCAAAATCGAGCACCTGCTCAAATGGACGAGAATAGTTTATGATCCTGCGTTTCGCTGAGCTGATGCCTGGAAATTCATGAAATTTACCGGATGAGAGCTGGAACAAATGGTGGATAGGGCTAACGAAGAAAACAACGGCGCACACATCAGGTTGAGCGATATTGCTGCCGCCCTGGGTATTTCCAAGGCCACCGTCTCACTGGCTATCAACAACAATCCGAAAGTATCTGAGAAAACCCGGCAGAAGGTTCTAAAAAAAATCAAAGAGCTTG
>JABDQA010000233.1 GCA_013042475.1 Desulfofustis sp.
AGAAGGTCATCAAACTCCAGGTGTACCGAATAGTCGTTGCTGATCAAATCGTGGCAGCGAACCGCTTTGACCATACCGTTCTTCTGCAGCGGAGCTAGCCAATTATCGGGCCTGATGATCACCTTGACGTGCTTGCCCAGCAGTTCGAGGGCGTATTCCTTGCGGTGAAAACGCAAAACGAAGGCAACGCCGCCCTGGGAGATATCGAGAAGGTCGCCGCGGGCGACCTGCCCTGTTTCGCTCCCGGTCATGCCCAGCAGTTCCATGGTGGCGCGGCCGCTCAGTTTCCTGCGCTCGTATTTTCGCCGTGAGGTGGAAGGTTTATCGAAATAAGCCGGGTTGGTGCGAAACCGGTTGCAATACTCGAGCAGATTGTCCTGCAGGGTGGGGTAGTCTACCTTCAGTTCAGCGAGCCGTTTCCAGGTAAGCTCCGAGAGGTTGGCACCGAGGCTCCTTGCATTATAGGTCCAGGCAGATATGTCGAAGAAACTGTCGGCCCCGAAGATTTCCCCCTCTTCAACCGTTTTAAATGGCGTGTCCCTGTCGTTTCTGGCTGTGTAGAGCTGTATCCGGCCGCTGTTGACGAAAAATAGATTGGAGAGAAAATCGCCCTGTTCTGCGATGATCTCTTGTGCAGCGCTGTTTCGCGGCCGGGTCGCGTGATAAAGAGCCGAGAACTCCTCCAAAGACAATGTCTGGATCAGATCATCCCAGGTGGTGATAAGCGTTTCATCTATTGCTGCAGACTTTTCTTCTTCGATGATCTCGGCCGAGCTGATGATCTCCCGCAGTGCCATGGAGTCGGTGGCCAGCAGCATCTCCCGATATCGTTCCGCCTCGGCAAAATCTTTTTTTTCAGCATGGTCGCGGATCATGTCCATGATAAGGCTTATTGCCTCGGTTTTTTTATTCTGATCGATGAGGGTATGGATCTTCCGATCCTCAGGCGACGACTCATGCGTTTCGGTTTCCACCTCAGCTTTTTCCGGTGACACAGCGATCAAATCAATGGCTCTTGTATCACCGGGGGGGGCGACATTGTCCATCTCCAATTGAGCGATAGCGATCTGTGCCGCTGTGGTGGTCACCGGATCTCTGGCATTTATCGATTCACTATCATGAAGATAGTCTTTTATTGCTTCAAGCGCCGCTTTTGTCCGGCACAGCCCGAGGACCTCGCAGGTGACGGAAATTAGACTAGAGCGTGTATCCACTGGGAGTTGATCGGCAGTGTTTAAAAACGGTACGAGTATGTCGGCCACCTCAGGGCCGGCAACCGATTTAAGCCCTTTTATGTATTGCGGTTTGATTGCTCGTCGGTGTTCGGTGAACATCCTGATCAGCACATTTCTGCGAATCACCTCGTCTTTGAGCTTGTCTCGGACGGTGGAACAGCCTTCCTTAATCGTCCTCACATGTTCATCGTGGCTCACTCCCACCAGGAGTGTGCCGATTAACAGGCGGAAGAGACAGAAGCGGCCGTTTTCAAAAGCGAAATCGGCCGTTTCCGGGGTGCCGAGATCTTCGATGAGCTCCTGCCAGCCTGCGGTCTGGAGAGAAACATTACTGGATGAAACAGAGGGAAATGAATAAAGAAGCTCGCCTTCGAGATCGAACAGAAGTAAGTGCTGCACCGAGGAAAGCTGAGATATTTTATTCAGAAAGGATTTCATCGATGTCGGTATAACATCTTACATTGCTGCACTTTAATATGAGGAGAGCGGCAGCAATTATTTAAATCCCAATTCAATGAGTATCTCGTCAAGTTCACGCTTGGGTACATGATGAACCCCGCGTCCATCCCGCCAATATTTGATATCCGCCTCTTCACAGGCTTCCAAGACCACCTGTTCTGACGGGTAGCCGAGGGCCACCACAAGCGACAACTCCTGGTGATCAACGAGCTTGAAGATCTCTGTGAGTTTTGGGGAAAAAGCGCCGATCCTGCATCCGCCGATTCCCTTTTCCATGGCGCCAAGCAAGAGGTTCTGGGTGGCGATACCGAGGTCGAAGTGAGCTTCTTTGTCGCTGCCCTTAAGCCAGTCGCGGTTTAGAATGCAAAGAATATAGGCGCTTGGTTGTTCACCTGATTCAGGTCCCTTCCAATCGGAAAGATACCCGGCCCAGCCGAGATAAGGAAATATTTTTTTGCAATCGTCAGCATCGGTAAAGATCGCATACTGCCAAGGCTGGCAGTTGCGTGCTGATCCGCCAAGACGGGCCAGATTTACCAACTCTTCAAGCACTGAACGATCGATGGTTCTGTCCTGCTCGAATCGGCGAAAAGTACGGGTACGTTCTATCAGGTTTTTCATCGGGGATTATCTCCTCTGCTGCGGTTCAAGTCGAAGGCTTTTCCTTGTCCTGATCCTCAGACTCCTCAGTTTTGCTGTACCCGTCAGTGAGGCTGATCACCGCCTTTGGAGAATCACCGCCGCTGACGATGCCGCCACCTTCCGTTTCAGCCTGAATGAGCCGCTCAGGGGCAATCGAGAGTGTCTCGATCAGATAGTCCGCCACGGCCTGCTGGCGTTGCCTGGCCAGCTCGTTCAGAACCTCGTTGGTCACTTTGACCGGCTGAGGTGCAACCGGTACAAACGAGTCGTTGGCGACCGGAATGTCAACCTCGTCGATACTGTCTTCTTCCTCGGCCCAGATCTCCAGCCTCATGCGCTCCAGTTCCTGCTTTTTCTGCCATTCAAGCGCCCGTTTTTGATTCTCCACATCTACTCGTATCTGTTCGGCCTTTTCCAGCTGTTCCCTAAGTATGGCCACATCCCCTTCAGGATCTGCCACTCCGGTGATCTTGAGATTGACAAGTGGATACGTGGAGAGCAGCTCGCCGTAGCGGTTAAGGTATTCAAGACCATCCCCGGTGAACTGGTCGGTGCCGGGCTGGAAGCTGACAAAATCTTTTTCAACCAGATCGACGAATTTGGAGTCGGCAAGCAGCAGGGGGTTGATGGAGGCCTTGATCATCGTCCGAGAGAATTTATTCAGGGCCTCGTCTATGATTGCCCTCGAAGGGAGACGCTCTTCCTTTAGTTCGATGGTTACCCCGCCACTACCGGACATCAGGGCAAAGGCTGTGGCCATGGTGGTACCTGGCTTTTCGGGTACTATGTTGCGGATTTTTAACTGCGTTTCTCGGGAGGGCGACTGCTCGTCAAATACGACCCGGTGGGTCACATCAACCATTGCTTTATTGGTGTCGATATTTTTGACTCTTCCTTTGACCAGCGGACCGAACAATTTGAGGGGAAGAGAAGTTGCAGCAAAATCGATCTCGGCTGAAGGAGGCGACTGCATGAGTTTGGTTTCCCCTTCGATTTTAAACGGGTAGCCCTCGATCGAGCCGGTCAATGACATGGTTCCCTTGTCCCTGGCCACCGGGTACTGCAGGTTCATGATGTCGCCGCTGATGCCGTTGAGGCTGAGCTTCAGAGTCGGTTTTGTACGTTCATCTCTATAATTGATCTGGCCGTTGGAAAGGCCAAGCTGGTCGATGGCAACTGAGAACTTGGCCAATGCCAGGTCGGGATCAGCTCCATCTTTCTTCGACCGAGGCAGGAGATGGGTGCGAAGGAAAGTAGAGGCAAGGACCACCGGGTTCTTTTCATTATCGGGTCTGAGCCAGGTAAATGAGGGCTTATCGACCAGCAGTTTCTTCGACGACAGACTCTGACGGGATCTGGACCAGGTAAAATCGCTGAAATGGATGGTCCCGGCCGAGAAGGAGGGTGCTTTGCCTGGCCCGATGGCAACATTTTCAGCAACCAGTTCTCCCCTGAATTCCTGCTGAGGATAGAGAAACGAGCCGGTGACTGAGATTTGTGCCCTGGAGTCAAGAAGGGTTTTCGACTCGCTGAACCATGAGAAGAGCTGCGCCGGGCTCAGGTTGGAAGCCGATAGGCCGCTGTTTATCTGAATCGGGGCGATATGCAGGCTGCCCTTGGCCTTGAGTTCGCTTGATCGTCCGATCATGCCGCTGAAAACAAAGTTTTCTTTCTGGGTCTCCTGCTTTTCCAGCTTGTTGGCCTGGAAAATAACATCCTTTATATTGATTGTCGGTTTGGATTTGCCATTGCCGGCGATGCTCACACTGCCAGAAAAATCGACACCGTGCAGAACATGCTGAGTTGGCCTGGCCGAGAAAACCAGAAAGAGATAGGGCAGCTTATCGCGCTTTAAATTTACTGCACTGTTCTGCAGATAAATATTGCCCAGGTCGGTAATACCTTGAAGTCTGCTCACCGGTTCACAGCGCATCACCGGGGTGCGCAGCCAGACATTTCCTTGTTCCTTGAGCACCAGATCCTTGATAGTCAAGGTGGAGCTTTGCAGCGAATAGTCGAACCGTTTTTCCTCGCTACCAACCGTTTCCAGACTTAGAAGCCCTCTCAGGTCGGCTGTGCCTCCCACGTCTTCGACACTCCTGCCGAGAAAAGGGGCGATGGTCGAGGCCGGGCTGTTGGACAGTTGGAGATTGCCGCTGGGGTGGTTTTGATCGTCGAAATTTCCCTGCCAGGTGAAATAGGCCGCAGTGGATCCATGTTCGCCGCTGAGTCTGAAAGAGCTCTCCTCCTCAGTGGGAAAGAATCGATCGTTGGTGAAGTTCTTTATGGACAATTGGATATTTTTCCAGCTTTGCAGCGTATTTTTCTTGCGGGTGTCCTTTATTGAGAAACTGCCGCCATCGGCAATTAGAAGTTTGATGCTGATCGGTGGAATCACCTTATGAAGTTTGGCATCAGGAGCGGGCCGCACGGCAAGTGGTGCTAAACTGGCAAGAGTTGCATTTATCGATGCATCCTCGACCTGGTCGGTAACCATTGTCGGTTCCCGAAGCAGGATTGATTTGAAATCGAGAACCCTGGTGAACGGCTCCAGAGTTCCTTCGAGCCGGGCGGCGGGCATCGACAGCGACATCTTCTGATCCCTGGACTCCAATCCGAGATCGGTTGCCTCCAAATTGAAACGAATTTTGAACCTGCTGCCCTGCTTCTCCTGTGGAGAAAAGGTAAGGTGGAGCACGCCGTTTGCCGTTCCTTTGCTGATATCTAGAGGCAGAGCCAAGGGCAAATAATCGAAGTAGAGAGGGACTTCGATATCGTTGAGATCGACGCTCAACTGGGTCTGCCGGTCCGGCTGCGCCGCGCTGCCTATCAAGGCCTCACCTGCGAGTGAAACCGGGCTGCCGTTGATCACCGCCGAAAAGCGCGGGTGAATATAGGAGTCGGTTTCATAGGGAAAATTGGAGATTACCGGCAAGGCCAGTTCGATGTCTTTGATGACGTGTTGCTTGCCGCTCAAGGCATCGTCGATGATGATGCGCGACTCGTCAATGGAGATGTTGTTGAATGAAAAGAGAAACGGCAATTCGGCGAAATCCATTATTTCGGATCGTCTTCTCAGATTCTGGTTGTCGAGCAGAAAGGAGATATTGTAGCTTTTGTCCTGATTCCTGGTGATTTGCAGCTTGGCGCGTTCCAGGCGCAACTCACTGGAGGTCAGTTCGCCGCGCAACAAAGAGAGAAAGTCTAGATTTATCCGCAGATCATCGATGGTCAGGAATCGGTCCTGCAGTTGACTATCGACCACGGTTTCGGCCGAGATGTCGCGAACTACCAATTTGAAGTTGTAAGGGTTGAAACTAATTCTGCCGAAGGTAAAGTAGGCCCCGGTCTTCTCTGCCAGAAAGTCTGGCAGCTTGTTCTGCACCAGGTAGGGGACCAGCAGGTATCCGGCCGCGCTGTAAAGCCCGAAAAACACCGCCAGAATAGCGAACCAGGTAAACAATTTCCTGCCGCCCCGGCTTTCCGGTCGTTCGCGAATCTGGCGTTTCGACGGTCGGGACGGTTGATCCGGCTGCCTCTTCCGAGGTGTTTTAAGTGGTTTTTTCGGAGCTTCCTTCTTCCTCTTCCCTGGTTTTTGGGGAGTAGCAGACTTTCCGGGCTGCTCCGGTGATATGGAGATAGACCCGTATATGTCGGTTGATTTTTCAGTCATCAATACCGCAAAACTAATAAAAATTTAGAGTAGGGCACATTACTTTTTGTGTCCCTGCCTTTGTCGTCATTTTCTTTTTACCAGGCAACGCAATTTGGCGCCGACAAGAGGAGTTCCAGTAAGAATTGTGTCACCATCCCCTCACGGTAAAGCTACATCTATGAAATTATCAGACAAAAGTCTAGCACATATGTAGATTGAGCCGCGAATTATGACCCATTTTCAGCCGCCGGCCAATCGATTTTTCGGACACCGTCTACAAAAACGTGGTGTAACGTTCCAACAAGATCAAATACATATCCTGTAGATTAGCCATAACATTTTGTAATTTTGATGTTTTTTTTACTTTCCAATATAACTTCTAACTGATATACATAGAACTAAATTATGCGGAAGCAGTGACCGGCCCGGTGAAATGGCTTGTCTCCATTTCCTGAAAGTTTCCACTTTTCTATTTAATGTTTGAATTTATACGAATAATTCGCTGGCAGGACATCGTCGATATCCTGGTGGTGGCGTTTCTTTTCTATCAACTGATCTCGATTATCAGAGGAACCCGGTCCGTCCAAATGGTGCTCGGCCTGGTGGTGCTGGTCGGCGTCTATTTCATGGCCAGGGTCCTTGACCTGGTAACCCTGCTCTGGCTGCTGCAGACTTTCCTCGGTTCTTTATTCATCATCATCATCATCGTTTTTCAGGACGACATCCGACGGGCCCTGACCCAAGTGGGGCGGACGCCGTTTCAGAAGTCGATGGACATGGTCGACAAAGATATCGAGGAGATCGTCAGGACCGTGTTCTATCTGTCCAAACGAAGGATTGGGGCGCTCATCGTCATCGAGCGCGACATGGGGCTGCGCGACTATATCGAATCGGGCTTTCACATCGATTCCCGGCTGACCAGGGAAATGCTTATCTCCATCTTCATGCCGGTGTCGCCGCTGCACGACGGCGGGGCGATCATCAGAAAAGGGCGGATCCAGACCGCCGGGGCGATCCTGCCGTTGACCCAGAACCCTTATATCGACAAGCGCCACGGCACCAGGCACCGGGCCGCGATCGGCCTGTCCGAGGAGACCGATGCGGTGATCCTGGTGGTCTCCGAGGAGACCCAGCAGATCTCGCTTGTTCAGCACGGGGCGATGACCGCGGTGAGCGACGAGGTGTCGCTGACCAACAGCCTGCGCGCCATTTTCATTGGCGGGAAGGGGGGAACCGACGCCCGCAAGTATTCCTGGAAGAACTGGTTTTCCAAGCAATGAAGATCCTAAATCTTTCATCCATCCGCCGTTTTATCGCCAAAGAGTGGGTGCCGAGTCTTATCTCGCTCTTTCTGGCTGTCGTGCTCTGGTATAACGTCGGCGGTGAGCAGACGGTGGACACCAGTGTGATGATTCCGGTGGAAGTGCTCAACCTGCCGAGGGAGCTGGTAATATCCAACCAGTTCAAGAGAGAGATCGAGGTGTCGGTCAACGGGCCCCGATCATTGATTGCGGAACTTGAGAATCGGCAGATCTCCAGGCAGATCAATCTGTCCGACGCTACTCCCGGCACCCGGGTGGTGACCAACGATGTCAGTTCCATCGACTTTCCGCGCGGCATCGACGTGCTGAGGATCCAGCCCACCTCCATCATCCTGTCGCTCGACAAGCTGGTCAAAAAGACCTTTCCAATAAATCCCGTAACGACCGGTACACCAATGGTGGGCTATATTCTGAAGCGGTTGAAAATGGATCCCGAGGTGATTTCCATCACCGGACCGGAGACCGTGCTTTCACAATATGAGGTTCTCCGTACAAAGGTAATTAATATCGCCGGCCTGAACCGTTCCGTGCAAACCCAGGTGCCGCTCGATCTCGAGCCGGCGATCGTCGAACTGATTGGCGAAACCACAATCACCGCAGATATCTCCATCGGCCTCGAAGTGGTGCAGAAGGAGTACAACCTGCCGTTTATTCCGCCGGCCGGCAGCGTCGAAAAGACTCCGAACAAAGTGCGAGTCATTGCCAGTGTGCCGCAATATCTGATCGATCAGAAAATCACGATCGAGGATTTCCTGCAGGTCCTGGTGGTGGTGGACGAGGAAAACAACCGGGGGATCGTCAAAGTGATTCCAGGCAAGGAACTGGACCTGCCGGTGGAGATCGTCCAGATAGATCCCGAGGTGATTCAACTCAAAACTAAACCCGAAGCGGAACCGGTCCTGGGGCCGGTGGCCGAAGAGAGTGTGGGTGAACCGCAAACAGCGCCGAAAGACAATACCCCAGATCCCAAAAGCCGCGGCGGGGGTGCGCAACCAGAATAGGCAGGATAGGGGACCAAATTCATTGTGCCCCCAGAATGAAATTCTCTATATTTAATATAATATTAAGGCATTAGGCAGTTAATATTTAAATATAAAATTTAAAAATGAGGGCTTTTGTGCGAGGTCGAGGCGTTAGGAATAATTATACCGGAGGCATATACGGTAATATGTCGAGGATATAATTATTCCTAACAACGAAGAGATCGCTCGAAAGAACCATTTTATGAGGAAATTATTTGGGACAGATGGCATCCGCGGCGAGGCCAATACCCATCCCATGACCACCGACATCGCCATGCAGGTCGGTCGGGCGATCGCTTTTATCGTCAGGGACCGCTCTCATGGCAGGGGGATTGTCATCGGTAAAGACACCCGCCTGTCCTGCTATATGCTGGAAAACGCTCTAGTTGCCGGGATCTGCTCCATGGGCGCCGATGTGATGCTGGTCGGTCCCATGCCGACGCCGGGCATTTCTTTTATCACCACCTCGATGCGCGCTGATGCCGGTGTCGTCATTTCGGCCTCTCACAATCCATTCCAGGACAACGGCATCAAAATATTCGCCGGCGACGGCTTCAAGCTGCCAGACGATGTTGAAGCGGAAATCGAGGACCTGATCTTCTCCCAGAAGATGGAGGCGCTGCGTCCGGTGGCCGAAGAGGTTGGCAAGGCCAAACGTATCGACGACGCCAAGGGCCGCTACATCGTCTTTCTGAAAAACACCTTTCCAAAGAAATACACCCTGGACGGCTTCCACGTGGTGCTCGACTGCGCCCATGGGGCGACCTATAAGGTTGCCCCCCACGTTTTTGAGGAACTCGGTGCCAGGGTTACTGCACTATCAGTTAATCCCGACGGGACCAACATCAACCGCCGCTGCGGTGCCCTGCACCCCGAGCTGATGGCCGAAACGGTACGTAAAGAGGGTGCCGACATCGGCTTGGCTTTCGACGGCGACGGCGACCGGCTGATTGTCTGCGACG
>JABDQA010000001.1 GCA_013042475.1 Desulfofustis sp.
GAATTAAAGTCGAGGGTAAGTGGCCGTCTCCAACAAGAAAAAAACTGCTACACCGAGGAAGCGCAAAAAGCCGCTGAGCGAACGCCATATCATCGGCTTCATGTTCGGAGTCGGCATCGTCCTGACCATGTTTCTCGGAGTGATGCTGTTTGCGCTCGACCAGCTGAAAATCCCCGGCATTCGCGACGTCTCCCAGTACAATCCGCCGCAGGCCACCCTGATCCTCGATCGCTACGGTTCGGTTGTCGACCAGGTGGCGGAGCAGAACCGCATAGTCATCGGACTCGACAAGATGCCGCCGCTGCTACCCAAAGCTTTCGTGGCGGCCGAGGACAGCAGGTTCTACGAACACCCGGGCCTCGATTTCTTTTCGGTGCTCAGGGCTTTTATCAACAATATCAGGCAGGGTGGCAAGAGTCAGGGGGGATCGACCATTACCCAGCAGGTTGCCAAAGGACTGCTGTTGACCCCGGAGAAGACCTATCTGCGCAAATTCAAGGAGGCCATCCTGGCCTGGCGCATCGACCGGCTGCTCACCAAGAACGAGATCCTCTACATCTATCTCAATCACATTTATCTCGGTGAGGGAGCCTACGGTGTCGAGGCAGCGGCCCTGACCTATTTCGGCAAACCCGCCTCAGAGCTGAATCTGGGTGAGATCGCCCTGCTGGCCGGCCTGCCCCAGGCCCCGAGCCGCTACTCACCCATCGACCATTTCGACAAAGCCCACCAGCGTCAGCGTTATGTGCTCAACCGTATGGCGGCCGACGGTTACATCAGCGAACCCGAGGCCAAGACCGCCTATCACATTGCTCCTACGCTGGTTCGTACCAGCGAGCATCGGGGAGCCAATGGCTATTATCTTCAGGTAGTCAAAAAGCGGGCCGAGAAGATGATCGGGGGAGCCCTCAGGACGGCCGGCCTGCAGATTCACACCAACCTCGATCAGCGGGCCCAGAAAGAAGGGCAGCGGGCCGTGAGGACCGGCGTGGCCGCAGTCGCCGCCCGCAGCGGTGGGGGGAAGAGCGCTCCCGAGGCGGCACTGGTGGCGCTGGATGGGTGCAGCGGCCGGGTCCGGGCCCTGGTCGGCGGGACCGATTTCGCCTCCACCCAGTTTAATCGGGCGGTGCAGGCCAAGCGGCCGGCCGGCTCGGTGTTCAAGCCGCTGGTCTACAGCGTGGCGCTGGAAACAGGCTGGGCAACCGATACCATTATTGTCGACGAACCGCTGTCGATCCGCGGGGCGGACGGCAAATCCTGGCAGCCTAAGAATTTCTCGGGGAAAAATTACGGTGCGGTCAGCCTGAGCCGTGCCCTGGTCTACTCCTACAATATTCCGGCCGTGAAGACCATGCAGAAAACCGGCGTCAAGCCGGTTCATCAGCTGGCCCGCAGGGCCGGCATCAGTACCGATCTGCCCCCCGACCTATCGCTCGCACTCGGGGCCGTTGACGTATCTCCTCTGGAGATGAGCGCCGCCTACTTGCCGTTCGTCTGCGACGGCTCCTACACGCTGCCGACTTTGATAGGCTCGATTAAAACCCATGGCGGGGAGACGATCTACCGTCACCAGAGTAGGAAGAGCACGGTCATGAGCAGCACCAGCGCCGCCCGGATGAAATCAATGCTCCAGGAGGTGGTCCGGCGGGGAACCGGCACACGGGCGGCGGGGGTTTCAGGACTGGTTGGCGGCAAGACCGGCACCTCGGATGAGAACCGGGACGCCTGGTTCATCGGTTTTCAGAATAAGCGGATTACCGGCGTCTGGGTGGGCCATGACCGCAATCAGAGTCTCGGCAGGGGCGAAAATGGCGGCCGCACCGCCGCACCGATCTGGAAGGATTACATGGTGCGCACCGGTAAATGATCAGCTGAAAATTCCTTTCAAGGTAAAGAAGAACAGCATCGCCATGATAGCGCCGGCGGGCAGGGTAACCAGCCAGCTGACGATGATGTTGAAGACCACGCGTAGATCCAGGGCACCGATACCTCTGGCCAGCCCTACCCCGAGCACCGAACCTACCAGAATGTGGGTGGTCGAAACCGGCAGCCCGGTCCGGCTGGCAATGACGACCGTGGTCGCGGCGGCCAATTCGGCACAGAAACCGCGCGACGGTGTCAGCTCGGTGATTTTTCTGCCGACCGTCATCATCACCCGGTAGCCCAGAGTGATCAGCCCCAGTACGATTCCGCTACCTCCAAGCAGCAGAATCCAGATGGGCAGTTCCGATTTCTGCATCACTTCGCCGCCCGAGGCGACGATACTCACCACCGCCGCCAGCGGACCGATGCCGTTAGCCACGTCGTTTGAACCGTGGGCGAAGGCCATGGCGCAGGCGGTAAAGAGCATCATCGGGGCGAACACCCTCTCAACACTGGCGAAATGAAATTCACGGTCTGCCGCCGGATCAGCTTCGATACGTCTGATAAAATACCAACCAATCCCGGCGGTAATCAGACCGATTATTACCGCCACCGTGAAGCTCTGGGGTACGGATAGATCGACCTTCAGGTGCTTCAGTCCCTTGAACATGGTCACCAGGGAGATGATAAAGCCCACCAGGAACACGTAGCAGGGGGCGAATCGTTTGGCGTTCTTAAGGGGATCCTCAGTATCGAAAATCAGCTTCCTGGTGCTCATCACCAGAAGAAAGGAGATGGTTCCGCCGACAACCGGACTGACTACCCAGCTGCCGACGACGCCGCCCACCCTGCCCCATTTCACCGCATCCGGTCCGATGCCGACAATGGCGAAGCCGATCAGGGCGCCAATGATAGAGTGGGTGGTGGACACCGGCCAGCCTTTCCAGGAGGCGACCATGAGCCAGAAGGCGGCGGCCAGAAGCGAGGCCAGCATGCCGTAGATGAGGATCTCCGGTGAGTTGACGATCGAGCTGGGGTCGATGATGCCTTTTCTGATCGTACTGGTGACATGGCCGCCGGCCAACACCGCACCCGAAAACTCAAAGATGATGGCGATGGCGATGGCCTGCCTGATGGTCACCGCGCCAGCCCCCACCGAGGTACCCATGGCGTTGGCCAGGTCGTTGGCGCCGATGCCCCAGGTCATGTAGAGGCCGAAGATGATCGCTAAGATCACAAATACCGTTCCGTAGGCAGCAATTATTTCCATGGTGTCAGTCTATTTTGAGAGGAAAAGGAGAAGGCGGTCAGCCACGTTTTCAGCCTGATCGGACAGGGATCCTATCAACGAAATGAGCTGGTACCAGAAAATTGCGTCCACCGGGTCGAGATCCTTTTCGACCTCGAAGAGCTGCCTCCGGATCCGGTGCATGATGTTGTCTATATTATGTTCACTGCGGCGCACGCCGGCGATCATTGCGGTTACCTTTTCATGTTCCCGGCCCCGGAATCCTACCTGGAGCAGTTCATCAAGACGACCGATCATCTCCTTGGCGGCGACCGATATCTCCATGGTCCCCTCGAGCAGTTCGTCGAGCGGGTCCTTGAGTGGATCTGGAACCTCCATGTCTCGGTAGCTCAGAGTTTTTGCTATTTCTTCGGTCAAATCGGCGAGTCCGTCCTGGTCGCTTATCAAACTGAGTAGATCTTCCCGATCCACGGGCAGCAGCAGGGTGTTGGGGAGTTTTTCCCTGAACTCGTGCTTGATATTATCGGCTTCGGATTCCAGTTTGACAATCTCCTGGGCGAACTCGTTGAGCTGCTGGTAGTCCTTCCGATAGAGCGCATCGAGCAGAGGCGGCAGGAAACAGATACAGGAGAAGGTGACCCGCATATGTTCCTGCACCGGCTTGAACGGCGAAGTGCGGAACAGGCTAGAGAACGGTGTGGTCGATTTTATATCCATGGATCCCCCTCGGGACAACTTTATAAAAGCAGCCATTTCGGCCAATCTTTATGGTGTGCTCGAAATTTAATCCCAAGACTTTGTCATAAGCCTTTGGCAAAATTTCTCGCACGCCTCGATCTTGAAACGAAATTTCTCGTTTTTCGGAGGCAAGCTAGTTAGGGAAAAGTTAGAATTTAGTTAGCAGATACTGGGGGTAAAATTCAAGGATAAAGTGATGTTAAATCGACATCTGGCATCTATTCTTCAAACTGGAAGAGAAGAACCGGCGCCAATGCCATTACAGCCGCTATTGTGGAGAAATATTAAGATTTGGTTAGGATAATTTTAGTGGTTAGGTTTCAGCCGGTTGATCAACTTGGTAAGCGGTTCATATGGGTAGGTGAGGGGAATCATCTT
This sequence comes from Desulfofustis sp., assembly GCA_013042475.1. Taxonomy (GTDB): domain Bacteria; phylum Desulfobacterota; class Desulfobulbia; order Desulfobulbales; family Desulfocapsaceae; genus JABDQA01. The sequence goes on from JABDQA010000001.1 coordinate 4,229, forward strand.
GCCCTTGATGCGAATGAACACTCCCGGTCCGTTCAGATGGGAGCTGGAGATGATGTGGTGATTCTTGATGGAACCGACATTCTGCCAGATCGATCCGAAGGGATCCAACGGGGTGTGACCGACGATCACCGGTGTTGATTTGGCAGCCCCCACTGTCTTGCGCAACGCCTTGATCTCGTTTTTCCCATAACCGGCCGGGTAATGGGGCCGTTTAATCCGGTTCTGGGTGAGTTGGCGGGCCAATTCGGGGCGACTGGTGAGGTTGATGAGCTGTTTTTTGGTGGTTTCCAAACGGGGTGGGCCGGCATGCATACTTATGAAGGAGGGGGTGACAATCATGTGGGGCAGCAGATCGTAGAATCTCTGCATCTGTTCAACATAGGCTGGCCCTCTTTTATCCTGCAAAGCCTTTTTCATTAAAATGCCCTGGGGAACTCCGTTTTTGAAAAGATCCGGGCTGAAGCTGTCATGATTGCCGCGTAAGTAAAAGACGTTGGCGGGAAAGGTTCTGATCAGGGTGAAGATCAAATCCATGATCAGAATCGAGCTGTCCATATTCTCCATCTCGCCCAGATCCTCACTGTGCACTGCATCTCCCAGGATGCAGAGTACCGCCCGATTGTCCTGCAGGGCCTGTACGAGGCAGTTTTCGGTGAGTATTTTCAACAGGTTGTCCACCTGGCCGTGGAGGTCGCCGATGATCACCGGTGAGGGACCATCGTCCAGCTCGAGGAGGCCACCAGGCCATTTGTTACGATCGAATGGTCGGAAGGGCTGGTCGGCGAGAATATCGTTCACCTCTCGTACCAGCTCTAGGGCTGCCGGCCCATCAAGCTCCGACACACTGCCTCCAAATAGGTCGCGCACTTCAAACATCGTCTCGACCCGATTGTCCCCCATTTGTTCGCGGGTGTCCTGATCGTCGAGCCTGACTATCTTCACCGCTTTTTCCTTGTCCAGCGGCCGGATGATCAGGTCGCCTTTGCGGTTGGTGATGGTGGCGTGGCGCTTAGCCACATCCTTCTTGAAATTGAAAATATCGTTGTAGGCTTTATTGGCCCTTCCCAGGATTACCGTTTCGCCCATTTTCAGTCGGGCAAACCCGCGAATCTGCCTATCGCTGCAGGTTTGTGGTTTCCTGATAATCCAGTCCTTATTTCGGCGCAGATATTTCTTTCTGGCCCCGAGGGGGATTTCCGGCGACAGCCTCAAGTGAAATCGGCTCAGAATGATTTCGAGGCTTTTACCGTCGTGGGGGATACGGGACGGTTTGGTGAGATTCTGGATCTCCTGGCTGACGGTGAACCAGGGTATTATGGTTTGGCCAACAAGCATCTGTCTCCAGCCGTCAACGGTTTTCAGGCTCGGTTTCGACTCTATCGTTTCGATCGCCCAGGGCGGCAGGGCAACTTCCCCCTTCTCGCTGATCAGCATGGGCGGCTGGGTCAGATCGCTGCGGATGTAGACATTCATGCCTGCCCGGTGAAGAAACAGGGCGATACGGCTGTAGATATCGACTTGTCTGACCACCGTGTCGAGATCGAGATTGGCATCAACAGGATAATAGCCCTCACTTTGCCGGTTCACCCTACGCTCGAAAATTACTTCGGGTTCGGGTAACAGAAACTCGAAAATGTAACGGTCCCGCCAGTTGGTGGATAACGTGGAGTGATACTCAGCGGGAATTTTAATGCGGGGATAATCAATTTTAAGATCATCGGCCTTGAGATCGAGCCACTCCTGATCGAACACCGCCAGAGCGTCCTTGATGCCTTCATAGGGAATGCCGAGATGGATTTCCCGGGGACGGTAGATCAGGCTGCGATCTTTCCACCAGCCTTTTCTGGTCAAATCCAGATAGCCTTCGTTGGGCCAACCGCGGATCCTGTTTATGTAGTGGGTCTTACCACACCCGGGCGGGCCGGTAACCACCAGCTGTCTAAATTCAAGCCCCACCGGCAGGTCGACACCGCGAATCGACTGCACATCGCTAATCGGTTTAAGTTTTTTGTGCAGAGTGTCCTTCATGGTAAATTAGGCGATATCGGGTAACTCTAATCCATTCTTAACGTAAATCGAATATATCACCTTTTGAGACAATGTCATCATTGGCTCATCATTGAGCAATCACTTTGATAAGTGGAATCGGAGAACCGCTATGAGTAGTAAGCAGCCGCTGCGCCATATCGTGGTCGACACCATGGTCGGGCCGCTCACCATCGGGGGCGATGAACGTCACATCCGGACAGTCAGGTTCGGGGGTAAAGGCGATGGTGACAGAACCAGAAGGCCCGATATTTCGTCACTCCTGTTGGACGAGGCTCGCAGTCAGCTCGACCAATATTTTAAGGGGAGCCGCATCCGCTTCGACC
>JABDQA010000002.1 GCA_013042475.1 Desulfofustis sp.
CAGAATCCTTCGCCAGGCAATATTCGGGACGGCCTGATCACCGATGCCATGAAGTCGGCCGGGGCGGCCAAGAAGGGCGGCACTTCACCGGTGGTGGATGTGTTCGATTACCCGGGGCAAGCCTCGAAACATGGCCTTAACCTGCTCTGCACCCCGGGCGGGGATGTGGAGTCGACGACTGCACTGGCCGGCGCTGGTGCCAATCTTATCATCTTCTCCACCGGGTTGGGAACGCCCACCGGCAACCCCATTGTGCCGGTGCTGAAAGTCTCTTCCAATTCCGACATGGCCCGCCGGCTCGAGTATATGATCGATCTCGACACCGGGGCGATCATAAGCGGTGAAAAATCGCTTGATAAGCTCGGTGCCGAGCTCGAGAAACTCTGTGTGGAAACGGCCAGCGGCAGCTACCGGGCCAAAGCCGTGCGTTTGAACCAGGAGGACTTCATCCCCTGGAAGCGCGGGATGTCCCTATGAGCCGTACTGCATGAACGGCAGATTGAGCGTTCCTCCGCCGATTCCCTGTTCGGCGAGTGCCAGCAGCGAGCGGTGCAGATGTCGCATAATCGACACTCTCAGATATTGTGGACGAGATAGCCGCCATCCACCGGGATCGACACTCCGGTGATAAATCCAGCGGCCTTGTCGCTGGCCAGAAAGACGGTGGTGCCGGCCAGTTCGCCAACCTCACCGAAGCGGCCAAAGGGGGTGTGAGCTATCACCGCCTTGCCTCTTTCGGTATATTCGCCGGTCTCCTGATCGACCAATAGGGCGCGGTTCTGTTTGCCAAGAAAAAAGCCCGGGGCGATGGCGTTGACCCGGATACCGTGTTGGGCGAATTCGTTGGCCGCGGCCATGGTCAGGTTAAGTGTCGCCGATTTGGCCGCATCGTAGGCCCAGACCCCAGAAAGGGGATTGTAGGAAGCCATCGAGGCAAGGTTGATGATCGATCCTTTGATCCGGTTCTCTATCCAGTACCTGCCGAACACCTTGGTGGGGATCATCAAGCCGGCCACCAGATTCATGTGCAGCACTTTCTCAAATAACTCGATATCCTGCTCGATTAGAGGATATTTTCCAATATTGCCGCCCACCCCGTTGATCAGAATGTCGGGAGAAGAAAACGAAGCGATAGTTTCCTGCAGAGCCTGCTCCACTTCGTCCTCTTTGCCGGTGTCAACCCGCATGCCGACCGCTTTTGTTTCACTTCCGGAAATCTCTTTCATTTTCTTCAGAGCGCTGTCCACCGACTCCTGGGAACGGCTCCAGATCATCACCCGGGCTCCAGCCCTGAGCAAAGCTTCGGACATCACCGTGCCGATCACGCCGGCTCCGCCCGAAACCACAGCAGTCTTGCCGTTCAGACCGAACATTTCATCGAGATAATTCATTTACTGCTCCATAACGTTTTAGGGGGACAGTTTTCAAATCTGTCCCCCTTTTCCTGATTTTATATCTGTACCCTTTTTTCTGGCGATCAACTCTTCAGATACTCGTAGATCGTCTCCAGCACGGGGACGCCATGTTCACGGTTGTACTTCTCGTTCTGCCATTCGATCTCACCCGGCACCAGCACTTGTTCAAATCCGGGCGCCGGCGGTTGGGCGTGGAGATCGTCGACCATGGCGTCCATCTTGTCGATGAAATGATCGAAGCCGGCATAGGTCTCCGGGTCGATGGCGATCATGGTCGAGGCAAGTTTGCGGGGTTTGTCGTAATCGCCGTACATGGCGGTGATGTGGGGGCCATATTCGGCCCCCATCAAGACCCCGGTGAGCACGTCGATTACCAGCGCGATGCCGTACCCCTTATGGGTGCCGAAGGGGGTAAGGGCTGCCACCTGATTGGGGTCGGTGGTCGGGTTGCCGTTCTCGTCGATGCCCCAGTCGTCGGGAATTTCCGAATTCTGCTCCTTGGCGTGCAGAATTTTACCAAAGGCGGTGTTCGAGGTCGCCATGTCGAGAACAACCGGATCGTACTCTCTAGTGGGAAAACCAAAAGCAATCGGGTTGGTCCCGAAAAAAGCCTGGGAGCCGCCGTAAGGAGCGACACATTTGTCGGTATGGGTAACCGCCATACCGAGCATGCCCTTGGTCACGGCATGCAGGACGAAGTAGGAAAGGGCGCCGCAATGGCTGCCGTTATGGACGCCGACCATGGCAATGCCTGATTCCCGTGCCAGTTCACAGGCCCGGTCCATGGCCTCGAGGCAGGCCGAGTGGCCCATACCGTCATCGGCGTCCAGAGAGCCTGCTCCCGGCCGCACCCTGGTGAAGGAAAAGCTCGGATTTTTGTTCAGGCTACCGGCGCCCAGGCGGGTCGTATAATGTTCGGTACGGATGACCCCGTGCGAGCGTACCCCCCTGAGATCTGCGTGCACCAGCACGTCGGAGACGATGCCGGCATCGACTTCGTTGAGCCCGGCGTCGGTGAGCTTATTTTTGACCAGACTCCTCAGTTCCTTCTCTTGCACGCGTATATCCTGCATGGTCTACCTCTTGATCGATTCTGTGGAATGATTCGGGCTCACAGTAAACAGACGAGCCTGTCGGGATGGTACAGCATGAGCCCGGTCTCCTAACCTGTACATTTAGCTATATCCTTACCGGTTATTACCATTTTTTCCAGCGGAGCGACAGCACCTTTGTGACAGACCACATAGGCCGCAGTCTTATGGGCCATGCGGGCCGCTGTTTCAGCAGGGCAGCCAAACTTTCTGGCCACCAGGTAGACGCCGCTGAAAGAGTCGCCCGCGGCGGTGGTGTCGACAACTCTGGCAACCTTTTCAGCCGGGATTTCAATGATTGTTCCATCTTTATGGATAGAGCACGGCTTGTCGCCATCCTTGAGTACCGATTCACCGCAGCCCAACTTCGCCAGGACGTGATGGGCATCATCTCCAGTGGCGCCGTCGAGCAGCAGTTCTGCTTCTTCGCTGGTTAAAAAGACAATCTCGCTGAGGTGATAAAGCTGACGGTAAAGTTCGACGGCTTCATGCTTTGAACCCCAGAGATGGGGCCTGAAATTGCAGTCGAAATAGATGGAAATCCCCCGGTCGCTGATCTCTTCGAGCCGGCTGATCAACCTTTTGCGGCTCTCGGACGTGAAGATAGCCAGACTGATGCCGCTCAGGTAGATGCCGTGATAGTCCGAGAGAGCCTCCAGCACCCGGCTGCTGTAGGGATACTCGAAACACTTTTTGGCCGCGGCGGTGGAGCGCCAGTAGTGGAAGATCCGTTCTCCCGACTCCTCAAGTTCGATATAGTAGAGGCCGGGGGCCTCGCCGGGCTGCCGCAACACCAGCGCGCTGCCGACGCCTTCCTGTTCCCAGAACTTGATCATCCGTTCGCTGAAGGTGTCGGTGCCCAGAGCGGTCACATAGTCAATTTCCAACGGCAGGTCGCGGGCCAGCCGGGCACAGTAGATAGCCGTGTTCAAGGTGTCGCCGCCAAAGGTTTGGCTGGTCACCCCGGGAGAAGTCTCCTGGAGTTCGATCATGCATTCACCGATACACGCTATTTTCGTGGGTTCCATAGAGGACCTGCTAAGAAAATATCTATTTATTTTCCATATGAAAAATTAGGATTTCGGTCCAAGATCAAGGTGCATGCAACGAAGCGATTGAATCAAAAGACAATCTTTTCACTAGAAGACGATCATTGCTTTTAAAAGGCCAGCCGGCTGTTCCACCGCCATCTTAAAGGCCTCGGTTGCCTGGTCGACAGCAAACCGATGGGAGACCATGTGTTCAAGTTGCATCTGTCCCCTGGCGACCCGATCGAGAATGGTCGGAAACATATTGGAGTTCATGCGGCTGCCAACCACCGTCATCTCTTTGCGGAAAATCTGCAGTTCGGTCACCTCGTTGGGGCTGCCGTCCATGCCAAGAAGTATGACTGTGCCGGTGGGCGCCACCAGGTCGATGCATTGTTCGAATATAACCGGGTGGCCCACGGCGTCACAGGTCACATGCGGTCCCTCGCCATCAGTCAGGTCAAGGATCTTCTCTTTGAGTTCAGGATTGTTTGCTTGAAAAGTCGCAAGTGCACCTAACTCCGTCGCCCGCTGCAGTCGGTCCTCCTTTACATCGACGAGGATGCACCGGGCGCCCAGACAATGGGCGTTGAGCATCACGGCGATACCGATGGGACCAGCCCCGAAGATCAGCACGACCTGGTCTTCACCGACGCTGCCGCGCCAGCAGGCTTGGGCGCCGATGGCCAGCGGTTCGACTACGGCGCCAAGCGCCAGGTCCTCAACCGAATCAGGCAGCTTGTGCACATCACAGGCGCGGATCTTGAAATAATCCTGCATGGCGCCTTCCACATGGACACCACGGCATTTCACCTCGGCGCAGGCATTGGCCCGGCCGGTTCTGCAGGGACGACACGAACCGCAACCGAACACCGGATCAATCGCAACCCGGTCGCCGGCGGCGAAATCTGTCACGCCGGTGCCGCATTCGACTATTTCTCCGCAACACTCATGACCGACCACCACCGGTGGTTTGACAAAGGGATGCTCCCCCTGAAAAGTGTGAACGTCGGTACCGCAGATGGAGACCGCTTTGACTTTGACGAGCACATCGTCGGGACTGGAGATTATCGGTTCATCTTTGTCGATCAGCGTTATTTCTTGGATTCCTGAGATTTCTATTGCGTTCATATTATCAGCACCACAGGTGAATGAAGAAGGGGATGGAGTAGTGTGGTCAACCACTGCAGGATTGACCTTCAGACTTTCTCTGTATAGCAGCACAGAGGCCAGGTGTCAAGCCGGTTTAAACCGGTTTAAAGGCTGTTGACAATAAATGATATGGAGATATAACTAGGGTGAAAAACTATGGTGGATACGATTTTTCACATCGATGCTGAACAATCCAGGTATGCAGATGCAGAAGCGGTGCTGTCGGTGACGGCAAAGCGTACTTAATTGATATAATTCCAAAGGATTTGCACTAATCAGAGATGAGTGGATCGGAACTCATTAGTCATTAGAGAGAAGGATTTTGCTCCACTTATTATAAAGGCAGGATGAAATGGATATTATTTACCGGCTGAAAACTCTGCGACTTGTTCCGGTGGTGGCGCTTCCAACTGTGGAGTCAGGGCTGCGCCTGGCGGAATTGCTGCTTGATTGCCGGCTCGCCGTCATGGAGGTCACCTATCGAACTGAGTGTGCGGGTGAGGCCCTCGAACAGATCTGCAGTCGTTTCCCGGAGCTGGTCGTCATTGCCGGCACGGTGGTGTCGCCTGAACAGGCAGATCAGGCGGTCTCGGCCGGTGTCGAGGGAATCGTCAGCCCAGGTTTTACTGCTCGGCTGGCGACCCATTGTCAAGCCCGTAGTATCGCTTTCTTCCCTGGAGTCTGTACCCCGAGTGAGGTGCAGGCTGCGCGTGAAGAAGGGTTGCAGAACCTCAAATTCTTCCCTGCAGCCCAATTCGGAGGCATAAAGATGATCGAGCTTTTCGGCGCGCTTTACCCCGATGTTCTCCTCATGCCCACCGGCGGAATCAACCAGGACAATCTGGTCGACTATCTGAACTGCGCCAATGTCCTCTGCTGCGGCGGAACCTGGCTGAGCCCGCAAAAGATGTTGGCTAAGGGTGATTGGGGAGAAATAGAACAACGTATAAAAAGAGCGGTCGATCTTCTCGATCGCCAGGCCTAATCTTGAGAGAACGCGGACCAGCTTTTTAGTACACAACCACTAAATGAGAAGGAGAGAAATCATGAGTGAGCAGAAACCGAAAATCGGTTTTATCGGATTGGGATTGATGGGGTCGGCGATGGTGCAGCGGCTGCAAAGCGTCGGTTATGAACTGACCGTAATGGCCCACCGCAACCGCACGCCGATTGAAGAGGCGGTTACTCGCGGGGCCGTAGAAGCGGCCAATGCTGCCGGTGTTGCACAGAGCAGCGACATCATCATGCTCTGCGTCGACACCACCGCCGCAGTCGAATCGGTCATGCGTGGTGACGAAGGGGTCCTGACCGGGATCAAGGAGGGGGCCTTGGTAATAGATTTCGGCACCTCGATTCCGGGTTCCACCCGGGCGCTTTACCAGGAATGCAAAGCCAAGGGGGCTTCGATGATGGATGCGCCTCTGGGCCGAACTCCGGCCCAGGCCGTTGATGGATTGCTCAACATCATGGGAGCCGGCGACGAGGCCGATTTTGACCGAGCCAAACCGGTGCTCGACGACCTGGGGGAAAATGTCTTTCACGTGGGACCAGTGGGTGCCGGGCATACCCTGAAACTGATCAACAATTTCTTTGCCATGACTACCGCCTGCGCCATGTCTGAGGCGTTCGCCATGGCCGATCTGGCTGGCCTGAAGCGTGCCACGCTCTATGACGTCATGTCGTCGGGACCACTGCGCTCGGGCATGATGGACTGGATCAAGACCAATGCGGTTGACAAGGATCCTTCGGCCCTGGCATTTTCTATCAGCAATGGTCTGAAGGATCTGGGCTACTATGCCAGCATGGCCGATGATTTCAAGGTTCCAAGTTTCATCTCACCGGCTACCAAAAATGCACTGAACATCGCTAAATCAACCGGCTGGGGGGATAAATTCGTCCCCGAGATGGTCGATTTCATTGCCGGGATCTACTCGGAGAAATGAGACAATTAAATATGACTAAGGGGACGCGATGGCTATTGTGTCCCCGGTTCATCTATGAAATTACTCGAATTTCCCCATTCCCACTATTGCGAGAAGGCCCGCTGGGCACTTGATTACAAACGGATACCGTTCGAGCGGGTGGCGCTGATGCCCGGGTTTCACATGCGTACCGTGCGGCGTCACGCCCCTAGGACCTCGGTTCCGGTTCTGCTCACAGACAAAGAGGTAGTCCAGGGATCCTCAGAAATAATCGACTACCTTGATGAACGTTTTTCCGATCGTCAGTTGACACCGCAAGATTCGCTATCCAAAAACGAGTGCATTCAATTTGAATCGGAACTAAGCGACAAATTCGGTGAGCCTTTACGCACTATTCTTTATGATCGACTCCTGGCCTTTCCAGACTACATCAGGTTCTGTTTCACCAACCCCATGTCTCCAGCTAAGCGGATTCTCTTCAGGCTCTATTATCCAATGCTCAAAAAATTGATGCACCAGGCCTATGTGAAGTCTGAAAAAAGAGTTGCTGGAGCCAAGGAGACTTTTTTTTCATCTCTGGACGAGTTGGAAGCAAGAATCAGTGGTAATGACTATCTTTACGAAGGACGTTTCACCAGGGCCGATCTCAGCGTCTGCGCCATGCTTGCTCTTCTGGTCCTGCCCCCTGAATTTCCGGTTTCATGGCCCGAGATGCCGGATCATGAGATCGAAAAACTGCACAATGATTACCAAAATCATCCGGTCTGCGTCTGGGTGAGACGTATCTACGCGTTACATCGCAACTAAAGGAATTAAATTGAATTAATAGAGGGGACACAGTCCAACTGCGTCCCCAACCCACTATATTCCACTCCCCACATTATTTCCCCTTGCCACGATGAATTGATTGTTACATTTGTGCAATCGAGGTGAAAATCCAGCCAAAAGTGATTATCATAAGACTGATTAAATTATAACTTTTTCTATTGGTAACAAACGATTGGAGGTAGTAGATGAGAATTATATTGTATCTGGCAACCAACCTTGCAATCCTCGTCTTGCTCGGCATCGTCATGTCGGTGCTGGGTATCGATACCACACAGACGTCCGGGTTGCTCTTTTTCGCGGCGCTGTTCGGCATGGGCGGTTCCTTTATTTCACTGGCCCTGTCCAAGTGGATTGCCAAGCGTTCCACCGGCGCCAGGGTTATTGAACAACCTCAGAATCAGGCTGAACAGTGGCTGGTGGACACGGTGCGTCGCCAGGCTGAAATGGCTGGTATCGGCATGCCCGAGGTGGCGATTTTCGACGCACCTGAAATGAATGCCTTCGCCACCGGTATGAAGCGGGACGATGCCCTGGTGGCAGTCAGCACGGGGCTGATGTCCGGTATGGACAAGGGTGAAGTGGAAGCGGTACTGGCCCACGAGGTGAGCCACGTCGCCAATGGCGACATGGTCACCCTGGCCCTGATTCAGGGGGTGTTGAACACCTTTGTGATTTTCCTTTCCCGGCTGGTGGCGAGTGTCATCAATAATTTCCTCAGGTCCGATGAAGACGGCGGCGGCCTCGGTTTCATGGGTTATATCGCCGTCACCATCGTGCTGGAGATCGTCCTCGGCCTGTTCGCCTCGATCATCGTCATGTGGTTCTCCCGCAGGCGTGAATTTCGGGCCGACAGTGGGGCCGCAGGCCTGGCTGGACGCCAGAAGATGATCGATGCGTTAAAGAGGTTGCAGGCCCACCACGAACCATCCAAACTGCCGGACCAGATGGCCGCATTCGGTATTCGTCCGAGGGAAGGAGGGCTGGCATCCCTGTTCAGAAGCCACCCGCCGCTGGAGGCTCGAATCGCTGCCCTGCAGAATCCTGAGGGGTGAGTATTTGAGGAAAGAGGGGACGCAATCCACTTGCGTCCCTTTGTCAGCGTCCCACTATCTGTCCGCTCAACCTTCGGGCCGCTCTATCTCCAGATTATCGGTCAAAAGACCGACGCGCCGGGCTCTAAGCTCCCACTGGCGGCGAGCGATCTCCTGCATGTCCTCGACCCGATCCACCTCGTCGACTATTTCCAGCCCGAGCAGCGTTTCGATGAAATCCTCCAGGGTCACTACACCCTCGGTGCCGCCATACTCATCCACCACCAGTGCGATGTGGAGCGAGTCTTTCATCATCAGTTCGAACAAATCATGCAGATTGAGGTTGTCACGTACAACCACGAGGGGACGGAGCATGTCCTTGAGCAGTGTCTCAGGTTTTTCCTGCGCGGTTCGAAAGATCTCAGTCTTCAGTGCGAACCCTTTGATATCGTCCAGGTCATCCCCATACACCGGGATCCTGGAGAAATAAATTCGGCCGCTCTCGGCCATTACCCGTTCCACGCTCATCTGTTCGGACAAAGCATAAACCACGGTTCGTGGCGTCATGATATCTTTAGTTCGTAGATCCCTGAGGAAAAAGAGATTCTGTAGAACCCTTGATTCGTACTTGTGAAAGATTCCTTCTTTGGTGCCTAACTCGGCGAGGGCTATGAACTCGTCGCGGTGGACGCTTTTTTTAGGGCGATTCCTGGTCATCAGGCGGGTTAAAAATTCAGCCATCTTCACCAGCGGCCACATCAATACGGTAGTGATCTCCAGAGAGGTTGCTACGAACGGAGTCAAACGGCGCCAATAGGCTGCTCCAAGGGTTTTGGGGATGATTTCCGAGACCACCAGGATTAAGAAGGTGAGCACCGCTGAGATCACTCCGATATAGGCATCGCCGAATACTGATGCAGCCTGGGCTCCGGCGCCCGCCGCGCCCACTGTATGGGCGATGGTGTTGAGGCTCAGGATGGCAGCCAGCGGTCGGTCGAGGTTGTCTTTGAACTTTCTCAGCCTGGTTCCGAGGCGCGGGCGCTCCTGCTCCATCTGGGCTGCATAGGAGGCTGAGATGGAAAGCAGTACTGCCTCCATGATCGAACAGAGAAAAGAGACGCTCAGCGCCAGTGCTACATAGAAAAGAAGAAGCCCCATATCAATAGTTTCCCAGGTGCACGAAATCGTTAAAAGAGTGGATATCTGTTCATACCAGATATGGTGGTGTAATCCAAGTGGCTGACATCTAGTTAATTTTCTCGCCTAAGGTGAATCTCGATCGGTACCTTTCATCCTCATGGTCAAGCAGCAGCGCAGTCGTTGTAACCGAAGGGGTTGCGATAAACTTACCGTCTATTTTCATGAGATAGTTTTCGTAACCTTGCTGTCTGCTGAGCCAGGTCGTCATCGCTTCCTGGGAATCGGGCAAATCACTCGCTATTTTTTCAAATGCCCTCTTGCTGTATGCCACGGAATGAATGGAACCCAATTCTGTCGGTTTACTAAGGTAGCTGCAACCGACAGCACTGGGGGAAGGTGTATTACGGGGTTGCCCACCAAGGAAGAAGAGATTCCATTCCCTCTGCTTGAGTTCGTTGATGCTTTGGGAGAGGCGTTCCATGGTTTCATTTAAAAACAAGGCGTCGTCCGCAAAGATCAACACGTTTTCAAGACCCTGCTGCATGGCCTCCTGCAGTATGGCACGGTGCGACATGGCGGTTCTTAGGTGAGCATTACCTTCACAGGCAAACATTCTGAAATGCCGCACACTGGCTGCTATTCCCATGGCTTGGAATCTCCTGACCATTGTTCTCCAACTGCTGTTCTTGAGACCACGTGAAAGGCAGTAGATAGCATCGAAATAATAAAAAGGCGAGTGTATCTCTTGGTCGATCACTTTAAGTATCTCTGAACTCGAATCCTCACCCAGATGCTCTCTAAAATGTTCTCTCATCGGATTCGGATCGAGACCAAGTTCCCGAATGCCTACCATGTAATTGAACATTCTGTCATGCCAGTTGATCGGGTAAGGAACTCCCCCTGGTCGGGCGAAGCGATGAAGCCACCTGAGAAATGGCAGACACAGAGCTCTGCCGCCACGCTGTCTGAATTTTTCGTGCAGGTAGCCCTCCTCCCCTCCAAATCCCCTGAAACGAGGGTTGAAGCCGACCCAGGCGTCCTTTCTGCAGGCAAACAGCCCAAGTCCCTGCATGGGAATTTCGAAAGGTGGTCCATCAGGGGCCTCTGCCCTCTCGTCGTTTCCCCAAAAGCCGTACATTCCCTTGGTCCAAACCGGTTCAAAATGGGTGTGGAGGGAGTTGAGGTTTTCAGCTACCATTGGTCCCTGAAGGAGATCATTACAATCTGGGTTTGCTTCAAAATAGTCAATCAAGCGTTGCAGTGTACCAGGCATTAGCATCACGTGGCTGTCAAGGCAGAGGACAAAGTCCGCATTGGCCTGGCGAAACACGAGATCTCGCACCGCGGTACTGTTGCGGCTGCCAAATGGAAAATAACGATAATTGGCAACGATTTTATCAAGATTTTTTAATTCCCGGGCTGCAGGCCCGTCAGGCTGGTTGTCTATTACCAGTATCTCTGTTTTATTAGTGATTTCAGGGTGATACATCCTAATTGCTTGAACCGTAAAATAGACACCGTCGTAGTCGTCATAGGTGGCCATACCTATGGTCAAAACCTTCTTGGCACCTGACGGTGTCGCCTCTGGGACTTGTGCAGGGTCGGATGTTGTATGCTCCGCTTCGGATTGAGGTACTTGATACACGGATCTTGGTTGAAAAGCAGTGAGCAGGGCAAAGAGTTCAGATTCAGAGTAGTGATCATCAACAATATAGGAAAGTGCACAGCCGAGTTCCTCAAATTGGGAAGTGCTTCCGAAGGTAAGTTTGATGGCCGGCATTTGTTGAGCAATCGTACCGGCCTGATCATGAAAACCTTCAGTCGGTCGTGAGAGACATTTGGTGAGTT
>JABDQA010000004.1 GCA_013042475.1 Desulfofustis sp.
AGGCTGCCGACCTCGTGCAGCAATTGAGCTTCGTCCAGTTCGATCAGGAGAGACTGTTCCGCAATAAATCCGGCACTGTCGGTTTGCTGATTGTCTTCAGGGGTATGGTCAGCCTCAAGGGCTTGCCGAACACCTTCTGCGGGTAGATGATCTTGAAGCTGTTGACCGTTTCGACTGGATGATTGTCCTTGTTAAATCGGTAGGACCACACAACATGTTCCCCCGGTCGGATGCCATTATCCGAATCTTTGTTGGTGACGTCGACCGCCTGGGCGAACTGATACCTGTTCTGCACCTCGTCGCTGAAGTTGACCAGGTACTGTCGGTAGGAGCGGGAAATATTGCTGCCGTTCTCAAGGGTTCTGGACTGCCGATGGACGATGTAGCCGTCGGGTCTGAGGATCTTTTTTTCAGACCTGTTGGTTATTTTTACCTCCACGATAAAATCGCCGACGGTGAGCCGGGGCAGGCGCAACGGAAGATCTCTGGAGGCGGCGATGATGTTGAGCTGATTGAGCCCAACATAGCGGGCAGAGGCGTAGGCCTTGTCCGGGTCTTCGGGCTCGAGGGTGAAGTAGCCGTTCTGAACGGTCAGCTCGTAAGGACCGACACGAAAGGGTTTGGCATGGGCGGCAAAAATCTGACTTTGACTGTCCCTGTAGTTACGGGAAAATTCCTCCATCTGGTCAAGCAGTTCGGTGCGTTCCTCCAACCATATTTCATAACGCTTGATAACGGCATCAAATTGACGGATCTTTCCTTCAAGTTCTGCGCTGTCCTCCAATTTCCCATAGGCCGGCGAGGAAAAGATCTTGTTCTTGAATGTTCGGTACTCATCAAGGCTGTTTATCCTGCTGAATTCCTGCTCGTAGCCGCTCCAATTGTCGATAAAGATCTCCATCTGCCTGACCTTATTTTGAAGCGCCTCAAACTGGTAGTCACGTGGTGGCGGCGGTTCGGGTTTGGGGGCGCACCCTGAGATTGAAAAGAGGGTGATCAAAATGACACAGAGACGAACCATTTCAAATCCGCAACTCGAGAAGAATCCGAGGTTATTAAAAGATATGCATCCGCAAATTTACTCCAACACTAATCATCTCCCCAGCGCATACCAAAGGGAAAATATGAATCCTTAAGCTTTGAAATGGCAAATAGAGATAAAAAAGGGCCGGTTCAATGGAAATGAACCGGCCCTTTCAAGTAGGTGAGATGTACCTGGTGAGTTTACCAGCCCAGGGTCAGATAATCATGCATTGAGTCGGCGGCTTCACGACCGGCGCCCATGGCCAGAATGACCGTTGCCGCTCCGGTGACGATGTCGCCCCCGGCCCATACTCCTTTCTTGGTCGTTTTACCGGTTTTTTCCTCGGTATGGACGTAGCCCCATTTGTTGAGTTCCATATCGGGAGTCTCACTGGTCAGAAGCGGGTTGGCGCCTGACCCGACCGCCACGATGCAGAGGTCGCAGTCCATTTCAAACTCGGAGCCTTCGATCGGTATCGGACGCCGGCGTCCGGAATCATCGGGTTCGCCAAGCTCCATTTTGAGACATTCCATGCCGATCAGGCGGCCCTTCTCGTTGCCCAGATATTTAGTCGGGTTGGTTAACAAGTACATCTCGATGCCTTCTTCCTCGGCATGATGGATCTCTGCTGCCCGGGCGGGCATCTCCTCGCGTGACCGGCGGTAAACGATCTTGACGCTCTCAGCACCGAGACGCATCGCGGTTCTGGCAGAGTCCATGGCCACATTGCCGGCGCCCAGTACGACGACATTTTTGCCTATCGGTATCGGCGTGTCGACGTCGGGGAATTTGTAGGCTTTCATCAGATTGGCTCTGGTCAGGTACTCGTTGGCCGAGAGAATGCCCACCAGGTTTTCGCCGGGAATATTCATGAAGCGCGGCAGACCCGCACCGACACCGATATAGACCGCATCGTATCCCTGCTCAAAGAGCTCGTCGATGGAAACGGTGCGACCGACTACCGCATTGCACTCGAGCTTGACGCCGAGACGCTCGAGAAAATTGATTTCTTGGGCGACGATCTCCTTGGGCAGCCGGAATTCCGGGATGCCGTAGACAAGCACGCCGCCTGCTTTATGGAAAGCCTCGTAAATGGTGACGTCATGGCCTTTGACGATGAGGTCTCCAGCCACCGTCAAGCCCGAGGGACCGGAACCGACGACGGCAATTTTTTTCCCGGTTGGTGCTTGCGTGGGCGGTAGTTCACCGGTACCATTTGACCGTTCCCAGTCAGCGGCATAGCGTTCCAGATTGCCAATGGCGACGGGATCGCCTTTTTTACCCAGAATACATAATCCCTCACACTGGATTTCCTGGGGACAGACCCGGCCGCAGACGGCGGGAAGAGCGTTTTTGCTCCACAGATTGCGGATCGACCCAGTGATGTCTCCCTGGCTGATCAGGTCAATGAAGCCTGGGATGTCAACCCCGACCGGGCAGCCAGCAACACATGCCGGCTTCTTGCATTGCAGACACCTGGCCGCTTCCTCCTGGGCCATCTTGTTGGTGTATCCCGTAGGTACTTCAAGAAAGTTACGGGCCCTGACCTGCGGGTCCTGCTCGGGCATCGCGACTCTTGGGTTCTTCACAGGTTTTGCAGCTTTCTCCGCCATGTTTTTCCTCCGTCTAACAGCGGGTTAATCAATAAGCTTTGAATCGCCGTGCACTATTGGGCGTCACGAATGGTGCAATACTCTTCGTGACAATTTTTCTCATCTTCAAGATAGGCGTTGAGCCTGAGCGTCAGTTCATCGAAATCCACCTGGTGTCCGTCGAATTCGGGACCGTCTACACAGGCAAACTTGGTCTCGCCGCCGACCGATACACGGCAGCCGCCGCACATACCGGTGCCGTCAACCATGATTGGATTGAGACTGACCAGCGTCGGCACGTCATATTCCTTGGTGATATTGGACACTGCCTTCATCATCGGTACTGGACCGATGGCCACCACTTCCTTGATGTTGCCTCCCTCCAGTACTTCCTTCATGACGTCAGTGACAAAACCGTGATGGCCATAGGAGCCGTCATCTGTGCAAACGCGCAGGTCGTGAGAGGCATTTTTCATCTGTTCTTCGAGAATCAGAAGATCCTTGGTGCGGGCACCTATGATGCAGACTACCTCGTTGCCGACATCCTTCATGGCCCTGGTGATCGGATGGAGAACGGCAACGCCGGTACCGCCGCCCACACAGATAACCTTGCCTTGCTTTTCAAGATGAGTGGGTTTGCCAAGCGGGCCGATCACATCCTGAAAGGTGTCTCCAACCTTGAGATCGCGGAACAGGGCGGTGGATTTGCCGACCACCATGTAAATAATGGTGACGGTGCCCTTCTCCTTGTCGGTTTCAGCCATGGTCAGCGGGATTCGCTCACCATCCTCGTCAGCTTTGAGGATCACGAACTGACCAGGTTTCGCTTTTTTGGCAATCAGCGGGGCCTCGATTTCATTGAGAATCACCGTACCTTCCGCCATCTCTTCGCGTTTTACAATTTTGAACATGTCTACCTCCGAACGTGGAAGAATTGAGAACAAAAAAAACCCGCCGCCGAATGCAGGCGGTAGACGGGCAACGGGTTTTTATGTCAATCTTTCAGGAAGTGCGAAATTCAAATTTCTACATCCTGTTTTGAAATTGAACCTACGGAACGTACCTCTTTTGCCTTTTCTTTTCAATCTCATTTCTAGGAGCGTTTTAGGGGGCGCAATTCAATTGCGTTCCCGAACATTTCTGGTGTGCGTGCTTGACAAGCTACTTGATTGCTCCGCCGGTCTTATCAATGAGTCAAATGATGCGGCGGGTCAGGCAACCAAAGTTCTAGAGTGAGGCGAGCAGCGCGTCGATGCCTGCCTGGGCCACCTCTTCGTCCTGATCCGGGCTGCCGGAGCTGCAGCCGATACCACCAACCGGATGACCGTCAACGAAGATCGGCAGACCGCCGGCGAAAATCATAAAACGGCCCTGGATGGCCGAGTTGATGCCAAAGGCCGGCTGACCGGGACCGCTGACGTTGCCATAATCCCTGGTCGATTTTCGAGCCGCACCGGCGGTAAAAGCCTTGTCGGTGGCGATGGTGATCGAGGTCACCCGGGCATTGTCCATGCGCTGGAAAAGAATCAGATTGCCACCGTCATCGACAATGGCGATATCCATGTCGACGCCGATCTCAAGCGCTTTTTTTTCAGCCGCTGCCATCATTAACTTGGCGTCCTCGAGGGTGAGTTTCGGTACCTTTTTCATGCTGAATCCTCCATGGTCTTGTGATAGTGGACCTGACAACCAGTTTTAACCTGAAGGTACTATTCATGAACAGAGCAATAAATGCAAGCAGGCAACGAAATTTTTACCGACCTGCGCGATTTGAAAATGGTGTGGCACCACCTGCTTTTTATTGCAAGGCAGCGCTTGATGAATCAGGGCCAAGTGATTAGGATGGTAAGCGTCTCCGAGGGAAGGTATAACACCTCTTTTTTAACTTATACTCCATTCAGCCCACCCGAAATTTAGCAGACAAGGAGGTTGTCATGAAAACCACATTCGCCCATCGTCTGAAGGTCACCATCCCACTCATGCTGTTGCTGTTGCTCACCGGCGGCTGCGCATCAATGATGCAGCAAAGTGCGGAAGAGTCCAATGCAGCGTATTCGACCAGGGATCTCAACGAACAGCTGGTCATGGCCACTCTGTGGATGCAATCCTCGGCAGAATTCAGGGCCATGTCCTATCAGGCTTTCAACCTCGCAGCCATGAATCTCGATTCCTTTCTGGCGGCTTACACCGGCAGCAAGCCGGTGGCCATTATCGTTGATGCCGATGAGACGGTGATCGACAATACCGCCTACGAGGCCTGGCTCATCGGGCAGGATTTCGGTTACTCGTCCAAGACCTGGACCCCCTGGATGGAAGCCGCTGAGGCCACGGCCATGCCGGGAGCCGAGGAATTCCTGAACTTCGCTGCCGCCAAAGGAGTCGAGGTGTTCTACGTTACCAACCGCAAAATGGTGGGCTACGATGGCACTAAGAAAAACCTGATGGCGCTCGGATTTCCCAACGTCGACGAGAAGCATCTGCTGCTCAGGACGGATTCCAGTGACAAGCAGGCACGTCGGGACCTGGTCGCCAAAGATTACGAGATTGCCCTGCTGATGGGCGATAATCTGAACGATTTTACCAGTAATTTCAGGAAAAAAACAGTTGATGAGCGGTTTATCGAGACCGACAAGATAAAAGATCAGTGGGGCACCCGTTTCATCGTCCTGCCCAACCCCACCTATGGAGAATGGGAGGGGGCGGTCTACGAAGGAAACTGGGGTGTTTCGGCGGCCGAGAAGGATCAGATGCGAAAATTTTATTTGAGAAAATGGGATTACCAGGTTCCCGAGTAACCCAAGCACGTCACCCATCCCTGACCTGCGGAGGTATCATGAGAGGTGTTGCGCTAGTTGCCATCTTTGTCCTGTTTGCTGCTCAGCCAGCACTTGGAGCCCGGGCCAAAATAGAAACCAGAGCAGCCGATCCCTATCTTTCAGCCCTGGTGGTCGATGCTGATACGGGCAAGATTCTGGTCGATGAGAACAGCGAGGCGGTCGCCTACCCGGCATCGGTCCTGAAACTGATGGTTCTCTATGTCATTCTCGACAGCATCGCGCAGGGCAGCCTGCAGCTCGATGAAATGGTCCAGGTTACCGAGGAAGCCTCTCAAATGGGAGGTTCCCAGGTGTATCTTGACCCCAAGGAGCAATTTTCAGTCGAAGAACTGCTTTACGCCCTGATCATTCAGTCGGCAAATGATGCAGCAGTGGCCTTGGCGGTCCATGTGGCCGGCAGTAAAGATGCGTTTGTCGCATTGATGAACGAGGAAGCTGCAGCATTGGGAATGAAAAACAGTACCTTTTACTCTGTGCACGGGTTACCGCCCTCTGAAGGCCAGCAGCCGGATCGGACCACCGCTAGGGATCTGGCCATACTGGCGCGGGAATTGTCTAAGAATCCAGAGGTCTTTAAATACACTTCGACCAGGGAACGCGATTTTCGTGGCGGCGAATTCATCATGCGTACCCACAATAAACTGCTGGCTTCGGTGGACGGCTGTGATGGTTTCAAAACCGGCTACTTCAAGGCGGCTGGATTCTCCATTGTCGCCACTGCCAAGCGCAATGGTGTGCGGATCATCGCAGTGGTACTCGGCAGTATCGACAGGAAGGTAAGAGATACCAAAACATCGGAGCTGCTCGCCATCGGCTTTGCCAAGACTCCGCCCAGGCCCGAAGCGACTCAACCCGTTGTCCCGCAAACGGCATCTCCGGCCCAACCACAGACCAGTCCAGCCTCTCCCGCAGAACCTCAAGGCTCAGCAGCCGAAGAAAAGCAGGGGGCCGGCTCATCACTGGGGCGTGACTTGCTGATGATCGGTGTCGGCTTCGGTGGCGGTGTACTGGCTTGCGTGCTGGTGAGCATGCTTCGCTCGAGGCCGCGTTCCAGAAAGCGACGGTTGATGTAAATCAGAGGTTTGTGTCCAGCCGGATATTTTCAGTCAGTTTCATCGGAAGCGGGTTTGCTCAGGTCTACACGCTCGACCCAGAGTTGAAAGAGTTCGAAGAATCTGCCGACATGATAGCCGTCGGCGAGGCCGTGATGAACCTGGACCGAGAGCGGCATGATAACCCGCTTGTGTACTTCGGTGAAGCGGCCCCAGGTGATGCGCGGTATGGAATCGACCGGGCTCATGTGAACTGGATGTGACACTGCAGTGAAGTGCACCCATGGCAGGCTCGAGATAAACAGATAGTCGTCTCGGCCCGGCTCATCCTCCAAACTCGGGTTCTCCTTGGAGCGCAGGATGGCCCGGTTGGTTCGGTCAGAGAAAATGGCGATGTCTTCGCAGTACTTGGTCTCACAGAAACAGAAGGTATTTTCGTCGGTGAGGACGGTGTAGGAAGGGTGGACCACCTGGTGCTGGATGACCTGCTCAGCTCGAATTCGCTGCCTGAATTCTTCAATCTCATTGGCGATTCTCGAGACCCCGTACAAGACGCCGTTGAACCGGGAGATGCCGCTCTGGCGGCATTGCCGATGCAGCCGGGTGATGTCGATCTCGGCGCAGATGTTGAAATGGGGATAGTCGAGTCCGTTGTAAAAGCGGTAAATATCTCGCCGCGGCCAATTCTCCATGTCGATAGTCAGCATGGTTTATTCTCCCTGGGCCTTTCGAATTTGAGCTTCCTGCTTGTGGCGAAAATAGCACTGGGCACACAGCGCCTGGTAAGTCACGTTGTTATGGCCGTCAATGGCCAGCTGCTCCCCTTCGAAGACGAATGTGCCGTCTACTTTTCTGGCGTTGGCCATGGCCTTTCGTCCGCAGGTGCAGATGGTTTTCAACTCCTCCAGGCTGTGGGCCAGGAGCAGCAGCCGTTCACTGCCGGGAAAGCCCTCGAGCCGAAAGTCGGTACGCAAGCCATAGCAGATCACCGGTATGTCCTGTAGCACTGCGACTTCAAAGAGTTGATCAGCCTGAGCGTTGCTGAGGAACTGGGCTTCATCAACGAGAATGCAATGGAAGGGGCCGTTTTCGATGTTGTACTTATTTATCAAGTCGAAGAGATTGTCATCCGGGCCGGCAAGAATATCGACATTGCGACTCAGCTCCAGCCTGGAGACAATCTCGTCATCACCTTTTAGATCGCTGCCTGGCTTGATGAGAATGGTGTTCATGCCCCGTTCCCGATAGTTGTGATCGACCTGGATGAGGGCGGTTGATTTACCGCAGTTCATCGCACCGAAGCGAAAATAAAGTTTGGCCATGGACTCACTCTCTGCTCAGAAGAGGTGATTTCCGCCGCTGAAGTTGACGGCAGCAGGAAATAATGTAACTGTACTACGAGGGTGATCGCGCATGCAAGCCCTAGACTGCGTAATACGTCCATTCCATCACCTCATGCTTCGTTGCTCGGTGCAAGGCTGCTCCGCCAGCGCCTCGCTCGCGCCCAGCATGAAGGGCCGCCTTGGAGGTATTGCGGCGTTATGTAAACGTAAGGTAACGGTATGCTGATTCAGGACATCATCCTTAAAAAGCGAAACGGCCATCCCCTGTCCACGGAGGAGATCGATTTCTTCGTCAAGGGCTACACGGCCGGTGTTATCCCCGACTACCAGGCTTCGGCTCTGCTTATGGCTGTCTGGTTTGCGCAGATGAATGAGCGGGAGACTGCCGATCTTACCAGGGCCATCGCCGATTCGGGCGAGATTGTCGATCTCAGCACCATCGATGGAGTCAAGATCGACAAGCACTCCACCGGCGGCGTGGCCGATACCACCACTCTGATCACTGCCCCGCTGGCGGCGGCCTGCGGCGGCAGGGTTGCCAAGATATCGGGCCGGGGGCTGGGCCACACCGGCGGCACCATAGATAAACTCGAGTCGATTCCCGGTCTCGATCCCATGCTCGCCATGGACGACTTCATCAGGGTCGTATCCGCCTGCGGCCTGGCGATCATCAGCCAGTCGCCGAATCTTGTCCCGGCTGACAAGCTTCTTTACGGTCTGCGTGATGTCACCGGCACGGTTGACAATGTTTCATTGATCAGCAGCTCGATCATGAGCAAGAAATTGGCCGCAGGAGCAGACGTCATAGTGCTCGATGTCAAATGCGGCAATGGAGCTTTCATGCGCAGCGTAGATCAGGCTCGTACGCTGGCCGCGATGATGGCTTCGATCGGCAGGCAGGCGAACAAACCGACCTCGGTTCTGATCACCGACATGAGCCAGCCGCTCGGTCAGGCAGTGGGCAATGCACTGGAGGTGGAGGAAGCGATTCAAGTGCTGCGCGGCGAGGTGACTGGGGACTTAAAGAGAGTCGCCCTGGCTCTGGCGGCAGAGATGCTGGTGGCTGCCGGTCTGAGCGAGGGGATTGACCGGGCTGAAGCCAGGCTCGAAGCAGCCCTGAATAACGGCGACGGCCTGCAGCGCCTGCAGAGGATGATCGAGCTCCTCGGGGGAGACCCCCGGGTCTGCGACGATTCCGCACTGCTGCCCCGGGCAGCGGAGACGGTGATGCTCAAGGCCGACAGGGCTGGATATCTCATCGATATTGATAGCGTGGGTATCGGCCAGGCTGCCCAGCTTCTTGGGGCCGGCAGGGCCACCAAGGATGATACCATCGATCCGGCAGTGGGACTGGAGGTGAAGGTGCGCTTGGGCGACCGGATTGAAGCGGGTATGCCAGTGGCGGAGCTTCATGTCAATCGCAGGGACCATCTCGAGGCAGCGGTTGAAAAAGTACGCGGGTCACTGACTGTTGACGATCAGATTCCCCGGGCACCGGAGCTGATTTATGCCCGGATAAGAAGCCGGGAGGAGTAGAGTTGCGTGGATTGATTCTGGTCATCGACGCCTTTGGCATGGGGGCTGCCCCGGATGCCGATGACTACGGGGACCAAGGCGCCCACACGCTGAGATCGGTGTGTGCGTCCGGGTCCGATGGCACCATGGCCGCCTGGCCAACCTTGCTGGGTTTGGGCCTGGGGAACTGCGCCGCCTTGACCGGGCCTCCGGTTGAAGGCTGTCCGCCGGTTGGGGATCCACTGGCTTCCTGCGGCGTCATGAAACAGAAATCGAAAGGCAAGGACACTACGACAGGCCACTGGGAACTTGCCGGCGTGGTAATGGAACAGGGGTTTCATGTATTCCCGGCTGAATTTCCATCCTTTCCCCCTGACCTTGTGATTCGCTTTGAGGATGCTACCGGACACCGGCTGCTCGGCAATAAGGCTGCATCGGGTACGCAGATCATCGAAGAACTCGGACCGATTCAGCAGAGCGATGGCGGATTGATCTGCTACACATCGGCCGACTCCGTATTCCAGGTAGCCGCCCACGAGCAAGTGGTACCCATCGAAGAGCTCTATCGCTGTTGCCGGAGCGCCAGGAAGATCTGTGATGAATACAATATTGCCAGGGTAATTGCCCGGCCATTCGAAGGCAGCACCGGCAGCTATTCCCGGACTGCGGGGCGGCGTGATTATTCCATCGAATTACCCAGCCCAACCATGCTGGATATTCTGCAGGAGTCCGGGGTAGAAACGGTTGGAATCGGCAAGATCGGTGATATTTTTGGTCATCAGGGACTGACGCACAGTCTGCCCGACAAGGGTAACGCCAAATGTATGGCTCGGTTGAAATCCGCGCTGCAGCAAGGGTCTGGCGTTGATCAAATGATATTTGTCAATCTGATCGATACTGACATGCTCTACGGTCACCGGCGGGATTCGCTGGGTTATTATCGGGCCATAGAAGCAATTGACCGGGAGCTGCCGGATATAATGGATCTGCTCGGCTATGAAGATTTTCTGATAATAAGTGCCGATCATGGCTGTGACCCTGGCTTCAGGGGGACCGACCACACCCGCGAATTTGTACCATTGATATTTTATCAACCCAACAGAAATCCTGTTGATCTGGGGATAAGAGAGAGTTTTACCGATGTGGCCGCTACCGTGTGCAAATTATTCGGTACCACCCATTACTGCGGCAGCCCATTTCTATCTGCTTGAAAATGTCCAGCGATCGTGTCATAAACACAGAGGCTGCATTGTACGTTACTGATCAACGTTCATACAGCCCCATTAATTCCAGCATGATGCCATCCGATGAAATGTTGTTGTCACCGTTGTCCTTATCTAAAAGGAGTGAGCCATGAAAAAAATCCGTGTTGCCCTGTCTGCTGTTCTGACTCTTTTTTTTATCACCGGTCTCCTTGTCGTGGGCCAGGCCGCCACAATGAAAATTGCCATGGTGACCGACGTTGGCGGTGTTAACGATCAGTCTTTCAACCAGTCCGCCTGGGAGGGGCTCAAACGAGCCGAGAAGGACTTTGGCATCAAGGTTGCGTACAAGGAATCTAAGCAGGATGCCGATTACGCCCCCAACATGGAAACGTTGACCGATGCCGGCTATGATCTTATCTGGGGTATAGGTTTTCTGATGGGTGACGCGATCAAGGAGACCGCCGAGATCAACCCTGACCAGAAATATGCTATTATCGATTTCTCGTACGGGGATGAAACACCCCAAAATGTCGCCTGCGCAGTCTTCCAGGAGGAAGAACCTTCATTCCTGGTGGGCTATATTGCCGGTAAAATGACCAAGTCCAATAAGGTTGGCTTTGTCGGCGGTATCAAGTTTCCGTTGATAGAGAAATTCGAGTACGGCTTTATGGCCGGCGTAAAGCTGGCCAACCCGGATGCCGAGGTGCTGCGTCAATATGCCGAATCTTTTACCGATGCAGCCAAAGGTAAGGCGATCACCAACAACATGTACCAGCAGGGCGCCGATATTGTTTTCCACGCCTCCGGCGGGGTAGGAGACGGAGTAATAGAAGCAGCTAAGGAGAAGGGCAAATGGGCCATCGGCGTCGACAAGGATCAGAATTTTCTGGCCCCCGACAATGTGTTAACCTCCGCCATGAAGCGGGTCGACAATGCCATTTACGATATTGGCAAACGGTTGATCGCGGGTGAATTCGCCGGCGGAGAAACGGTGGTGTACAACCTCAAGAATGACGGTGTCGGTATCGCCCCGACCTCGGACAAACATGTGCCGGCTAAGATTCTCATAGAGGTAGACGACCTGGTTGCCAAGATCAAGGCGGGCGAAATTGTGGTTCCTGCCACCAAGGAAGCGTTCGACAAATTTTAAATAGTTCCAACCGAAAACGGAGAATTTAGTTTCACTCGCCTTGGCGCTCGGGATTTTATCCGCGGACGTTTTCAAATGATTCCGGTAAAATTCTGAGTGCGCCTCGAATGAAAACTGCAATCCATCGTTTCGCAGTGGAAATTATCGACTATTCAAATCAATGGTTTTCCGGGCTTACTAGCGCGGTGGTGCACTGATTCTGAGTGCAGGGGTAGAACGTGACCAGCGTCGATTTCACCCATAAGGCCGTGGAAATGATCGATGTCGTAAAGAAGTTCGGCGACTTCACGGCCAACGACCGCATCAGTCTCACTGTCCATCGGGGTGAGGTGCATGCGCTGCTGGGTGAAAACGGGGCCGGCAAGACCACCCTAATGAATTGTCTCTACGGCCTCTACCGGCCGACCGAGGGGAGTATTCGGGTCAACGGTCAGGAAGTGGTGATCAGCGATCCCAATGTGGCTATTGGTCACGGTATCGGTATGGTGCACCAGCATTTCAAGCTGGTTGAGCCGTTTACCGTGGCCGAGAATATCGTACTGGGCTTGGAACCGACAAAAGCTCTGGGTCTCCTCGACCTGGCCGAAGCCCAGCGGCAAGTTGCGGAAATTTCGGAACGCTACGGTCTTGCCGTCGATCCCCAGGCCCGCATCGAGGATATTTCAGTGGGCAGCCAGCAGCGAGTCGAGATACTCAAAGCGCTCTATCGCGGCGCCGAGATTCTTATTCTTGATGAACCAACCGCCGTTCTTACTCCCCGGGAAATAAAAGAACTGATCACCATCATCGATAACCTCACCTCAGAGGGTAAATCGATCATCATCATCACCCATAAGCTCCACGAGATCAAACAGGTAGCCGATTATTGCACGATTATCCGGCGCGGTAAATTCATCGACCGGGTAGAGGTGGACAAGGTGTCCGAGCATGAACTGGCCGCCAAAATGGTGGGTAGGGACGTCTCTTTTTCGGTGACCAAGAACAAAGTCGTGCGGGGAGATCGAGCGCTTGCTATTGAACAGCTGGTGGTGAGGGACAACCGGTCCATCGCCGCGGTGGACCGGCTCGACCTGGAACTGTACCACTCAGAAATTTTAGGCATTGCCGGGGTGGACGGTAACGGCCAGTCGGAACTGGTCGAGGCGCTGATGGGGCTGCGGCCGGTGGAAAGCGGTAAGGTACTGCTCAAGGAGCAGGATATCACCAATCATACACCCCGCCGGATGATCAGCGATCACCGTGTCTGCTCGATTCATGAGGATCGCCAGAAACGCGGGCTGGTACTTGAGTTCGATGTGGCCGAAAATCTGATCCTTGAAACCTACGGGCGGGCTCCCTTTTCCCATCGGGGGGTGCTCGACCATGGTGAGATATACCGATTCGGCGACCAGTGCGCCGAGAACTTTGATATCAGACCGCGCACCACAACCCAGCAGGCCAAAGCACTTTCGGGCGGCAACCAGCAGAAGGTGATCATCGCCCGCGAGGTGTCGAACAATCCGGACATCCTGATCGCTTCCCAACCCACAAGAGGGCTTGATGTGGGCGCCATCGAATATGTCCACCAGGCCCTCCTCGAGCAGCGCGACAAGGGCAAGGCGGTGTTGCTGATCTCCTTTGAGCTTGATGAAATTATCAACGTCGCCGACAGGATCGCGGTTATTTTCGAGGGTAGAATCATCGGTATCGTTGATGGCGCCGAGGCCGATGAAAACAGGATCGGGCTGCTGATGGCCGGGGGGACGGCATGAGCAGGCTGTCTGTCTCATTGAAGGAAAAATTTCTCAACGGGGCCCTGTCCATCACCCTGATGTCGGTGCTTTTCGGCTTTCTGCTTGGCGGCATCATCATGCTGCTGGCCGGTTTTAATCCGCTGGAGGCCTACTGGGTGATTATCAAGGGCATTTTTTCACGCCCCAAGTACGTTTCCTATGTAATCATCTACTCAACCCCGCTGATCATAACCGGGTTGTCGGTGGCTTTTGCCCTGCGCACCGGGCTGTTCAACATCGGGGCCGAGGGTCAGTACATCATGGGCGCGCTGGCCGCAGCTGCGGCCGGCTATTATCTAAAGCTGCCGATGGTCCTGCATGTCCTCGCCGCGGTCGGTCTGGCGGTGCTTGTGGCGGCCTTTTGGGGGGGATTGGCCGGCTGGTTCAAAGCCCGCTTCGGGGTTAACGAAGTAATCTCGACCATCATGCTCAACTGGACGGCGCTCTATATCTCCAACTGGGCCATTACCATCGAGTCATTCGGCAGGCAGGGGACCGGTAAAACCTACGCCATCCAGCCGTCTGCTCATATCGACATTGTCGGGCAGTGGAAAAGAACTCCCGAGGGCATAGCCTTTCTGCGTGAACACCCCATGCTCTGGGATATCTTGAAATCACCGGTCAATCTCGGTTTTATCTTCGCCCTGCTGCTCGCCGCACTGGTCTGGTACATACTGAATAAAACCACCCTTGGCTATGAACTCCGGGCCGTGGGGCACAACCCGCAGGCAGCCGAGGCAGGCGGCATCAGCGTCCAGCGCAGCATGGTGGTTTCGATGCTGATTGCCGGAGGCCTGGCCGGAGCCGCAGGGGCCTTTCAGGTACTTGGCGTCAGCCACCGCATTGCCACCCTGGCAATTATGGAAGGGTATGGATTTGACGGCATTGCCGTGTCGCTGATCGGCAACAACAGCGGTCCCGGCTGTGTGTTTGCCGGTCTACTGTTCGGCGCGCTGAAATACGGAGGCTCGAAAATCCAGGATGTGATGGGGGCACCTACGGAAGTGATCAACATCATGATCGGTATTATCATCTTTTTTGTCGCCATGCCCAAGTTGATCAGGATGATACTGGCGTATAGAAAGCGGCGGGAGCAGAGCTGATGGAATCCTACGTCAACGACATCGCCTTTATCATCGGCACCACTCTGATGTATTCCACGCCGTTGGTATACGCCGCCGTTGGTGGGGTTATCACCGAACGCTCGGGTATCATCAATATCGGGCTTGAGGGAATGATGTACTTCGGTGCCTTCGTTGGCGCGGCGGTGGCCTACTTCACCGGTGACCCGTGGATGGGTTTTCTCTGCGCCGGACTGGCCGGCGCATCGCTGGGCCTGCTCCACGCCATCGCCACGGTGTCTTTTTCTGCGGAACAGATAGTTTCGGGAATAGCGATTAACTTCCTCGGGGTCGGTTTTGCCCTCTTCATAAGCCGCCTGGTGTTTGACGGGGCGACCCAGACCCTGACAGTGCCGAACAAGATTCCGCTGCCGCTCGATTTTCTCTTTGGCGAAGGCAAGCTCTTTGTCTCGGCCGGCTTTATGGACCTGGTTTTCAACCGCTTTGCCACCGTCTATCTTGCCTTTCTGCTGGTCTTCGTGGCCTGGTTCGTGCTCTATAAAACCAGTCTTGGCATGCGGCTGCGGGCTGTCGGAGAACACCCTGAAGCGGCAGATTCACTTGGCATTTCGGTATTCAAGATCCGCTATGGCGCGGTGATTGCCTCCGGATTTCTGGCCGGGCTCGGCGGGGCGGCCATGTCGATTGCCGTGGTTTCCAGGTTCAGCAATACCTTGATCTCCGGCCATGGGTTCATTGCCCTGGCGGCGATGATCTTCGGCAAGTGGAAGCCCCAGGGAGCCTTGCTGGCCTGCTTAATTTTCGGCGGGGCCAAAGGGCTGGAGATATTCATGGGCGCCAAGGGGGTGCCGATACCCTCGAGCCTGCTCGCTACTCTGCCGTACATTCTGACCATTGTCATCCTGGTGGGCTGGGTCGGCCGCTCTCAGCCGCCGGCGTCGATCGGTAAAATCTTCGATAAAGGGGAAAACTAGATGGAACTCATCGCCCAGGTAAAGGAAGGCGCTGCCTATGTCGAAGAGAGAATTGGGGTGAAGCCCCGCCTCGGCATTGTCCTTGGCTCGGGGCTCGGGGCGCTGGGCGAGCGAGTGGAAGAGCCGGTGGTGATCCCCTATGGGGAAATTCCCCATTTTCATGGCGCAACGGTCCAGGGTCACAGCGGCCGTCTGCTGACCGGCATGCTTCAGGGCCAACCGGTCATGGTATTGCAGGGTCGCCCGCACTATTACGAGGGACTGTCCATGGACCAGGTGGTCTTTCCGGTGCGCTGTATGAGGATGCTCGGAGTGGATAATCTGATCGTCACCAACGCCGCCGGCAGTCTCAACCCCGACTTTCGGCCCGGTGATCTGATGCTGATTCGGGACCATATTAAAATGGTGACTGACAGTCCATTGCGCGGCGTCAATATCGACGAGTTTGGACCACGCTTCAATGATATGTCCGATCCCTACTCGAAAGAGATCCGCGATCTGGCCAAACAGTGCGGTGAATCACTTGGCTTCGAGCTCAAGGAAGGGGTGTATTGTTATATGCCGGGTCCCAGTTATGAGACCGCAAGTGAAGTGCGCATGCTCGGGCTGCTGGGCGGGCATGCGGTCGGCATGTCGACGGTGCCGGAAGTTATAACCGCTGTTCATGCTGGAATGAAGGTGCTCGGTATTTCGTGTATCACCAACATGGGGACCGGTATTCTCGATCAGCCGTTGCATCACGACGAGATCATCAGGGTAGGGGAGCAGGTGCGCAAAACATTCATCACCCTGTTGGAATCGATTGTCAGAAGTTGGCCCCTCAACAAAGCAACCTAAAAACTTCTAAAACGAACTCAGCTGCTGTTGTCCATGTGCAGTTTAAAGGCACAAGGCAGGAGGTCTTCCAGCAGGTACACCTTGTCCGAAGTGCTGGTCACCACCCAGGCCGAGGGGGCCAGTTCGGCGAGCCACTGGCGGCAGGCCCCACACGGCATGGCTCCATACTCGTCGTCGACGCCGTCTTCGTTAGGGCGGACATCGGGACAGGACACCGCGATACCGACTATTTTCTGTTCGCCGCGCATCCTGGCGTGTGTAAGTGCGGCCCGTTCGGCGCAGATTCCCAGGTTGGTGGAAGCGGTCTCGATGTTTGCCCCTGAAAAGACGCCCCCCGGGGTCAGCACCGCGGCCCCGACCCGGAACCTGGAATAGGGTGCGTATGCCAGCTCGGCCGCCCGTGTTGCCTCCTGCAACAAGTTCTGCTGTGCTTCGTTCATTTTTTTCCTCATTTAATGACTTATATTATTTGGAAAAGTTTGATAAAGACAGATGACTTACTCTACCTTGAACAGGAACAAAACAGCAACTCAGATCACCGATAATTCGCGAAAACCATGAGCCAACCCACAGAACTTACCGACTACATGAATTTTCAGGATCTCCTCGACGACGAAGAAAAACTCGTCAGGGAGACGGCGCGGGCCTTCGTCAACGAAAAAGTAATGGATATTATCGACGAACACGCGCAGAACGAGACCTTTCCTGCCCACCTGATCCCGGAGATGGGCAATCTCGGGTTCTTTGGTCCCACATTACCGGTGGAGTACGGCTGCGCCGGTCTCTCCAGCGTGGCCTATGGTCTATTGATGTACGAACTTGAACGGGGCGATTCTGCACTGCGCAGTATGGCTTCGGTGCAGGGTTCGCTGGTCATGTTCCCGATTTATGCATTCGGCAGCAAGGAGCAGAAGGACTACTGGCTGCCCAAGATGGCTGCCGGCGAGATGATCGGCTGCTTCGGTCTCACCGAACCCGACTTTGGTTCCAATCCGAGCGGCATGCGGACCAGGGCGGAACGTAAAGCGGATGGAACCTGGCTTATCAACGGCACCAAGATGTGGATCACCAACGGCTCCATAGCCGATGTTGCTTTGGTCTGGGCGGCCACGGAGGATGGCGTACGCGGATTCCTGATCGATAAAGCAACGCCCGGTTTCAGTGCCCCGCAGATGAAAGGCAAGTGGAGTCTGCGGGCCTCGGTGACCTCGGAGCTTCTGCTCGACAATGTCGTGGTTGATGAATCGACCAGTTTGCTGCCGGGTGTCACCGGCCTCAAGGGACCGCTCAGCTGCCTGACCCAGGC
>JABDQA010000008.1 GCA_013042475.1 Desulfofustis sp.
CCAACCCGCAGCCCAGGAGAGCATAATCCCTGCCATCGCTCAGACGGGCATCGAAGGTGAGTTTAGTAGCCACGATTATCAGCACTGGAGCCTTTTGGGCCCAATAGTTGCCGCCCGATAGCGCTCCATGCAGTTTCTCCAAGCTCGCTTTGTCAGTTGCTACCATAAATCGCCAGGGCTGACTGTTGAAGCAACTTGGTGCATAGGTTGCTGCTTTCATGAATCGAGCAACGACCTCTTCAGGGATTTTCTTTTCACTCAGGGCGCGTTTTGCACGTCTCTCATCTATTTCTTTTAGCAAGCCTGACATTACTTCCTCCTTCTTTGTTAAGTAGATTAGCCTTACCCGGTCAATCGCGGGACAGCTCACTCATGAGCCGCCTGGCTTTGGGACTCCCATCTGGATAACATGGGATAATAGACCTGAAACATAATCAGTCCTAAACCACAGGCAACAATGGTCACCATCAATCCAATTCCGATATGGCTCAAGCCTGCAACAAAACCTGTCAGCCAACATAAAACAATTGCCCCCAAACCTCCCATGGTCGAGAGCAGTCCCAGTGAAATACCATCGCGATCAGGAAACAGCATGCTGGTCAAAGCCATTAAGGTCGGATACATACCCGAAAAGGTGAACCCACTGACGGCTAAAACTGCCAGAGCCAGCCAGCCGCTTCCCCGCCAGATCAATAAAAGCATGATGACCTGCAACCAGAGCATGGTCAACACAATACTGGTGTGGTTGAACGAAAATGTCAATCTGCTGCAGGCCAATCGTCCCAGCACGATGAATAAGGAAAAGACCGAAAGCGCCGCTCCAGCCTCGCCCAGTGAGCACTGTTTTGCCTGGACTAAAAAAGTGACGCCAAATAGCATAATCACGAGTTGACTGCCCATGCTGAGAAAATTTACCCACAGAATAATATGAAAGCGCCCCGCTGCAAATAACTCTCTGAGGCTGCCGATATCCTGTGATGTATTTTTGCCCCTGATGGGAACTTTATCTCTTGAAAAGAAGAATATAAGAGCCAAGATGAAGAGTAGAAGACCTGCCCCATAATAGCCAGCTTGCCAATTATTTCCTCTGATTATCAGGACTCCCATTAAAGCAGGTCCGATAATTGAGCCAACACCGAAAAACACATGGTGGATATTGAGTATCGCTCCCTTATGTGAGGTGTACATACTGACCAGTAGGGTGTTCGTGCCGCTTAGAATGAGTCCTAAGCCAACTCCCATCGAACTGGCAGCAACGAGGCTGTAGGCATATGAGGGGGCTATACATAAAAACACAGCTCCTAAACCAAGCGATAAACAACCGGTTCCGATAATCCATTCACGCTGAACGCGATCGGCGAAAAATCCACCTAAAAGCGCACACACCGTTAACCCGGCCTGCAGCCACGCCATCAGCATGCCGGCTTGGACGATGTCTATTTCAAGATGCTGCTGCAGGGCCGGCAAGCTCACTCCAATGAAGGTTAATGCCAAGCCATTGCAGGCCAGGGAGATGAAAGATGCGACAGTTATTAGTGGCCTATTGATTGTCATAATAAGCTGCCGCATGAATTTGATATAAGCACAAAGATTCTTAAAAAAATTGTCAGAGTGTGCCGGTGTGTGGGGTATCAAGATTTTCACCAGCTTCTGTTTGTTAAGATAAATAGACCAGGATATACCAATTGTGCAAGTGTCAGATAGGTATTAAGAGGAACGAGCCAAATTCAGCAAAAAATTGGGCTGATCCGGTGTAGCACTATTGTTGCAGAAATGTTGCTGGATAATTTTGTTCACGAGAGGTCCGAAAGCCCTTAACAATTGCTCTAATTAAGACGTCAGGCAGTCCATAAGATTTCATAATCAGATTTCAATGACGAAGGGTTAACCATCTTGCTTAGTTGTAAGAATTGTTTTACTCATGTTAACTTTGTAGATAGCTCGTAGGTTGATATATTTCCTGTTTATACGCCCGAATAAGACCATCTTATTCGGGCGTATAAACAGAAAGAAATTTCAAAATTTGGATATGATGTTCTGTATTCAAATTACAGGAGATAGTAGATGGGCTGGTTTAGGAAGACGACTCCAGACGAGTGTGCTGAAGAGATATATAATGTGGTTTTTCGGGTTCAATCCTACTTTAAGGCTACGTTGATTGAAGAGAATGAAGAAATGGATGAGGACCAACTTGTTGAACTTCTCAAAGACCGGAATTACGAGATGCTTTTAGTGGCATTGTGGATCATGCACACTTATCTGCCTTCCAAGAAGCTACGAGATAAAGTTTGTGAGAGGTTTTTCAAAGCGGTAAGATCTGGATCGAGAGATATTGGTAAGTTTATACCATTGGAGGCATTTCAAGAAGATCTTGAGGATAGACTTAAAATTTACTCTGACGCCTATGATAAGTTACGGTTTTTTCCTAGTGTAGGTGTTGATGAGTTTGGTGGTATGATCGCACAAGTGATTCATTATGGCAACCACCCTTCGGAACCATCGACCAATGTCACACCCCATGAAGTAAATAAATGGTATTTCAGAGCCAGAGTAGCTATGAACAAATGGCATAACGAGATCAAGAAACGCAAGCTAGTCAACACTATACAAAAATATTCAGACCCTGACCCTTCTCACCTGCCGCATCATAGTTTCACCGAAACCACATCTGACTGAATTTTAAACAACACCAAAACAACCAGAGCCAGTCGCAGATTATTTCTGTTTATGCCTACAGTTCTGCCACCAGCGTATGCCATCGCCTCAAACTGAGGGTAATTACGAAGAAGATTTCTTCAAAAAATCATATGGATTGATCATATTGCCGATGGTAAACTTCAGTATCATCTTGATGGACAGCCATCGCAAAGAAACGAGACTAGCTTATAAGATTTGCAATGGCATTATCGGTCTTCGCCAAATCAAAACAGACCAGGTCACCGTGGAGCGTTAAACTCACAAGCCTGCATATATTTCCACAGTGCATAGTGATATGACAAACCTCAAGGGATTTTTAAGGTTTATTCTCCTCTTCATTGTGTTGCTCAGCTGTATGAAAGGGATACCGGCAATGGGATACGACAGCACATCAAGACTTAAGGTGTTGGCTCAAGGGTTGCCAGCAGCCATTGACAATTGGAATAAATCTTCTGACTTCGCAGTATACGATAGTGACAACCTCTACACCTATATTAACGGAGGCGCCGAACTCTTTATCTCCTTTAAATTTATCAACCTTGTCTCGCTGTCCTATGGAAATGAAGAAGACGAGGAGATCATGATTGACATCTTCGATATGGGATCATCTCAGAATGCCTATGGCATTTTCTCTCACGGTCGGGAAACGATTGATGATTTTGTCGGTGCCGACATCGAATCGGAGTATGCAGGCGGGTTACTGACCTTCTGGAAGGAACAGTACTACGTTTCAATTCTGGCCTACCCGGAGACCGAATCCAAAAAACTGTTGGTCCAGACACTGGGGAAGAAAATTGCAGAGCAGATTCGAGGTGCAAGCGTCAAACCGCAGCTTGTCGATCTCCTGCCGGAAGATAGTCTCCAGCTGCACAGCATCAAATATTTCACCCATTATGCCTGGTTGAATACCTATCATTTTTTCTCCAATGAAAACCTGCTGAACATCGATAACAAGACAGAAGTTGTCATGGCCAAATACCAGGTCAACGCTGCCAAACCAGCCGTGCTGATTGTGCTGCAATATCATGACCAGGCTGCCGCCGTTACCGCCCAAAACACTTTTAAACAGAAGTTTATGACTGATGATAAAAACGACTACACTATTGGTGTTGATCAGTTATGGATTGGATGTGTCCGTGATAAGGATTTGTTGGTGATCGTTGTGGATGCTCCCGATATGGAAACGGCTAAGAGGATCGTGAAAGGAGTTGAGTAGACATGATGGATGAAAGGAAACGAACATTTACCCGACGCCAGTTTATCAAGCAGACATCGATTGCGACAATCGGCGGCTCGCTCCTGTTGAGTTCCCATGGCTCAGTGTTTTCAGAGACCGGGACGGCTATCACAAGCAGATTGACTGACGTGGTAGTGGTTCGGAACAAGGAAGTACTTGATAAAAAGGGCAGGCCCCGGAACGATGTCGTTCTGGAGATGCTTGATGTTGCAGTGTCGCGCCTGACAGGCAAATCGGATGCCATTGAAGGTTGGCGTACGCTGTTCAACCCGGATGATTTCGTAGGTATCAAAACCAATGTCTGGAGGCCGATCAACACCACCAAGGCGGTTGAGCAGTCACTCAAGGCACGGGTAATAAGTGCCGGAGTGAGTAAGAAGAACATCGCGATTTCAGATCGCGCTGTGCTGGATGAGCCGGTATTCCAAAAGGCTACTGCGCTGATAAATGCCAGGCCCATGCGCAGTCACCACTGGTCGGGAGTGGGCAGTCTGCTGAAGAACTACATCATGTTCGTTCCCGATCCTTATAATTACCACGAGGATTCCTGCGCCCGTCTAGGCGAGATATGGACCTACCCCATCGTCAAGGACAAGACACGCCTGAATGTGCTGGTGATGTTTACACCGCAGTTCCATAACGTTGGACCACACGGCTTCAGTCCCAAGCACGTGTGGAACTATTACGGCCTGATAGCAGGCTATGACCCGGTGGCCATCGACACGATCGGGGTAAAAATAATTCAGGGCATACGTGATGAATACTTCGGTGAGCAACGCCCGTTGACCCCGTCACCGCATCATATCAAAGTGGCCGACACCAAGTACGGCATCGGGACCTCGGATTTAACCAGGATAAATCTGATCAAAATCGGTTATGACAGGGACTCGTTCTGCTGAGCGATTACCAGCTGAACAATGGGGTGCCCAAGGACATCTGCGAGTTTACTCTGCCGGGGACTACCTCAGCCACCAATAGCCCTGGATATCGAGGTTTTCAAGCCCCAGATCTCTGGCTTTCTCGACAACCCGGACATACTCTTCTCTGGTTATTCGCCTTGCCAGGTTCGGGTATTCAAATGCTTTGAAGAGTGGGCTGTACTGTGCCATGATATTGATATAGGTGTCCTTCGGTAGATTGTCCGCTATCCACTCCATAATCTTTTCAGAACCGCTGATATCATTCGGCATCACCAGATGCCTGATCATCACCCCCCTTTGCATGTAGCCATTGTAAGCGGGCTTGGCGACACCGACCTGGCGATGCATCTCGAGGATTGCCTGTCTGGTGATTTCGGGATAAGTCGCCGCGTCAGACGAGTATTGTGCCGACATGTCGGATTCCCAATATTTAAAATCCGGCAGATAAATATCAACCACCCCGTCCAGAGCCTCAAGAATTTCCTGCCGCTCCCAACCGGAGGTGTTGTAGACGATCGGCAGCCGCAGGCCTGCCCCAGCTGCCCTGTCAACCGCTTTCAGGATATGGGCTGAGTAGTGCGTCGGGGTGACAATATTGATATTGTGGCAACCCGCGTCCTGCAGCTTGAGCATGATCGCGGCCAGCTCATCAATGGATTTCTCCGCTCCCCTGCCCAAATGACTTATTTCCCAGTTCTGACAAAACACGCAGCGCAGGTTGCAGTGGGTCAGAAAGACCGTTCCCGAACCGTGGTCGCCAACCAGCGGTCTCTCCTCACCGAAATGGGGGTGAAAGGCAGAGACGATAAGCGCTGTGCCAGGGGCGTGACAGAACCCTTCCTCTCCCTCCAGACGGTTTACCCCGCAACTCCTCGGACAGAGCTCGCAGTTTTCCATCGCTGCCCAGAGTGTTTCGGCGCGTTCTCCGAGTTCGCCCGTTCGGTGCAACTTCAGATAGGCCGGTTCGAACAAGAGGCCGACACCTCCCCCTTTTTTCTCTTTGGCGGTCGCCGATGTAGCAAACGTTTGTGCCGATGTGGTGCTGAGAAAAATGACAGACAGGCCTGTTTTAAGACAAAACGTGGTGGTTTTTTCCATAAAAGTTCTGCGGCTGATGTCCATTGGCTACCCCCTTGATTCTGATGCGCGTAATAAACGCCGATTGGACTGGGTGACTATGACTACTAAGCTTGTAATTTTAAGCAAGCCAACCGATATGCAAGTACCCGTGAGACCGAGAACTGGAAGCAGCAGAACAGCCCCTAAAATCCCTCCAAACCATCCTCCCACAAGATCAGATGCATACAGCAGACCTGCTGTCCTACTTAAATTATCGTTGCTCTTGAGATACAACTCGTTGGCAAGTGGAAATTGGCAGCCGGTTAACAACCCGCTGACAAAAGATATCAATAATATCAGCATCCTGATAAATACGAATCCGGAAGCGTCCAGTCCGTTATGGAGCGCGAAGAGCACCACGGGTAAGCCAAAAGAAAAACAGGTAACTGCCACCTCTGTTAGAACAAATAATTTAAGGCAGTTTTTTATCCGCGCCATAGCCATGGTTGCCACTAATGCCCCACAGGCAGCCCCCGCCATAAAGGATGCCACCAGAATACCGATCCACGAAAAGACGTAGCCATATACTGCCTGAAAGGCAAAAATAATGGTCAGGTCGAAGATCATCCCGGCAAAGCCTGTGGTGATGATGGAATATGATATGGCCTGCGGCACGTATCTCCTCTTCTGAGTGAGAAGCAGGCAATAGATCAGCAGCGAGATCCCGGCAAAAAGCGTGATCGTCCTCAGGTCAATCCTTTCAAATTGGCGAAAAATCCCGCGCAGCGAAGGGGCCAACAGCGCATTCCAGTGAGAAATGGAGTAGAACATCGCGAGCGGCCTGAAATCAGTGTTTATTTCCTCGGTTCCCCCTTCTAGAAAACGGGAAAACCAGCTCTGCCAGCCTGGATGCAGCTTCTTTTCGATGTGCCAGGGGATTCCCCTTTCTGCGGCTAGATTCCGCTGGATCAGTCTTTCACCAATACGCTCCCGGTCAATCCTCACTATTTCCTCAGCATCCGAGGCGAGGTACAGATTGGTACCGTCTCCAGGTACCACCCTGACATGGGAAAAGACCCGTTTCAGCGTATTGAACACACAGCTGTTCAGGTGCACGAGCTCTTCATTCAGATAATCAAGAGATCCGGTAAGTCCAATCACCAAGATACCGTCTTGATGCAACTGTTTTTTTGCGAGCGAGAAGAATTCCTTGGTGAAAAACCTGTTGGTCTGTAAATTGGACGGTTCCTGAATACCCACAAACACTGCATCGTACTTATTTGCTGAGGTCCTGAGCAGCAAACGTCCGTCGACATGTTTCACCTTTACTCTTCTGTCATTGAGCTCAGTTTCTGTCAGGGGGGTGGGGAAGGTTTTTATGAGATCGAGAATCAGCGGATCGAGCTCTGCATAGGTAATTGACTCTATGGATGGGTGCTTCAATATTTCGTTGATGACACCGCCTGCGCCCCCGCTCAGGATAAGGATTGTCATTGGCTGAGATTGGGCCAGAAGTGGAATATGAACAAACTCCTCGACCAAAGGAATATCAGGTACTGGAGTGATGAGGTTGGGCACACCGTCGACAAAGAAAATATATTGTCCCTGGTTTTCTGTAATACAAATGTTGCCGTATTGCGAGTTCTGGTAATGGACAATATCCTGGTTTTTCCATTGCCAGGATATTGATTGGTCGTGCAGCTTTGCAGCCTGGCTGCCGAGAATGAAATAACCCGTACAGACGATACCGATGATTGATATCGCAAGAACCAATTGCCGGTATCGGCCGATTTCCCGGGAAGGCATAAGCAAGGCCAGGCAGATAATGAGATTCAGTAGAGCAAGCCATGAAGCCGCCTGAAAACTGTCAAAATAGGGAATGAGAAGATAGGCGCACACGACCCCGCCGAAAATCGCGCCGAGGGTCTCATACACATAGACCTTGCCGACGGACGATGCACCCCCGCCGGAGAACATGGAGTAAATCCGGCAGCAATAAGTAAACAGCGCTCCATGGAGAATGCTCACCGGCATGAGTATGAGAAAGGAAGAATAAAGTATCGGTATAAATCCGATGGACTCGCCAATGGAAATACCCATCATATTTCTCAAGATGCGTATCAGCAAAATGGCAATAACAAGAGATACGCAGAAAAGAATCGTCAGAAGCATGAACGATTCCAGTTTGTGCTTCGATGTTTCGGCCCTTTTACCAAGGTAAAAGCTGCCGAAGGCCTCGAGAATGAGGGCGTTGGCCAGGATAATGCCGATACTGAGTTCATTCCCCGAAAAGACGATGAGTAATTCCCTTAACAGCAATATCTGGGCAACCAATCCGCTGAATCCCATGACCACTACTGCTATCGGAAAGAGAATTTTCATGGAACTGGACTGCTGTTCAGCGCATTTTCATTATTACTCTTCAGGGCTTGGGTACTGCGAGGAGTAGCAACGCATGCAGGGTGCATCCGGAAACAGTTCCTCCCCTTATGATATCACATGGGCAGAGGACCTGTACTCTGTTGGCAAGAAATATGGACTCAGATGTTTTTCAGACGACGACGCTAATTCGGTCTTGTTCGATCCACGAGAAAACTTCTGTACAGTTTGTAATGTTGAGTTCTGAGAGCAGGAAATCCTCTTGTTTACTGGAGTGAGAATTTTATGCCATCTCTTTCAAGCGCTTCAATTCTTCTGGCAAGGTGGTCTTGGGTATCTCCTCGCCGGCCCTGTGATACCAGTAGGCGGAGTTGCCCAGATCACCCTCGTCCCAATGAAGATAGCCGTGGATGAGACAGGAGAGTTTATCATAATGCACCTGAACCATTCGGTGGGCACCATGCCAATCACCGCTGTCGATGAGCTGAAATACTTTTTGATAGTCACATTGCATCACTGTTTCCTCTTCCACTGCGATCAGGGCAGAATTTAGTTTCTAATAAAGTTAATCTGTGAACCCCAAAAGTCTACAGCTTCAGTTCTCCCTGATTTCTTAATTCACTGATCAAGGTTGCGATCACCTCGGCGCCATCGGCCACCCTGGAGAAACATTTCTGGTGTTCGTCCGATCTGCTGAAAATCGCCGCCTGGCGCAGATCAGTGAAGTCCACCCCGGTCAACTCCTGGCAGGAATGCGAGCCAAGCCTGTCGTTGAGCCTTCTGATCATTTCCTGGGTGGAAATGACAATTTGATAGAGTCCGTCCGTTCCATCTTCAAGTCTTTCCCGTCCCAGAACCAGGCCCATGACCATAACCCCACCGGTATGAACCCCACAGGTCAGGGAATGCATCATGCCTCCGAGAAACCCGCTCGATGCTTTGAGCACCAGTGGATCATCGATCCCGAAAACTTCGGAGAATGCGGCAACGATACTCTGGGCACAGTTTCCGTGATTTTTCATATAGTTTTCGGCTTTTGTCCTGACCTCTGCAATCCACTCGGTTCCCTCAGGAACCTGAAGGTAGACGAAAGGCTTGATGGCTTCAATTTCAGCTGAAGCCACATATTCTTCTACTCCACTACCCGGAAACCACTGGCCGATCATCTGCCTGCTTTCCGGACGCAGCCTGACAGCGACCTCGTTGAATCCGCTGGCGGCAAGGTCCGCCTCTATAGGATCCACCTCCGCTGCACCGGCCACGCAGCCCGTATAGAAGGCGACTTGCTCCTGCATATCTCCAGGCAGTGGCTTGAGTGCAACAATATCTGAGATCGCCAACCTGCCCCCGGGTCTGAGCACCCGATACGTCTCCCTCCACACTTGCTTCTTGTCCGGAGAAAGATTTATCACGCAATTTGACAGGATGACGTCAATGGACGCGTCGCTGACGGGCAGGTGTTCTATCTCGCCCAGACGAAACGACACGTTTTCTGCCCGCATCGATTCCGCGTTGGTGCGAGCTTTGGCGACCATCTCGGCGGTCATATCGACACCGATCACCCGTCCTTCCGGACCCACGGCCCGGGCCGCAAGAAAGCTGTCAAAGCCTGCCCCACAGCCCAGATCAAGAACTGTTTCTCCGGGCTGCAAAGCGGCAATGGCGATCGGGTTGCCGCACCCCAGGTTCATATTGGCACCTTCGACAATGCTCTCCAGATCGGTACTCGTATATCCCATCAGCGCCCCCGCCTGATCCCCTGCAGCTTGATTAGGCGAACAACAGGTACCAGAAGACTGTGGTTCGCAGCCGCAACCTTTACCACCGGTGGCCACCTTGCCGTAATGTTCTCTCACCTTCTGCCTTATTTGCTCTTCCTTCTCACCTTTCATGACATCACCATTGTTTTGTTGTTCGACATAATTCGAACATCGCGGCAAAATTTTTTTAGAATTTAAAAAACCTATGCAGGGCCTCCACCATTTCAGGATCTACCCAGCAGGCGATTTTCTGTCCCTGCCGCTCTGTCTTAATGAGCCCGACTCGCTTTAACTCCTTAATATGGTGCGACACCGTTGACTTGACCACCGCAACCTCATCGGCCAACTCGCCGATGTAGACCGAACAATCCCGATCGATCACCCCAACTGTCCCCGGCTTGCAGCAAGAGGTCAGGCTCAGAAAAATCTTCAACCGGTTGGGATTGGATAATGCCTTGAAAATTTCCGCGAAATCCTCTATTTGCCCCACACTATAGTTCGACATATATCGAAATATAGTGTGTGGCGTCCCATATGTCAAGTAAAGCTATATCTGCTTACTACACAGAGTGTAGGCAAGAGAGACTCGGTTCCGAGTTGGTCCGAGCGGGTTAACTGCCCTCAACAATGAATAAGGTGCAATCCGCGTATTTATGGCGCATTTGCTTGACTGGAGCATATTCCTCGGAGTCCAGAAATGTTTGTGCACCCTGCATGTCAGGAAATTCTATCACCACCATTCTGGTTGGCGTCCAAAGATCGGATTCTCGTACATCCATCTTTCCTCCCCTGACCCGGTAGATGCCACCGTACTTTTCAACGATGGGTTTGGCCAGCTTCTTATACTCTTCATATTCAAGGTCATTGGAAATCTTAGTGTCGACGATAATAAATGCACTCATTGTGATATCTCCTGATTAGAACAGTGAAAACACCTGATTCTTAAGATACTAGATAAGCTGAGAAGACCTGGCGTTGACTATGGGCTTTTTATCTTGATGATCACCAGGGTGAGGTCGTCTTCCGATTTACATCCTGGGCCAGATGAAGATCTAGATCATTTTCAGCAGGGTCCATTCGACCAGCTTTTTCAATACTCTGCCGGTGGCCTGGTCGAAAGCGATCACAATACTATCCATATCGCTGTCATCTCCGATCTCCACCGTGTGCTCAAAACTGTGTGAACCAACAATCACCCTCTTGGGCTGCTGAACGAGCTTGGCATTGACTCTCACACGGATCATATAGGCTTGGGCTTCGGTGTCATGCTCAACCTGGAATTCACGCACTTCGGTCTTCAAGGTGTAATCGGATCGCAGACCAATCGATTGCCTGCCCACTGAAATAATTTTGTTGGTATTTTCAAAACTCTCGACCAGCAAGGTCTGAAGCATTTTGGGTGCCCGTTCTGCCCATCGGGCGTTGGCAAAGAACTTGAGCCTGGTGGAGTGAGGATGCAGGGCTATCCTGTTGCTGTCCAACCCCCCTGAGGCGAGAGGTTCTTCGATAGTTAGCTGTTTTTTTATTTCCGGAAGGTTGTCACTGAAGGTGCTTTTCGGGGTCAGGTTGTAGAGGTCCGGTGCCGGTCCCGGTATTTCGAGGACGTTGCAGCCACCAGCGACACCGAGCAGAACAACAAGTGTCAATATTTTTAGTGTAAATAATATAGTTCGGCTCATCAGTTGTCTTCCTGGCCTCATGAGTTTAATTTGCATCAACCTCGGGATTGTGCTGATCGAGCAGAAAACGTGCGCCCGACGCCTCAATTCTATCCACCACCCGTGTCAATCCAGCAACCAGATGTCGGGCTTCCCGCAGGAACAGGGTAAGTTCGTACAACCCTTCCTGAGAAAAATGCTCCAGGGAGTCTTCATTGGCAGCCAGGAAATTCTGAGCAGTATTTGAAAGCTCCCTGAGTGATCGAGCAGTAATTTTCCATTCCTCCACGAGTTCGGCGCCATCTTCGGTGATCAGTTGATTTGCGCCATCGGCGGTAATTTGCAGCGTTTCGACCAGGGTGTCCACCTTGGTCACCACGTTCTGCAACGACCTGCTCACCTCGATGAGTTCTGTCCCGGCATCATTGGCAGTGACCAATAGTGCATCTACATTATCTCCCTGTTCGGCAAGTGTTCCGGTGAGCTGGTCTATGTTGGCAAGAATGGAAGTGACCTGCTCCCGACTCTCCTCGTCAAGCAGATCGCTGAAGCGTTGAACCAGCACCGTTCCTTCATTGATCAGTTCGGGCAAGCCCTTGACCAGCTGGCCGAGTTCTGATCTGCGTGAAGGTATGGTGGCGATATTTTCTGGGGTGGACGGGACTATTTCACTGCCCCATTCGGCACCTTCTATATCGATGTAGGAAGAACCGGTTATTCCTTCCAGTTTCAGAGAAGCCGTGTCGCCCCGGCGAATCGGGTAGTTTTCTCCGATGGCCACGCGTACGGCGACAAACTGGGGATCATCCGGCTTTATCCCGATATAAGTCACCGTCCCGATGCGGATGCCGCGATAACTGACTTTGCTTCCGACACTCAGACCTGCCACCGAATCCTCAAAAAGAACGTCGTAGGGAATGGTTTTCTCGTTCGATCCCTTCTGGGTGAGCCAGAGACCGACGATGAAAATAGCGGCTATGCCTGCCACTACAAATAGACCAATTACAAAATTGAGGCTTTTAGATTCCATTTGGCACCGGTGCAACTCTGTTGTCAGCCGGATGAAATTTCCAACTATTGGTTAATGGCGCGAGATCGCTGGCCATGAAAATAGTCCTGAACCCATGGGTGATCAAAGGATCTCACTTCGTCTATCGTGCCGCTGACCAGCAATTTTTTCTCTCCCAAAACGGCGATCCTGTTGCTCACTGTATATATAGTGTCGAGATCGTGGGTGACAATGAATACCGTAAGATGCAGATTTTCTTGCAATTCCAGAAGCAGCTGATCAAACGCGGCCGCCCCGATCGGATCAAGCCCCGCGGTCGGTTCATCAAGAAAGAGCAGCTCCGGGTCGAGGGCGAGGGCCCGGGCCAGACCGACACGTTTGCGCATTCCACCGGAAAGCTCAGAAGGATATTTATTACCCACGTCCGCATCCAAACCCACCATGGACAGTTTCAGGGCGGACAGCTCTGACATGGTCTTTTGGGGTAGCTTGAAATGTTCCTTTATCGGGATCTGAATATTTTCATTTACGGTGAGTGAGCCGAACAGAGCTCCATCCTGAAACAGTACGCCGCAGTGTCTGCGCACTTCGTGGGCTTCACTGGAGGAGAGCTTATTGTAGTCTTGTCCAAATATCTCAATGCTCCCT
This sequence comes from Desulfofustis sp., assembly GCA_013042475.1. Classification (GTDB taxonomy): domain Bacteria; phylum Desulfobacterota; class Desulfobulbia; order Desulfobulbales; family Desulfocapsaceae; genus JABDQA01. The sequence continues at coordinate 13,368 of JABDQA010000008.1, forward strand.
TTAATCGGCTTGATCAAGCCGATAATGGTCTTCAGCAGCACCGATTTTCCAGTTCCGGAAGCTCCCACGACCGAGGTTATCTCACCGTTGTACACTTGAAGGCTGAGCCCATCATGGATGGTGAAATCACCTAGCCGGATGACCAGCTCACAGACCTTGATGGTGCAGCCCTTGGTTGTAGTCATTAAATACCTATAACTCCAAAGAATATCGAAAACAACGCATCAAAGACAATAATCAGAAATATCGATTCAACCACTGCCCGGGTCGTATGGGCACCCAGTGATTCGGCACTACCTGACACCTGCATGCCCTCGTAGCAGCCAATAACAGCGATGACTGCGGCAAAAACCGGCGCCTTCATAATACCAATCCAGAAGGTCCACGGGGATAACGAATTAATGAACTGAATCACGAACAGGGTGGGTGAAATATCCATTACCAGCCATACCATCAGGCCGCCGCCAATCACACCGAAAAAATTGGCGATCAGGGTGAGAATAGGCAAGGACAGGGTAAGTCCGATGAGCCGGGGCAGCACCAGTACTTCCATCGGGTTCATGCCGATGGTATGCATGGCGTCGAGCTCCTCATTGAGTTTCATAGAACCGATCTCCGCCGCAAAGGTCGAGCCGGATCTGCCGGCAATTACCACTGCAGCGAGAAGGATGCCCATTTCCCTAAGAATGGTGACGGCCAGGAGATCGATGGTATATATGTCCGCCCCGAGTTTACCGAGCTGCAGCGCTCCCTGATAGGCTATAACAATACCGATCAGAAAAGATATCAATGAGATAATCGGGATTGCATTGAAGCCGCTCAATTCTATCTGCGTCATCGTCTGGCTGAACCGGAAACGGACCGGACGCCCCACCGTGCCAAGAAGATGACGGGTTATGTTTCCAATGAACACCACGAAGCAGGCGGTGAGGTCAAGGGCTTCGAGCGTCGCTTTGCCGATGCGCTCGATAATCTTGATGAGCGCATTGGATTCTGCCGGGTCGGAGGCAGCACTTCTCTTGTAGCGCAAAACGGTCGCCATGATCGAATCGACAGCTTCATTTGCATGCACCTGCTGCGGTGATTTGACCTCAAGCCGATCGAGCAGGCGTACAGCCAGACAGGCACCGGCGGTATCCATCCGTTCGATCTGCTTAAAATCGATGTCCGTCGCCACTGTACCGTCAATCTTCAGGCGATCCACTGCTGGCTGCAGCTCAGACAATTGATCAATCGTCCAGAATCCTCCGGCACTTACCTGCCTGGACTTTTCGGTCCGACCAACCTTCAGCCATCCTATTGTAGTAGCCATTTATCTTATCACCTCTATTGATGTGGAGAGAGCTTCCTGTCTGGGAAAAATCGAGTTATGCGGGTACCCGGTTTGCCTCTATGAGAATCTATGACATTTTCAAGACTTTTGCAGGCTGACTGACTGAAATACCTGAAGTTTACCTCAAGAGACCGTTTCTCCTATTGATGGCAGGTCCGCATACGATCACATCAAATTCTTTCACCAGAAATCATGAACCGCAGACCATGTTGACCACGGCAGCGGATAGGGCTGGCCGCCGAACTGATATCATGTGTTTGTGAGGCGTCTCGACACTTCAACGTGTCAGGGGAGAATCTTTGATAACAGATTAGAACATAGAAAGCCAATCAGATAAGCGATAGCCATTATCAAAAGTTAATGTAGGCACAGATCAACCAGTGCATTTAAATCTAGGAGCAGAAGTCTGATTTTTTTGGAAAATATATCTTTTTCTTATATACTTTAAGGTAAGAAAACTTCTTCGAAAGGGCAAACCTAGGGTGACCTAGGGACGCAAAGCCACGGGCCAGTCAAACTGGCAGCCGGGTTGCCGAAAAGAGGGGTTTTGCTTTCCGTTGGTGCGACACCCGTCCTCGGCTCAGAAGATGGGTGTGTTTCCTCATGATCAAAACACACTGATTGTTAAGTGAGACAGAACTGCTTTTCTGGCTCATCAATTTCTCGGTGGGAGAGATGAAGGTGAACAAATTCTTATTGATTGTATGTATCTCATCTCTGTTTTTCGGGTTTGTGGCGACAGTACAGGCCGAGAATCCCGTTGACCCGTCAGTGCTGGAAGTTATCCCCGGTGAGTGCTTTCTGGATGGAATCTTCTATTCTCAAAATAATTACATCGACGACATGGACGGTTTTGAAGTTCCACTTGTCGCAAGTTGGAGCCCAGTAGAGCATGATCACAAAACTCGCTATGCTGGTGATGCCAGATTCGGCGTTTTTAATTTTAAAATCGGCGATGGAAAGCTTATCGATGCCTATACCGTGGATATCGACTTAAAGGTCGATGATCCCCATTTTACTAATAACGAAAGAGATAATCATCTCATCTATACCTGTGAGGATGGTTCAGAGAGATGCACCGCCACTCTGGTAACTGTCAAGGCAGCCATAACAGAACAAATTGCTCGTGACAATCACACAGAGGTTGGAAAAGTAATTTACCATAGCGATGCCCGAGCAACTCTGCTTGGTGTGTTCGTAAAAGGCATGAATCCTCAGCTGACTAGGAAGGTGGGAGAGAAGCGAAGGTATCATAGACTCACTGAAGTATGCGGCATGTATGAACTGAGGTTGGCTGAAGGACACCCGGTCAGCTCCTTGATCAGGCAATCAATCACCCCGAACTGATCCCTTTGTGCCCTGATGAGATGAGTACATGGACAATCTGGTTTCTGAATCGGCCGGTTAAAGGTTTTTCAGCCCTGCCTGAAGAGGCGGTTCGGTTGGCTAGTTTTGCCGGGTGCTGTCATTACATTTTCTCGGTAGTTGGAGAAAGATGGCAACAATGCATACTGTAACAAAATAAAAATTCTGTATTAGGTTTTCTTTAACCAGTCGATATCCGCTAAGAGGGCGCAGTATGAAGATAGTATTTTTTCTAGCAGGATTGCTTATGGTCCCTACCTTGCTGCAGGCACAGAACGCTGCCGATTATTGGCGAGACCGCCAGTATGCGGACCGGGTGAGGGCCGAGGAGCGGCGCCACGAAATTGAAATCGAACGGTTACGGGCAAAGACAGCGCTGGAAGTCGCCAAGCAGAATCGGCGGCATTATCACTATTATCGGCCCCGGATCGTCGGCCATCAGGTTCATGTCGTCTCACCGACCCCATCGAAGACCTCTACAATCACCTATCAAGGTATCAACCAGCCAAGATCGACCGTGCATTACAGAGGCATCGGCTACTCGGAATCGACCGTGAACTTCAGCGGCACAGGATTCTCCTATTCCTCTTCTTACA
>JABDQA010000011.1 GCA_013042475.1 Desulfofustis sp.
GAGAAGCGAATGACGCTCAGATAGATCTCGAACAGATACCGCTCAAGTCGATCCTGGAAGAAGCAGCGGATAGATGCCGCCCCAAAGCGGAGGAGAGTGACGTCGCAATCGTGATTGACTGTCCCGATAATCTGGAACTGGAAATTAACCCGACGCTTCTTGAACAGGCCGTGGTGAATCTATTGCATAATGGCATAACCTACAGTGAAGCCGGTCAAGAGGTCGTGCTGACTGCTGGAATGCTGGAGACAGTCGGCAAACCCAAGGTCTGTATTTCTGTCGAGGATAATGGTATTGGCATTGCCAAGGAGCACTTACCCAGATTATTTGAACGATTTTACCGAAGTGATCGAGCTCGGAGCAGAAAAGAGGGGGGTACCGGACTTGGATTGGCCATTGTAAAGCATATTGTCCAGGCCCATGGTGGCAGTGTAGAGGTCGAAAGTACCGTCGGTAAAGGCAGCACATTTCATATAATTTTAAATGGTTAGCGGTCACCCGGCGGGTCTTGATTTGCCAAGAAAAAAATTGATGAATAGGGTCCACCTTGTAAAATGTTGAGATATTGGTGGTTCGGACCTGTTAAACCAGATTCCAGGAACCTTTGATGGGTAATCGCATTTACCGCTCAATAAAAGAGCCGATTCGAAAAAATCCGACGGCAAAAGAGAAATGGCGCGGTGAGGATAAAGGCCTCATTCTCTGTTGGGAAGAAGGAAGGGAACTTGCCCAAACCCAGCCGAAGCTGGCCAAACGTGCGCAGCGCGGCGAACTGCCAATGCTGAGCTGGAAAGGCGGCGTCAAAAGAAATCCCAAGAAGAAGAAAAAAACGGGTTCATTCTGTTACCTGGCTCAATGGCAGGGACTCAGAGGAGAAGATCTCGATATAGTTCTGTCTGAAAAGCAGACGATCAAGTGTTCCAGGACCGGTGTAAAGGTATCTTACACATTGGACGCCACCATATTTGCCGTTCCTTGAAATCGTAATTATCCTTTCTCGGCAATCGCTCCACACCTATATAGTTGGCAGTCTGGTCGAATGATTCACTTGTGTCATCGGAAGTGATAATTGACAGAGGACCCGGAAGCCTCTTTCCCATTACAGCGAGATCATGGCAGGAAAATCAGCAAGAGATTTACAGTTGAAAAAAATTTTCGCCGGAATCGTCGGCCAGACCATTCTGCTCTTTCTCTGGGGTTTCGCCGGTCTCGTTCTGCTTTTTATCTCGCTCCACCTTAACGAAATCGATGCCATCCCATTGGAGTACGGTGCCGCAATCCTGCTGGCTTTTTTTGCGCTGGTCTGTTTCCTGCTTGCCAAATTCCGCATCAATGCCAAGCAGGAGAAAGAATTCAGATACATTCAGCAGATAGATCATCTGGCCCAACTCGAAGAGAAAATAGGGCAGCGTACCAGCGAACTCGATCAGCGCAACCGCCAGTTGAGCAGCGAAGTTGCTGAAAGGCTGGACGCTGAAGCCCAGCTCAAACAGTCCAACGAACTTCTTACGGGAATCATCAGCACCTTCGATGGGATCATTTATGTGGTTGATTTCGACACCTATGAAATTCTCTTCGCCAATGACTATTTGCGCAACCTGTTCGGCTTCGACCCGATGGGAAAAAAATGCCACCAGTTTATCCATTCGGCCGAGGATAAGCCATGTATGTTCTGCAACAACGAGCGGTTGCTTGGCAATGCCGAAAAGAATCTGCAGCCTCTTCAATGGGAGTATCAAAACCCGTTCAATAAAAAATGGTATCGGGCCAAGGATCAGGTGATCAAATGGTCGGATGGGCGCCCCGTGAAACTGGAAATCGCCATCGATATCACCGAGCAGAAAAGCATTGAGCATTTTCTCCAGGAAGCCCGCCGACAGGCAGAAATGGCCATGGGGATGCGCAGTCGTCTGGTGGCTATGGTGGCCCACGATCTGAAATCACCCTTCTATTCCATGACCCAGATGCTCAAGCGGATTCTGGCCAGGGAGCATTTCGACCATGATATTCATCGCCAATTCCTGGAAAACATCGTCATCAATGGTCAGCGTATGCTGCAGATGATCGATAACCTGCTGTCGATGGATCGGCTTGAAACGGGCGGTATTAAACTTGAAAAGTCATTCTTCAATGTCCACGAAATGGCCCGTGAAGTCCTCCAGAACTTCACCAACCAGGCATTCGATAAGGCCATTCGCACGGTAAACTCTATTCCACCGGGCTCCGAAGTTTTCGCTGACCGACACCTCTATTTCGTGGTGCTCAACAACCTTATGTCCAACGCCATCAAATTCAGCCGGCGCAGCGGCACGGTGGAACTCTTCCTGCCGGATTCGCAGCGGCCCATGAGTGTGGCAGTAAGAGACAACGGAGCGGGAATGAGCCGTGACTATGCCGATAACCTGTTTCGGGCCGACATCAAGACCAGCAGCAAGGGAACCAAGGGGGAAACGGGCAGCGGACTCGGCCTGCTATTTTGCAACGGTATTATTGAAGCACATCACGGTAGGATACTAGTTGAGTCTGAAGAAGGGGTCGGTTCCACCTTTGTCATTCAACTCCCCGAATGCAGTAAGGTCACCCACGAGGAGGAAGAAGCCCGGCTTGCAGCTTTTTGAGAATCAGTTTTGATGGCTTTTCGCTTCTTGACCGGCGGCGGCAGGAGGCTGATTATCTGAATCTTTGGCCCGTTCACTACTTCCTTCCTTTTCCTTGGTGACAATTTCTACACTTGCACCCACCATGGCCTTTGCTGCCTGGGTTCCTCCCACGGTCTCCGGTGTCTCGGTTCCCAATACGGCCTCAACAATAATGCGGCCGGGCATTTGATCCGGCGGTCGGGACAGCATCAGCTCGCCAGTTTCTCTGGAATGGTGCAACACCCCCGCATTGACCAGCGTGTCGACGGTTTCTCCGACCAACTCGGGTGAATAGTCCCGATGGGTGTTGATCAAATCTTCATTATCCGTGCGCTCAGCCGCGCTGAATCGTTCTCCAACCGTCCGGCAGACATCGAGGGCGGCACTGAGTCGCAGTGAAGGCACTGCTGTTTGGCTGGTGAAATGGTAGGTGGGTTCATTCTGTATGGCATAGGCGAGCTGGGCGCCGATAAGTACAAAGAGCCAGGCCACCCAAACCCAGGCAAGGAACAGCGGGATGGTAGCAAATGATCCATAGATGGCATTGTATTTAGCCACGCCTATCTGCATGCTGATATACACATTCTGGGTCAGAAACCAGCAGAAGCCGGCCACAAAGGCGCCTATAATGGTTGGCAGGCCGCCGGTTTTGGTATTGGGAAAAAATATGTAGATGACATACAGGGTAAGGCTCAGGAAGAGGATCGGCACTCCTTTGAGCAGCAGTGTCTGCAGCCAGTCCATGGGCAAAAACTGATCCAAATGCATGCTCAGGGTCTGGCTCTCAAGCATGGTACCCGATGCCAGGGCAACGTTTATGGAGATAGGAAAAAGAATCATCAGGGCAATATAATCGGCGACTTTACGAAGAATCGAGCGGCCATCTTTTACCTTCCAGATCACATTTAGCGATTTTTCAATCTGGCCCAGTACCAGGATCACCGATAAGAAGATACCCACCATACCGAAGGTTCCGAGGGTGGCGAAATTGGTTTTATCGACATAGTTGAAAATCTTGTCGATGGCCGCGCGTAATTGGGTGGTCAGGTCAGGTTGTGTCTCGGCCCCTTCTTCCCCCTGTGTCTCACTGGCGATTTCGTTCGAAGGGGAGATAGAAAAATCGGTAGAGGTTCGTTCCAGGGTGTCGATATAGCTGTAAGCCAGCTCGCGAATCTGGTCGCCGCCTCCGAGCCCTTTAACAACTGCGGTGCTCATTGCCAAAATCGGCACCATCGACAACAGCATCGCATAGGTCAGATAGCCGGCCCTCAGGGTCAGCACATTTTCATTCATCTCCCGGAGGCTGATCAATAAAATCCTGGCAATTTTATGCAGCCAGCGCAGAGGGGTCTGGCCGTCTGTCGGAGGGGTGTCGACCCAGTTCAGGAACGAGTCTGTTTTGTCTGTTATTTTCAAATTTGCTGGCATTGTCATGATGAGCGAAACTAAACGCCAAGCTCTTTTTTAGCGACCGCCTCACTCTTGATCCTCTCCAACAGCTCACCGAGGACCGGTTTGACATGTTCTCTGATGTCGCCTGCAACGACAATGAAAAGAAGATCATCACCCGGTTTCAGAAGACCTGACCGAGCTTCGATAACAATATCATAAATTCCTGGAAATTGTAAAAATTCTTCTCTGAGCGAAGCAATGCGATCGGGATCGGCTTTTACTTCTATGGCCGATACCGATGATCTATCCTGACGGGACCAGCCGCGCACAGTTCCGTTGTGAACCAAGACCATGCCGACGTTGTCATTGAAGTCGGGGCGGGCTTTCAAGGTATTGATCGTTCTACTGATATCCATGGGAATCCTCTGCGTCGGGCGTTCGGTGCTGGGCGACGATCATATCTCTTTCAATATCGGTACCTGGATATTGCTGGCCAGTTCCAGATGAGTATAATCGAGCTTTTCGTTGTATTTTTTCAGCAGCCAGAGGGGCACGTCAAAGTCCTTCCGGCACAGTTCCCAGATCGTATCCCCGTTTTTCACCCTGTAGCTGGTGAAGCCAACCACCTGATATGAATTGAAGAAATCTTCCTGCAGTTCCTGGTGAAAATCGAAACGTGTTTCCTCAAAAGAAGAGATCTTCGTATTGATAAAGTCGAGGGTGATTTTCTGCCCCGGGTAAATGTCACCATTCTTAGGCAGGCTGTTGTTGATGCGTATGGAATTTGGAGTGACTTTGAGCCAGTCTGCGAGCAACCGGATCGATTCATCCGGTTGGACTTCGATGGTGCCGACCAGCAAATTGCTCTTCTTATTCAGGTTAGCTACTTTAAGATTCCCGGCCACGGTCACATCCTGTTGAACAGCCGGCTGAATCCGTCCAGTAGGCGGCAGCTTACTTGTTTTCTTAAGTTCCGGCACCGGTGAGGTGCGGCCCGCTACCCGCACGTTCGGGGTTCCGTGCGTGGAAGTGGGGATACGTAGATTCTGACCGACCTTTATCATCGCCTTCGAGTTGAGATTGTTGGCCCGGATCAGATCCTGAAGGGAAACACGATGGGCCATGGCAATGGCGCCGGCCGAGTCACCGGGCCGCACCCGGTAGAATTTGGAGCGTTTCTGCTGGGAGCTGAAGATGGAGGGTGGTGCGGCACTCAATATTCTGCTGTTGTTGAAGCGGTAGGGCAGTTTCAGTACATAGTTCTTGGGGATGTATTTGGTACCCTTAAAGACCGGATCGCGCAGGGCCGGGTTATATTTGCTCAGTTCCCTGGTACTGATGCCGAGATACTCGCATAGTTTGTCGGCTCGCGCATAGGCTGGCAGTCTAACCGTCACGGCCCGTAAGGACCGCTCCAGTTCAAGTCCCGAGGTTTCCAGCTTCTTTGCGGCCTTTACCGCAGCCAGGAACTCAGAGTAAAAATTTCGGGAGGCAAATTTGAAATGGCCTTTGTTGTAGTTCTTGAAAATACTTTCGTAACTGCCTTCCTGTTTCACCGCCCGCTTCATACCGGCTGGCCCGTAATTGTACGCGGTGAGTGCCAGCGGCCAGGATCCGAGCAGCTCGTAGTTACGCTTCAGGAATTTGGCGGCAGCCCGGGCCGAAATAATAGGGTCCCTGCGTTCATCGATGATGTAGTTGATGGTCAGAAATTCTTTACCGGTGGTGTGGGTAAACTGCCACATGCCTGCCGCACCGAATTTGCTGAATGCTTTGGGGTTGAAGGAGGACTCCACATGGGGAAGGTAGGCGAGATCCTCAGGCAAACCGTGCCCTCTGAAGATTTTTCTCAACGCGTTCATGTAGGCCCCTGATCTCACGACTCCTTCTCTGAAGCGTTCCTTAAGACCGGTTTGAGCCCTGATATTGTCGGCGGCTCTACGATAGGCTGAAGCAGATGCGGATTGGTGAAAGAGAGCGGTTATTCTTTTTTCTTCTCTGGTTACGGGACGCGGATTTTGGGCCAGTTTCAGCAAAATCGTCCTGATGTGGTTCTTTACCTGTTTTATTTTCTGGCTATTGCGTTTGCGAGCATTCGGAAATCCATCCTCAAGCAAAGTGACGGTGGCGTAAATTCGATCGAGGTGGTGCTGGTCATGGATAATTGAAGTATTTACCGAATAGCTCGAGTATACTTTTTCCCAGAACGTGACATTCTTTGAAATTATATTATATTCCGGGAACTTATGAGGGTCTGCCCGGGCAAATAACGGGGCCGGACCGAAGAGCTGAACAGACCAAAGCGCCAGGATCAAGGCAGTGATAAAAAGTAGCCCTGATGATTTACTGGGCACTGGAGTCATGGAAAACCGGGTGAATGACAGGCATGATGGGCTGCGGCCGAGTGACCGGGAACGAAACTATCACACTCCAGCTAGGGATTTTTTATGCTCGCACAGTCGGAATTATATTTCGATTCCGACTTGAATCTAATCTCACTGTATGGCGTATCCAATTTTAATGCAATTTAAAACAATAACAAGGTGATAATGTGTACACTCCTATAGTCGCAACCCTGGGTTACGTGATGTCCGAAGATGCGGGGCAAACCTTGCTCGTGCACCGTAATTCACGTAGTGATGATCCTCATTACGGCAAATACAACGGGTTGGGAGGCAAGATGGAAGCCCAGGAATCGATTTACGACTGCATCTGCAGGGAGATCAGGGAAGAGGCCGGTATCGTCTGTGAAGAGGTGATACTCAGGGGAACGATAAACTGGACCGGCTTCGGTCCTGCGGGAGAAGACTGGTTCGGCTTCATTTATCGGATCGACAAATTCGGTGGCACGCCTATTTTGCAAAACTCCGAGGGCAGCCTTCTCTGGCATGACGTCGACAAGCTTCTGGAGCTACCCATGTGGGACGGGGATAAATATTTTTTGCCGCTGGTGTTTGATGATGATCCACGCGTATTTCATGGGTTTATGCCCTATGAAAAAAACCGGCCCCTGAGCTGGAGATATATACGATAAGGGACCCGGAGACAACTTTCCTGGGGCTTTCTGATAGAGGTTGCGGTGTTCAAGTACCATGGTATAGTCACATTCATCGTCAACGAATAATCGAGGGAAGAATATGGCAAGCGATAAAGAACTGGTCCGTCTCGAAGAGTACATAGAACGATTGCTCGCGGGGTACTCCAAACTCAAGAAAGAAAAGCAGGATATTGAGCTACGTCTGGGTGAATTGCAGGCGGAAAATGACAAATACAAGCAGGAGCTTGACTCGGTCGATTCCGAGCGCGGAGTGATGCGTGAGAGGGTCAACAGTCTCATCGGCCAGATCGAACAGTGGGAAACGGAGGTTGAGGGTGAAGAGAGCGATGACGGCTCCTCCGGTGAAGATGCGAAAGAGGAGGATTCCGAGGAAGACCCGGAGGCAGATGAACCACCCGTAAAAAAGAAAACTAAAGCGGACAAGGGTGCCAAAGCCCAGAAGAACCTGTTCAGCGGCTGACCGCATCAGGGCTGCACCTTTCTGATTCCTGGAATAGAGGTAGCAATAGACAATGTCGGATTCTGAACGATTGGTAAAGTTTACTCTCCTTGGACAGAATTTTGCATTCTATACAGGTGCTTCAGAGGAAGATATGGAGCAAATCCTCATCCTGGTGCGTGAACAGATCGAAACAATCGGTGGCGGGGATAAGCCCGGGGGGACGATCCCGGTAAGTAAAATTGCGGTAATGGCCTGTCTCAACCTGGCATCCAATTATCTTAAATTGAAACAGGAACATAGCCAATACAAAGAAGAAACTTCCTCAAAAATTGGGGAGCTCAGTGATCGGCTCGACTTTATTCTCATTGACGAGGGGTAGGACACCGGAGTTTTTGCTTTCGTTTTGATGTAAATCTGCTACAATATTGGTAAAGAAGTCTTCTGGACTCTTGTTATAGTGTGGCAACTTTGACATAAAAAGAGATGTACCAGGGACCTGGCCGGATTTCGGCACAGGTTTGGGTTTTCCCTGCGCTGTTGGTGATTTGTAGTGTTGTTGAGCCAACTCTCTTAAATAGGGACTTACCACTGTTTTCGGATGGAAGGTCGAAAGACTTTCCTGAGGTCGTCATGCGAGTCCCACCTATTTCGATAGGTTCTATCTGTCCTGCAGACACGGCAGGGTGGGGAAATATTCCATGCTACGATGGACGGCAGCAAGACCGGGCATCGTTTTATTATATAGATGGCAGTCGGCTATGAGATCCGGCTGACCTTAAGGCGTAACAGCGGTTAATTACAGAAACGCCTGCGGATGAGGTGTAAAGAAATCTGTCGAGGAGTTCATCAGTTTTAGCGGTGCCAATAAGAGGCGGCTGATCGACCAAGCGATCACCCAGGCACCTGTCTACTGATTTTACATAAATGCTGAGAACCACTGGTCCCGTGGCTGAATTGTCCTCCAACAATTCTGCATTGCATGATCGGTAGGTAGTCCGTAGGATCCGGATATTCCAGCAAGTTTAGCGGTTTTTCTAGAACTGCGAAACCGATCCCCGCCGATGGCATTTCCTTCCCTTTGCCCGTTATCTCTGATTGGGCAGCCTGTAATTGATCGATAGACAGAGGATGTTTCAATGGAAATGCTCAATCATCCCTCCATATTTGTGTCCGCTGGGCTGCTACTTGGATTGATTCTGGGTTTTGTCATGCGCAAACGTTTTATCGAAGGGCATCGGCAAAATATCCGGGAGCAGGCAAAGCAGTTGATCGAGACGGCTATCGTAGAAGCTGAGCAGCTCAAGAAAGAGGCTCAGCTTCAAAGTAAGGAAGAGGCATATCAGGTCAAGCAGGCGGTTGAAGAGGAACTCAAAGCCGACCGGCGCGATCTCAAGGACGAGCGGCAGCAGCTCAAGAGATCACGAGATCAATTGAAAAAAGAGTGGGAAAGTCTCGACCGCAAACGTGGCGACCTGCAGTCCCAGGAGAGCACTCTGGCCAGTCGAGAACATGAGATTGAAGACAAGCACAAAGAGGTGGACAATCTCATTGGTAAGCAGCGCTACGAACTCTCACGAATCGCCAATATAAGCCAGGATGAAGCCAAGAAACTGCTGATGGATTCCCTCGAGAGCCAGGCCCGCATGAACGCCGCCAAACGTCTGGCAAAAATCGAAAACGAGATGAAGATCGAGGCCGACCGCAAGGGCAAGAATTATATAGCCCTGGCCATCTCGCGCTATGCAGGCGATTATGTGGCGGATAAAACGGTGTCGATGGTGCCGCTTCCCTCCGATGAGATGAAAGGCAGGATTATCGGCCGGGAAGGGAGAAATATCCGTGCCATCGAGGCCGCCACAGGCATTGACATCATTATCGATGATACACCGGAGGCGGTTATCCTCAGTGGCTTCAACCCGGTACGCAGGGAGATCGCCAGGTTGGCACTGCTGCAACTGATCAACGACGGGCGCATTCATCCCGGACGTATCGAAGAAGTGGTCGCCAAAGTTACCAAGGATCTGGAAATCGATATACGGGAAGCTGGCGAGCAGGCCACCTTCGACGTCGGGGCCCACGGTGTCCATGTCGAGCTTATTAAGATTCTCGGCCGTCTCAAGTATCGGACCAGCTACGGTCAAAACTGTCTGCAGCACTCGCTGGAAGTGGCATTTCTGTGCGGTATCATGGCGGCGGAACTGGGACTAGACGTCAAACTGGCCAAGAGAGCCGGTCTGCTGCACGACATCGGCAAGGCGGTGGACCATGAAGTGGAAGGTTCCCATGCCATCATCGGCAGAGACCTGGCTAAAAAGTACGGCGAGCAGGAGGAGATTGTCTACTCCATCGGCTCCCATCACGAAGATGCACCGATTTTGAGCGTGCTCGACGTGTTGGTCCAGTCTGCGGACGCCCTCTCGGGGGCCAGGCCCGGGGCCAGGAAAGAAATGCTGCAGAGCTATGTCAAGCGGCTCGAGGACCTTGAAGGGATTGCCGATTCCTTTGACGGGGTGGATAAATCCTATGCCATTCAAGCCGGACGTGAATTGCGTATCATCGCCAACTCCGAGTCGGTGAAGGATGAAGAAGCGATACTTCTGAGCCAGGATATTGCCAAATCCATCGAAGAAAAACTTACCTATCCGGGGCAGATCCGGGTGACCGTCATCCGCGAGACCAGGGCGGTCGAATATGCCAAATAACAGGACAGAAAACCAGGACTAATACGCCACGATGATCACCGTAGAAGAGCAACTGGAGTTGATAGAGAGAGGAGTGGTCGACTGCATTTCCCGGGAGGAACTTAAAGCCAAACTGGAGAAGTCTGTCAAAACCGGGAGACAGCTGAAAATAAAAGCTGGATTCGACCCCACTGCCCCTGATCTGCACGTCGGACACACGGTCCTGCTGCAGAAGATGAAACATTTCCAGGACCTGGGCCACGAGGTCTATTTTCTTATCGGTGATTTCACCGGCTTTATTGGTGATCCGACCGGCAAATCGGAAACTCGAAAACCGCTTACCAGAGAAGATATAGCAAGGAATGCTGAAACCTATAAGGAACAGGTTTTCAAAATTCTCGACCCGGTAAAAACCAAGATTGCCTTCAACAGCGAATGGCTCGGCAAAATAAACTCCTTCGACATGATTCGTCTCGCCTCGGAACTAACCGTGGCACGAATGCTCGAGCGCGATGACTTCAAGAAACGGTTCGAGGGAGGCAAGCCGATATCAATCCATGAATTTCTCTATCCCTTGATTCAGGGCTACGATTCGGTGGCCATGGAGTCGGATGTGGAACTTGGTGGCACCGACCAGCTCTTCAATCTGCTGGTTGGACGCGACCTGCAGCGCTCCAGGGGTCAGGAACCACAGATCGTGTTGACCATGCCGCTATTGGAGGGGCTCGACGGGGTCAACAAGATGAGCAAGTCGCTGGGCAATTATATCGGCATCACCGAGCCGGCCAACGATATTTACGGCAAGACCATGTCGGTTTCCGACGAGCTCATGTTCCGCTACTATGAGCTGGTCAGCGACCTCTCCAGCACTGAAATAGAGGCGCTGAAGCAGGGACTAGAAGAAGGCACGCTGCATCCCAAGGAGATCAAGCAGAAACTGGCCCGGGAACTGACTGCCAGATTTTATTCTGAGGAAGATGCTCAGATAGCAGAACACCACTTCGAAAAGGTGTTTGCCAAGCACGACCTGCCCGATGAGATGCCGGAATTCTCGCTCAACAGCAACGAACCTGTCTGGCTTCCCAAGCTGATGGTCGACAGCGGGCTCGTTTCCTCAACATCGGACGGCCGCAGGATGATCAAGCAGAACGCGGTCAGCATCGACGGCGAGAAGATCGGCGACACCGATTTTTCTGTTGAACCGACGGGTGATCTGATCCTCAAAGTGGGTAAACGGCGCTTCTGCAAGATCGTCTTTTCCTGATTACTCTCGGCAATCACAGGCCCAACTAAGCAGCGCCAGGCAATTATCACTACACGCTAGACTAGCCATCAGGTAATCATGGTAAAGGGAATCCGTTGCTGTGCGTTCGGTCTGATCCGCTCACCGCTACTGCACCTTCCGTACTGAACTGCACAAACTTCCACAGATTTTCATCGGATCATGCAATAATAGAGCCGCCGACAACCGTTTTCACCGATATGTCGGGCCTCCGGAGTACAGCCGGAACCTATTGAACGCAGTCAAAGGTGTTACGATATACAGATAAGAGAGTAACAAGAAAAAGGGCCGAATCCCAAGGACTCGACCCTTCTTTTTCTGGTATGCGCGGCTAAGGATTATGCCTTTTCAAGCTTCACCGCGCAAACTTTGGTTTCAGGAATTTTGGCCACCGGATCAAGGGCCGGGCTGGTCAAAACGTTGGTCGGACTTTCCGCAAAGTGGAAGGTCATCGACACCAGCCCTGGCGGACAGATCTTGGTGACTTTGGTTTTTGCCTGGGTCTGACCACGCCGGGAGGCAATCTGCACCACCTCGTTGTCCTCGAGGCCAAGACTGGCGGCATCCTTGGGATTGATTTTAAGAAACTCCTCGCTGTCGAGCTGTTCGAGGCCGTCAACCCGCCGGGTCATGCTGCCGGTATGGTAATGGAACAGACTCCTGTCGGTGGTCAGCAGGAACGGGTACTCGTCATCGGGCAGCTCAGCCGAATCCCTGAACGAGAGCGGCATGAATTGAGCCTTGCCACTGGGGGTACCGAATTTGCCCAGATGCAGGGTCGGCGTTCCCGGGTGATCCGGGCTCGGGCACGGCCACTGGAGACCGCCGCCTTCCAACCGATCGTAGCTGATACCGCCGTAGCTCGGGGTAACGGAGGCGATCTCGTGCATGATCTGAGATTCATCATCGAAATCGAATCCTTTGGCTCCCATCTTCTGGGCTATTGCGGCGGTGATCTGCCAGTCAGGTAATGCCTCGCCAGGTGAATCAATAGCCTTACGGACCCGCTGAATGCGGCGCTCGGTGTTGGAGAAGGTACCATTCTTCTCAGCAAACGATGCGGCCGGCAGCACCACATCCGCCAATTCTGCGGTTTCGGTCAGGAAAATATCCTGAACCACCAGAAAATCGAGACGGTTCATCGACTCGATCGCATGGTTGGCGTTTGCCTCACTGAGATAGGGGTTTTCGCCGATCAGGTAGAGCGAAGTGATCTTACCGTCGTGGATATCATCAAATATCTCGGAATGGGTCAATCCTTCCTGATCCGAGAGGCTGACGCCCCAGGCTGTTTCGAACTTCAACTTGTTTTCTGGTTTGGCGACTTTCTGGTAGCCGGGATAGACATCGGGCAGGGCGCCCATGTCGCAGGACCCCTGGACATTGTTCTGGCCGCGCAGCGGATTGACGCCGGCGTTAGCTTTGCCCAGGTTGCCGGTGACCAGCGCCAGGTTGCTCAGTGACCAGACGTTGTCGGTTCCATGGCAGTGCTGGGTGATGCCCATGCAGTACAGAATGGAAGAAGGTCCTTCAGAGGCATACATTTTCGCCGCTTTGCCGATCAACTCTCCCGGGACACCGGTGATCTTCTCGACGCTGGGCAGATCAAACTCGCTCAGCGAATCGACGAAGGCGTCGTAGTTTTCGCAGCGGCTGTTGATGAAATCCATATCTGCCAGACCAGCATCCACTATCACCTTGATCATGCCCATGACCAGGGCCACATCGGTGCCCGGGCGGTGTTGCAGGTGGATGGTGGCGTGACGGCAGAGATCGATCTCCTTGGGGTTGGCAACTATCAGGTTGGCACCTTCCCTGGCCGCTTTCTTGGCCTGCAGAGCCAGGACCGGGGGGGCCTGGGTGGTGTTGGTGCCGATCGCCAGAATGGTTGCTGCTCCGCCGATTTCGGCAATGGAGTTGGTCATTGCGCCGCTTCCCAGGCTGGTGGCCAGACCGGCCACAGTAGGGGAGTGTCAGAGCCGGGCGCAATGGTCAATGTTGTTGGTGCCCATCACCGCTCGGGTAAACTTCTGGATCAGATAGTTGTCTTCGTTGGTGATCCGGGCCGATGCCAGCGCAGCAAATTTATCTCCCTTGCTGCCGGAGAATTTTTCGGCAATCAGATCCAGTGCTTCATCCCAGGAAGCTTCCTCGAGCGTCCCGTTTTTCTTGATAAGCGGCGTACTGAGGCGTTCAGGATGATTGATGAACTTGTAGCCGTATCTTCCTTTGACACAGAGTGACCCTTTATTCACAGGATTGTTTCTGTCGCCCTCAACGCTGACCACTTTCTGGCCCCGGACACCAAGCATGACCCCGCAGCCGACGCCGCAATAGGAGCAGATCGACTTGACTTCGTACATGGGCTCCTGGGCACCTTTGGGGGCAAGCGCAGCGACCGGACAACGTACCACGCATTCACCGCACGATTCGCAGCGCGAGTCGGCGATCGGCTTGTTGCCAAGGGTCGAGATCAGGCTGGTTACGCCACGTTGGGCGTAATCGATGGCGTTGATATTCTGGAGTTCGTCGCAGGTCCGCACACATATTCCGCAGAGAATGCATTTGGAGTGGTCGATGTCGAAAAACGGGTTGGACCTGTCCATCGGAATGTTGCGGATTTTACGTCGGTAGCGATTTAGACCTTCAGGGGTGACACCGACATAATGGGCCACCCGCTGCAGTTCGCAGTTGCCGTCCGCCTCGCAGGTCAGGCAGGTCATGGGATGATCGGCCACGATTAATTCGACAGTGTTCCTGCGGATCTTCTGTACTTCAGGATCTTCGGTACTGATGACCATGCCGTCCTTGACCGGCTGTTTGCAGGAGACGGTGACCTTCCAGTCGTCCATCTTCACCACACAGACCCGGCACAGCCCGGCCGGTTTGAGATCCGGGTGGTTGCATAGGTTGGGGATGTAGAGCCCGTGGGCCTGGGCCGCCTCCAATACGGTCATCCCCTCATCAGCACTGATCTGCATTCCATCTATGGTTATGGTGACTTTGCTCATGCAACCACCTCCGTTTTCTCTTTGGCCGGTATAGGAATTTTGGGTGAGACACATTCAACGGCACTGAATTTTTTCGGGCATTTTTCCATGCAGACCCCGCACTGTATGCAGAGGCCCTGATCGATGACGTGCACTTCCTTTTTCTCACCGCTGATCGCATCGACCGGGCACGCCCTGGCGCACAGCGTGCATCCTGCGCACTTATCCTCCATTATTCTGTAGGAAATCAGATTCGTGCAGACTCTGGCGGGACAGCACTTGTCGTTGATATGAGCTTCGTACTCGTCCTTGAAATATCTGAGGGTGGTCAGCACCGGATTGGCTGCCGTCTGACCCAGTCCGCAAACCGATCCTCCGTGCACCGAGTGGCTGAGCTCGACCAGCAGGTCGATGTCTTTTTTCCTGCCCTTGCCGGCGCAAATGTCCTTGAGGATCTCCAGCAGCTGTTTGGTACCGAGTCGGCACGGCACGCACTGGCCACAAGATTCTTCTTCGGTGAAATTGAGGAAGTAGCGGGCGACATCGACCATGCATGTACGTTCATCCATTACCACCATGCCGCCCGAGCCCATGATCGAGCCGGCTTCATCGAGCGAATCATAATCAATCGGCGTATCCAGGAGCGATTCCGGTAGACACCCTCCGGACGGGCCGCCGGTCTGGACGGCCTTAAAGGAGCCCCCTTTGGGGATGCCGCCGCCGATGTCGTAGATGATTTCCCGCAGCTTGATTCCCATAGGAACCTCGATCAGGCCGGCGTTGAGGATGTTGCCAGTGAGGGCGAACACGGCCGTACCTGAGCTGCTCTCGGTGCCGATACTTTTGAACCAGCCGGCACCTTTTCTGATGATGTCCGGTACGTAAGCAAACGATTTGACGTTGTTCAACAGAGTGGGCTTGTCAAAGAGCCCAACTTCTGTGGTTCTCGGTCTGGGTGCTACTCTCGGCATACCTCGCTTGCCTTCGATCGACAGGGTCAGGGCGGTGGACTCGCCGCAGACGAAGGCGCCGGCGCCCTGGAACACTTCGATATCGAAATTGAAGCCGGTGCCCATGATATTGTCGCCGAGCACGCCGTACTCCTTGGCCTGCTCGATGGCCTTCAACAGCCTGACTACGGCCAGGGGATATTCAGCCCGGACGTAAACAACGCCGAACTCCGCTCCGATCGCGTAGGCAGCGATGGTCATACCCTCGATAACCGACTGAGGATTTGCCTCCAGTACCGAGCGATCCATGAAAGCACCGGGATCCCCCTCGTCACCGTTACAGACCACGTATTTCGGCGTGGCTTTGGCGTTCAGGCCGGCTTCCCATTTTCTACCGGCGGGAAATCCACCTCCACCGCGTCCCCGCAGCCCTGATTCCTTGACGATCTCGATGACATCTTCCGGACTGTGTTCCTGAAAAATCGTGGCCAGGGCCTGGAATCCGTCAACGGCAAAGTATTCCCTGATATCTTCGGGATCGATGGTCCCGCATCCGCCCAGTACAATGCGTTGCTGGCGATTATAGAAGGGGACGTCTTCTTCCGTGGCGGCATGGCTGCCATCCGGTTTCTCGTAAAGCAACCGCTCAATCACCGCATTTTCGTCCAGGGTGGCGGTGACGATCTCCTCGACGTCCTTGGCTCTTACTTTGGTGTAAAACGTGCCCGCAGGCTCGACGCGCACCAGGGGGCCCATCTGGCAGAATCCATGGCAGCCACTGGTCACCGTGCCTGCCTCTATTTCTTTATTTTCAAAGAGCAGATCCACATTGACGTCGATACCCCGTTCACCGATAACCCGCTTGAATTCTTCATACACGTCGAGTGATCCGCCGGCGATACAGCCGGTTCCCGCACAGATGAGAAAACGAAGTTTCTGACGGGCGAACGCAGCCTTGCAGATTTCTCGCATCTTCGCTACATCGGCTGGTGAGTTTACCTTTTGCATAGCGTGTAAACCTCCTTAATCCTTGATGCTTTGTTCAAGAATCTTGTCAATTTTACCGGTTTGCACCTGGCCATGAACATCTTCGTTGACCACCACCACCGGAGCCAGGGCGCAGGAGCCGACGCAGGCCACCGTTTCGAGGCTGTGCTCATAATCCGCGGAGGTCGACCCGCAGCTGATGCCAAGCTCCCGCTCAAAGGCATCTTTTACCCGGGCAGCACCCTTCACATGGCAAGCCGTACCAGAACAAATCTTGGTCTGATTCTTGCCGCGTCGGGAAAAATAGAATTGCGCATAAAAGGTGGCCACACCATAGACATGACTCTCTGGCATCCCAGTGGTCCTGGCAATCAGCAACATGGCCTCTTCGGACAGATAGCCAAGCTCCTCTTGAACCTTTTGCAGCATCGGGATCAAGGCATCCTTCCTCCCTTCATAGGGAGAAAGTACTGCACTCAAACGTTCTTCCATCGCATACCCTCCTTTTACCTGGTCTAGTAATCGAGCATTTGGTTTACCGCATTTCTACCGGCATAATTCTTGGGCCGATAAACCCAGACAAAAATCTCTGTCATCCTATCAGTTCTTCGATTACGGTGCCATATTTTTCAATCCGGATCTGGGTGAAAATGTGTCGTTGGAGCGTGCCTTTCTGGCAGTTGAGGGACGATGGACAAGCGAGCCACAATAGTTATTGTTTTGCACTCATGATTGCACTAGTCTTCGTTGAAGACTCAGCGAAGTACTAAAAAGCCAATTCAGACTGGAACAAACGGATATGTGTCAGATCAGCGTAGTCGTGGAAAAAGACGGTGTTGAAGAAATGGTCATGGAAGATGTTACCAACCTGGTGGTCGGCTCCGACAACCTTGAAATATCAAACCTCTTTGAAGGGCCTAAATCAATTAACCAGGTAGTCATAAGGTCGATAGATTTTGTAGCCGGGAAAGTGTTACTGCAGAAGACCGGCTGACAAAGGGACGATCGTCAAAAAACAAATTTAAACTGGCAATCGAGCCAATACTCTTCAGCAAGACAGGAGAGCATAGATGGATTCATTAGAGAAATTGCGGGTACTGCTCAAACACTGGATAGACCATAACGGTGGGCACGTGGCCGAATTCGACAAATGGCGCACGACCATGATCGAAGAGAACAGGGAATCAATTGCCAAGGCCTTGAGCACGGCCATCACCCAGATGGACGAAGTCAGCGCTACGCTGCAGGCTGCACTCGATGACATTGGTGGTGCATCGGATTCGGCGCACCACCATCACCATCATGAATAATTGGTCAGTCCGTTCCCAGTAAGCCCAACGGCCCTTCTTCGTAACTGATCCTGCCTGCCTCGCAGACCGGCAAAAGGGGTTGTGCAATAGTACTGCGTTGTTATTCAACCTTGTTGGCGGTCGAATCAAACAGCGAGCTGCACCCTTTGCACTTTATCTGTTTACCCAGTTCATCTGAGAAGATGTCCTGCTCCTTACCGCACTCGGGACATTTGACCATCACTTCAGACAATGACTTGTTGCTTTCGAAACCGGGGCAGTGTTGTTGATCACTCATTTATTCTCTCCTTTATTGATTGACTGGCTTGAATTGAAGTCGAGCCATCGGTGGTTTCTTCTTTCTCGGTCCTGAAGAAGATAATACAAGAAGACCTAAATTTGCAGTATAATTTCGGGTCACTGCACGCAAGACAGCTTTCACACAAATAATAATTATGTTTCTGGCAGATGTAACCTGTTTGTCTGTCAGGATGGTTCTTACATGATCCCATGGCTTAGCCAATTCGTCTCTGTGATAATTAACTGGCGTCATAAGTCTGAGACATCTTGTTAGGCCGCCCCAGCCGGAAATTCGCCACCCCAGCCTGTCCATGCGTCTTGAACTTGTGTCGCCATGTGAATAAG
>JABDQA010000012.1 GCA_013042475.1 Desulfofustis sp.
TGTCAGGGTTCCACAGCAGGGTCTGCTGGACGACTTTATCTTTTTCGAGCAGCAGGTCCCTCTGCCGGCGAACTTCGTATTCGAGCGCTGCCTGCACATTTCGAAAAGAGTTCATGTTTTTCAACTCTGTGCGTGTGCCAAATTCCTGCTGGTCAATCGGCCGAAGTGAAATATTGGCATCGCAACGGAAGCTGCCCTCCTGCATATTGCCGTCACAGACATCAAGGTAGCGCAGAATGGCGTGGATCTTTTTAAGATAGGCGCTGGCTTCCTTGGGCGAGCGCAGATCTGGCTCGGAGACAATCTCCAGCAGCGGTGTGCCGGTGCGGTTCAAGTCGACATAGGAGACCGGCTCCCGCTCGTCATGAATCAGCTTACCCGCATCTTCCTCCATGTGAATCCGGGTGATGCCGATACGTCTCTGCTGACCGTCGACCTCGATGTCAATGTGGCCGTCCTCGATGATCGGCTTGTCGTATTGAGACGTCTGATACCCCTTGGGAAGATCGGGGTAGAAATAATTTTTTCTGGCAAACTGGCTTATCGGGTTGATCCTGCTGTTGGTGGACAAGCCAACCTTGATGGCAAAGTCCAGCACCCGCTTGTTCAACACCGGCAGACTACCCGGCATTCCGAGGCAGACCGGGCACGTGTGGGTATTGGGCGGAGCACCGAACTCGGTTGAACAACCGCAGAATATTTTCGAACCTGTTTTCATCTGGGCATGAATTTCCAGCCCTATTACCGTTTCAAACTCCATGGTTCTGTTCTAATTAATTATTTGTTTTCATTATATTAATTTGCTTTTATAACTAAGGATGGTTCTGGCGCGAGGGGCTCACATATTCTTCCAAAATTTAAAAATTTCGTTCTTTTACAATAAACTTCAAGAATTGAAATTTCCGTTCAGGATCAAGGCGCGCATGGAAATTTTACCGCAGGCATATACCTATTGTGTCGAGGATAGTATTTCCATGCGCAACGCAGAGCCTGGACGAAAAGACAATTCTAAACACTATCAGCGGATTTATGCACCCAGCTACGCACCCTCGCCAACTCCTCCGGCCATTTATCAGAAGTCCGGACCTCTGCAAACATGCGCAGCAGATCGTTTACTATCTTGACCAGTTCCTCGAGCAGGAAGATCCTTTCCAGCACCACCCCCTCAAGCTCTGCATCGTTTGTCTCAGCCGTCTGATCGGCGCCTTCAGTTTTGGGCAGCTTGACATTTCTGAATTCGAAAAAGGTGGCGCCCAGGGTCAGGTTGTACTCCCTTTCATCCTTAATAATCTGCAGCCTGGCCTGTTCTAGCTTTTTGCCGGTACGAAGACCGGTGCGGGCTTCCTTGAGTTCGGTCTGCAGACCGGAGCAGACGAGACGCTCGTTATAGTCGGCCTCTCCATATTCCAGTAGCATGTGCTTTTCAAATACGACGATGATATCGCCCTGCCCCTCCAACTCGACAGACCCGCCGCGCTCCTCACTTTTCCACCAGAGCCAGGTGAGAAATTCCTGCCCGAAAAACCTCTTTTCAGTGATAAGATCAACCAGATCCATTCCAATCTGCCTCTATACGAAAATTTCCGGTGTGACCTGTTCCAGTCGTGCCAGCTTTGCATCTTCAGTCACAAGTTGGGCAGCCGTGGTAAAAGGGATCTGCAGCATAAGCACCAGTCCGAAACAATCCTTGAAAAAGTCCTCGAGCAGCATATGCGCTTTTTTGTTAGTCGTGAAAAAATAGAGCGCTGATTCGCCTAGGCTCCAGACCAGATCATAAACCGCAGGAACAGGCATGGCTTTTCTGGTCAGCTCGGTCCTGATACGCTCTTTGATCTCCAGCCTGAGCGTTCTGCTCAGTTTAGGGACCTGCTTCTCTTTTTTTATCCGTTCTTCTTCTTTCTGGGTGAATTTTTTTAAAATCGACGGGGACACCTTACGTTCATCTACCCGAAGCGATAACACCACATAGTCCCCGAACAGGTGGGAACCGTACTCAAACGCCGAATCAAACATGTTGAGCACCGATACCCAGCCCACCGAATACTCCTCGAAGTTGTCGTCTATATCTTCAAAAACGAAGGAGCTGATGCGGTCCGATATGAATTCGAGCGCATTGTCCGGCAGTTCTCCTTCAACGGAAAAACGGACAAAACTTGATGATCTTGCCAAAAAACTCATGATCGTGTCTCTGCCTGCTGATAGCTTAAGTTACTGGCCCTGAAAACCGGGTGTTTAAACGAAGACTTTTATATAGCATCCGCTGTGAATTGCCACAAAGGTTAATTTACCCGGAGGCTCGGACAAAGTCCTTACCGAACCGTCTCTTACATCCTGCCATCGCCGCTGATATGCTTGACCTCAGCCATTTCAGGTGATAAAAAAAGGTGAGTGTTTTTTCTTGACAGGGAATGTGGTAGATTGTATAAGTCTGCGTTTCACAGGGTCGTTAACTCAGTCGGTAGAGTATCTGCCTTTTAAGCAGAGAGTCGTTGGTTCGAGCCCAACACGACCCACCAGGACAATCAGGTCCCCATCGTCTAGTCAGGTCCAGGACACCGGCCTTTCACGCCGGCAACACCGGTTCAAATCCGGTTGGGGACGCCAAATAGAAAAAGGAGCTAGCCGATTTGGGCTGACTCCTTTTTTGTTTCTCGGCGATTGAAAAACTCCTTTTGAAAACAGGCTCGCTGAGAAGAAATCTCCTAGCCATCTCTCACATCAGAGAGCGCTGCTTCGATTCTACAACCTTCTTCTGAGATAAATAAGACCATTCACAGGGAACTTCTGTGCCTTCAACCCCCAACCGCCTGACTGCGCAACTTGTCGTATAACAATCTCGCCTTACCAAGTAGATTTTCATCGAATTCATTATCAAGCTGATGAGACGATCTTCTAAAAGTGAGACTTCCATGCTGATCGCCAATCTCAAGGTGTTCAGCGAGTTCACTCCAGACTCTGTCACTGTCCTCGCAAAGCGCTTCATAACAGACGAGATGAATCCGGTCCGCGAGATTTTCCGCCAGATAGGAGTAAGTATGCAACCAGAGTTCCAGCCAGTAATTCAGATTATCAGGATCATAGCCGGTCACCTGATGCTCCCCCAGGACAAAAGGCCGATGATCAGAGCCGAATTCATGATGCACGAGCCAGGTCATATACTTTTTTGAAAATTGATCGGTCGAGTGCATCTCAATGAATCTCTGGTGCTGCCTCATGAGCGAGTAGGCCTGCTGTTCGGGCTGCCTGAATGGAACAAGTACTGTGGCTTTGGGGAAAGCTTTTGAAATAGAAGTTAATCGTATGATATTATTGTTGTTCTTTGATAAGTAACGGTGCGCGGTATGGTCTTTCAGAATGAGTGACACATAGTTCCGGAAGTCCTGGATGGTCTCATCTTCGGCGGTCATCGGAATCAAACTGTCATTGAGGATATAATCAGCGCCGCATTTCGTTTTCCAGAAGACTTCCTCGAGCGCTTCGGGGCTATCAAAATCGACCAGCAAACCGTCGCCGTGTACCCGTTCTTCGAGCTCTTTGCTCTTCTGTGAGAATCTGTTCAGCGACCGCCATAGATTCGGGGACAGCACAAAAGGCATATCCCTATAGGTCAGCGAAACGAATTGATCGGATTCGTAAAGCCGACGCATGAGCACCGTGGTGCCGGCCCTGGCCAGGCCGCAGACAAACACGTGATGCCCGTTGGTTGCCTCTTTGGATTTTGACAGATAGAGCGATTTTTCGATGTCGAAAAGCGCTTCACCGACGAATGGTGATCCGAGGGAAATCTGGTGCAGGAGCTTTGAAGCCGTTCCATAGCTGTTCTCGCTCTCTGACGAACGTCCCCTCAGCGCTGCATATGCCAGTGCGGCAATGGTGCAGACGGTGATCCCCATCACCGAAGTGGAGAGATCGGCAAACCGGCCTCCCAGAATACTTGAAACCACCCCAAGCACCAAAAATCCGCTGCAGGAAGCGACCAGGATAGCAAAGATCAGCAACGACAACTTGAAGAGCTGCAGCGCGTAGCTCGGCAGGACAATCTCTTTCCAGTGGTCCGAGATTTTTGAAGACCTAATAACCCGTGCGACTTTATGAAGAAGTTCGTTGAGACCTTTTATGCGAGCCAGGGAATTTAATCGCAGAAATATCTCGACAAAGCAAACAGACCCCGCTATGAGCAAAAGCCAGTCCACTTATCTTTATTTATCGGCTTCCTGGCCGTCGGGCTTCTTTTGCTTGTTCTTTTTCAACAGCCGCTTGAGCGGGTACCAGACGATCGCAAAGATGGCTATGAATATTGAGCCGATGATGCCTAGGATTACACCAATGGTGCCCGCTCCTAGCCCAGGGCCGACATAAGCGTGGGCGATCTGGGGGACAACCAGAATCGACATGATAGACAGTATCAATAAATTACCTGCTGCCTGCATGGAAACATCTCCTG
>JABDQA010000013.1 GCA_013042475.1 Desulfofustis sp.
AGATCTATCAGCTCCGTGGTCGAGTCGGTCGCTCCGCAACCCAGTCCTTTGCCTATCTCCTGGTCCCGTCTGTCGATCACCTGTCGAAAGATTCTCGGGAACGGCTCAAGGCGCTGATGGAGTACAACGAACTCGGGGGCGGCTTCAAACTCGCCATGTCCGACCTGCAGATTCGGGGTGGCGGTAATCTGCTTGGAGTTTCGCAGAGCGGCCATATCGCGGCGATAGGGTACGATCTTTATCTCGATCTTCTACAGAAGACGGTGGCCGACCTCAAAGCTCAAAAAAGCGGTCAGACACCCTCTGGTTCCTCCGAAGATCTCGATCCCGAAATCAATCTCAAGGTGTCAGCCTATATACCTGAAAGCTATATTGCCGATATAGAACAGCGCTATATCATGTACCGACGAATCGCCCAGCAGAGCCGAACCACGTTCGATGACGACACCGATCTGCGTGAAGAGCTTGCAGACCGGTTCGGTGCGCTGCCCGAGGAAGTGACCAATCTCTTCGAAGTAGTGGCCATCAAAAAGGCGATGGTCCCGCTCAGAATAGAAAAGTTGGAGCGCGGACCGGGAAATCTGGTATTTTCTTTCATGGCCGACACACCGGTCAAAGCGGAACAATTGCTCGCCCTGGTTGCCGAAAGGACCAACAAACTGCGTTTGACGCCTGACTCCAGATTGATCATCAGGACGGAACAGAAACAGGACCGACAACTGTTCGAGACAATCGGACTGATAATTGCTGAACTACAGACTTTGACGGAAGAACATGTACATTAGACAAGGGATTCCACCGCTTGCATGGCAGCAGATCACCACGGTACTTCTTGATATGGACGGTACCCTGCTGGACAAATACTATGACGATTATTTCTGGGAACAGTATCTCCCCCAGGTCTATGGTGAACAAAATGGCCTCGAGGAACAAGAGGCACAGCAGGAGCTCTATCGCCGCTATCGTTCAGTTGAACAAACCCTCATGTGGACCGACTTGAACTATTGGTCGGCAGAACTTGGCCTCGATATCATAGGACTCAAAAAAAAGGTCGATCACCTGATCCACGTAAATCCGCATGCGATTGACTTTCTACAGTTCCTCCAAAACCAGAAGAAAGAGGTCTACCTGGTAACTGCAGCTCATCGTAGCGCCCTCGAAATTAAAATGAACAGAGTTGATCTGAGAGGCTACTTTCAGCAATTGATCTGCGCTGAAGAACTCGGCAGAGCCAAAGAAGAAGCGGCTTTCTGGGAGAGCCTTGAAAAGAGACTCGGGTTCGAACCGGATCGCACCCTGTTCGCCGACGACAATATCAATGTCCTCAGGGCAGCCCGAGGCCACGGTATCAGATATCTGATACATATCGCCAAGCCAAGTTCCCGACAACCCACACGCTATTGTGAAGAATTCACTTCGGTGTCAGCCTTTGACGAACTCCTGGCACCAGGCCCTGACTCGACCAGCGCACAAAAAAATTGAAGCACCATCGACTTGTCGCCCGGAGGTGAGGATTCCGCTACAGTACGATGCCTTCTCTTTCCTGTTATCATTTACCCTCTTCCTACCGTCCTGAAATATCCATCGCCTTGTCCTGAGAGAATCAAGTGGTAGCCGCATCCCTGCCTGACCAACAAAAAGAACCAGAACAATGTTCTTTTTTAGCTATATGCCATTTGTATTACAGAACATTTTTGACATTCACATTGTGGTAATTATTTTTTTTTCCAAGACTTGAAGTCCTTGTAAATATTTAGTATATGTGGGTGAGTCATTTCTATTTGTTGATTGGCCAAGAGGTTTGTAACAGATGTAACAAGCGTAAAAATCATTATTCCCCACTAACCTTAATAAGAGGTGGAACATGGCGAACTATAACGACGTCTTTGCAAAAAGTGTTGAAAATCCGGAAGGATTCTGGGCAGAAGCCGCCGAGGGAATCGACTGGTACCAGAAATGGGACAAAGTACTCGACGACTCCAACCCTCCGTTTTACCGCTGGTATCCCGGCGCCAAAATGAACACCTGCTATAATGCGATCGATCGCCATGTCGAAGGCGGACGCGGAGACCAGGTCGCCATTATACATGACAGTCCGGTTACCGATACGATCACCAAGGTAACCTATAAAGAGCTGCAGGAAAAAGTTGCCCGACTGGCCGGAGCTCTCCAGTCCAACGGTATCACTAAGGGCGACACCGTCATTATCTACATGCCGATGATCCTGGAAGCGGCCTATGCGATGCTGGCCTGCGCCAGGATCGGTGCCATCCACTCGGTGGTATTCGGCGGTTTC
Source organism: Desulfofustis sp. (assembly GCA_013042475.1). Taxonomy (GTDB): domain Bacteria; phylum Desulfobacterota; class Desulfobulbia; order Desulfobulbales; family Desulfocapsaceae; genus JABDQA01. The sequence continues at coordinate 2,297 of JABDQA010000013.1, forward strand.
GCTGCCAACGAGCTGGCCATCAGGATCAATCACGCCGAGCCTAAAATGATCATCACTGCATCGGGAGCGATCGAGGGTGCCAAGACGCTGGCCTACAAACCGATCGTCGACGAGGCTATCTCCATAGCTGAGCATAAGGTGGAAAATGTGGTGCTGCTGCAGCGCCCCTTCCTAACTGCCGAGATGCAGGCAAGCCGAGACATCGACTGGAACGATTTTGTTTCCGGCGCTGCTCCGGCCGACTGTGTCCCTGTCGAGGCCACAGACCCGCTGTATATTCTCTATACTTCAGGCACCACTGGGATGCCCAAAGGGGTCATTCGTGATAATGGCGGCCATGCAGTGGCATTGCACTGGAGCATGAAGGCGATTTACGATATCGATGAGGGCGACGTCTGGTGGTCGGCCTCCGACGTCGGTTGGGTGGTCGGCCATTCCTACATTGTCTACGGCCCGCTGTTCAAAGGAGCCACTACGGTCTTTTATGAAGGCAAGCCCATCGGTACCCCTGACGCCGGGGCATTCTGGCGCCTGATCTCCGAGCATCGAGTCAAATCCCTATTCACCGCCCCCACCGCTTTCCGGGCCATCAAGAAGGAAGATCCCGACGGCGTATTCATCTCCAAATATGACATTTCCTGCTTCGAGTGCCTTTATCTGGCCGGGGAACGACTCGATCCAGACACCTATTTCTGGGCTTCGAATCTGCTCAAAGTACCGGTCATCGATCACTGGTGGCAGACGGAAACCGGCTGGGCGATCGTGGCCAACTGTCGCGGCATCGAGGAACTGCAGGTGAAAGCGGGCTCCCCAACCAAGGCGGTGCCGGGCTATAACGTCATGATCCTCGACGACGAAGGCAATGAAGTGGGCCCCAACACCGAAGGCAATATCGTCGTCAAGCTGCCTCTGCCTCCAGGTACGCTGCCTACCCTGTGGAAGAATGACAAGCGTTTCGTCGAATCCTATATGACCACCTTTCCTGGTTACTACGAAACCAGTGACGGCGGCTATATCGACGAAGATGGCTATGTCTACGTCATGGGCCGCATGGACGATGTTATCAATATCGCCGGTCACCGTCTCTCCACCGGTGCCATGGAAGAGGTCATCGCCACCCATCCCGATATCGCCGAATGTGCGGTCATCGGTACCGAAGATCAGCTCAAAGGTCAATTGCCGGTCGGTCTGTTCGTCCTTAAATCCGGCGTTGATCGAGACGTGGAGGAAATTCAGACCGAATTGATCAAGATGGTAAGAGAAAAAATCGGTGCCATTGCCTGTTTCCGTGAGTCGAATTGTGTGGCCCGGCTACCGAAAACCAGATCGGGCAAGATTCTGCGCGGTACCATGCGCTCGATTGCGGCCGGCAAGGAATACCGGATGCCCTCCACCATCGATGATCCGGTGATTCTCGATGAAATCACCGAAACTTTAAATGAGATGGGATACCCGCCTAAATAGACGAATTCCTCCCTCCGAAAGACGGCCCCTCTTCATGGCGGGGTCGTCTTTCGGGAGACCGATGATTCCACGCGACAATCAGTGAGAAGGCTGGCTTTATCTTCTGAACACCAAGGAGGGTGTGAGTGTCATGAAAATCCATGAATACCAGGCCAAGGAACTCTTCAGGGCCTACGATATTCCGGTTCCCGCCGGAGTGCTGTGCGAAACACCGGAGGCCATCGACCAGGCCGTGGAGCAGCTTGGCCTGCCGCTGGCGGTCAAAGCCCAGGTGCATGCCGGAGGGCGCGGTAAAGGCGGCGGCGTGCGAGTAGCGAAAACACCCGAAGAAGCGAAAGAGGCAGCCGAGGCAATCATCGGCATGCAGCTGGTCACCTTGCAGACCGGTGCTCAGGGTACAACCGTGCACAAAGTACTGGCCGAAGAGGGGGTATCGATAAAAAATGAACTCTACCTTTCTTTAATCGTCAATCGCGATGATGCGACCGTGACTATCATGGCGAGCCAGGACGGCGGCATGGATATTGAGGAAGTCGCAGCTGCCACCCCCGAACGTATCATCAAGGTCGGCATCAGTCCACTGCTCGGTATCCAGGGCTACCACGTACGCCAGGTGTGCCTGGGACTGGAACTTGAGCCTGCAGTCGCCAAAAAGTGTGGTGCCATGCTGCGTAATCTCTACCGGCTCTTTACCAGCGGTGATGCCTCTCTGCTCGAAATAAACCCGCTGATCATCACCAAGGACGACGATCTGATTGCCCTCGACGCGAAAATTGATATCGACTCCAACGCGCTTTATCGGCAAAAGAAAATCTCAGCCATGCGCGATCCCCTCGAAGAAGATCCTAACGAACTCGAGGCGGCAAAATATGATCTCAATTACATCAAACTCGATGGTACCATCGGTAATATGGTGAATGGCGCAGGACTGGCCATGGCCACGATGGATATCATCAAGCAGGCCGGGGCAGAACCGGCCAATTTCCTCGATGTGGGCGGAGGCGCCACTGCCGAGAAGGTCGAAAACGGGTTTCGCATCATCCTCAGCGATCCCAATGTCAAAGGTATTCTCATCAATATCTTCGGAGGCATACTGCGCTGCGACATTTTGGCCCAGGGTGTCGTCCAGGCTGCCCAGTCCCTCGGCCTAGAGGTGCCCGTGGTGGTGCGCATGGAAGGCACAAACGTCGAAGAAGGCCGCCGCATTCTCTCCGAGTCGGGGCTCGACCTGATCAATGCTGTAACCCTCTCGGATGCTGCTGCAAAGGTGGCTGCAATCGCCACCAACTAGGGAATCCCATGAGCTGTCGCTTCGTTCTGACACTGATTCTGACCATGGTCCTTGGCTGCACAAGCCCAAGCATTGGGGCCGAAGGCCGGAGCGATAGCTCCAGCGATGAATCTAAATGGATTATCAGCAGCGGCATAACGCCGCCTTTGCCAGCCGGCAGTTTGCTTGGGTTAGCCCTGGCGCTCGAGCGCGGCGCCTCGAGTCTGTGGCTCGATCTGGTTCTGAGCGCAGACGACAAACTCGTTCTGCTTTCAGATGTCAGAATCGAGCGGTCGACCAACGTCAAAACCATCTTTCCCGACAGGTCTCGTCCCGACGGCAGCTATTACAGTTTCGATTTCACCCTCGATGAGCTGCAGCAGCTCTCCCTGACGCCACACGCCGTCCTAGAGTACCTGCCTCTGGGCCTATCCAGATCGCATCTGCCCGTAACTGCGCTCGATGATTTTCTGCACTTTGTGGATTTGATGAGCGATGATCTTGAAACACCTCCCGCTCTGATCTGCATCCTCAAGCAGGGCTGGCGGCACCAGCAGGAAGGCAAGGATTTGGGAGCGGCTGTGCTTGATGCACTTAACAACTACCAGTCGCGCGCCGGAACGGCTGCATTGATGGTCGGCTCGTACGATCCCGAAGAACTACAGCAACTCGCCCTAAGCAGAGGTGCTGGACCGGTTGACTCTATCGGCTTCATGCAGCTCATCGGCGCCGATGACGGGAAGGAAGTGCAAAGGTTTGAGTTTGGCACCTACCAGCCTTACAGCTACGACCTGCTGTTCACCAAGTTCGGCCTCAAGGCGGTATCTGACTATGCCGATACCATCGGGTTGGATCCGGAGGCAGTCTTCGATGGGTCTGGCGAGCTCTTACAACCCCGCTTTCTTGACGATGCGCATGCGCTGGGATTGCGCGTCGTCTGCAGCCGGATTGATTCATTACCTGAGCAGCTCTTGAATCTCGAGTCAAGACCCGAAGCTCTACTTGAGCACCTCCTTTTTACCATTGGTTTCGACGGCATCGTCACCACCGAAGACCGCAGAGCTCGGGGCTGGCTTGTGGATCTTGCCGAGGAAGGCGGAAATGAACAAAACAGAATCATAGAACGTCTGATTGATCAGATCGGGGAGCGCGACGCCATGCCGTCCGACCCCGTCCAATCGGATACAACAAGGTAACTAATCACCAGACGGAAAACACCCATGGCTATATTTGCTGACAGTTCGACTCGATTGATTGTACAGGGCATTACTGGCCAGGAAGGCCAATTCCATACCCGCCAGTGCATCGCCTACGGCACCAGCGTGGTAGCCGGTGTTACCCCGGGAAAAGGGGGGCAGAAAATGGACGAGGTGCGAGTCTTCAACTCCGTGCATGAAGCGCGTCAGACCACCGAAGCCAACACCTCAATGATATTCGTGCCGCCCCCGTTTGCCGCTGAAGCAATTCTCGAAGCAGCAGATGCCGGCATTGAGCTTATCGTTTGCATCACCGAAGGCATTCCAGTCATGGACATGCTCCGGGTAAAGAACTACCTGGCTACTACTAGCAGCAGACTTATTGGTCCCAACTGTCCCGGGATTATTACCCCCGGCGCCTGTAAGATAGGCATCATGCCGGCCTCCATTCATCAGGAAGGCGGCCCCTTCGGTGTGGTGTCCCGCTCGGGAACCCTGACCTATGAAGTTGTCCATCAGCTCAGCCAGGAGGGATTTGGCCAAACCACCTGCGTCGGCATAGGTGGAGACCCGGTGAACGGCACTGGTTTTATCGATTGCCTTGAAGCCTTTGAGGCCGATGACGACACCAAGGCGGTGGTTATGGTTGGTGAAATCGGCGGCAGTGCCGAAGAGGAGGCCGCTGACTGGATTAGAACGCATATGAGCAAACCGGTCGTTGGCTTCATCGCTGGGCTTACCGCACCTCCTGGCCGCAGAATGGGTCATGCCGGAGCCATCGTCAGCGGTGGATCGGGTACGGCGGCTGCCAAAATTGAAGCCATGGAGGCGGCAGACATATATGTCTGTCGTGATCTCGGCAGTCTTGGACGACTCTGTAAAGAGGTTTATGGGTAACAGTAGTAATAACGATTGCTTAGCTTCTGCCGTTTTTGTCGCACGGCGCTGGCATTGCCGTGCGAAAAAAACCGATAACCTATTATTTTAAATATGTTTATTTATATTTAACAAAAAATATAACGTTGTTATTTTTCACCCATATGCCAGGTGCATCGCCCTCCTGATCATTCTCTCACCCCTCTCTCTCATCCTGTCATCGCGTTCAGGACTTATCCTTTTGATGGAATATAAAATATCAATATCATGGTATTTTTAAATACTCCCTACAGCAATGAGCTTTTTTTCTTGACATCTCCAGCCGAATTACATAAAAATGGCAGAGTAACATCGTTCTTTTAGCTATCTCTTTTTGGGTGTTTAATTTTAATTTTTAATAGTTATTACAAGTTATTGTGATCAGTAAAGATACTAAGATAGCGAAACCGCTTCCCCTCCCTTTTTGCCAATTCCCGTATTCATTTCGCTAAGGAGAACCCATGGATACCATCGAAAGACTCGAATATCTTAAAAAGCTCAGGGCCGAGGCCAAACTCGGCGGTGGTCAGAAGCGCATCGACAAACTGCATTCGCAGGGTAGAATGACCGCCAGGGAACGCGTCGATCTCCTCTTGGACAAAGGGTCATTTGAAGAATTCGACATGTTCAAGACCCATCGGTGCACTGATTTCGGTATGGATCAGCAGAAGTTTCCGGGCGACGGCGTCGTCACTGGCCACGGTACCATCGACGGTCGCATTGTCTATGTGTTCGCTCAGGATTTCACGGTGCTCGGCGGTTCCCTGTCGGAAACCTTTGCCGAAAAAATCTGCAAGATCATGGACCTCGCCGCGAAAAACGGTGCGCCGGTGATAGGACTCAATGATAGCGGCGGAGCCAGGATTCAGGAAGGTATAGAAAGTCTGGCCGGCTATACTGATATATTTCTAAGAAATGTCATGTCATCCGGGGTCATTCCTCAGATCTCGGCTATCTTCGGTCCATGTGCCGGCGGGGCGGTGTATTCGCCCGCATTGACCGATTTCGTGGTCATGGTGAAGAACAACTCATATATGTTTTTAACCGGTCCCAAAGTGGTCAAATCGGTTACTCACGAAGACGTGACGGTAGAGGAACTGGGTGGAGCCGATATGCATTCATCGCGCAGCGGGGTTTCCGATTTTGCCGCCGAGACCGGAGCAGACGCCATCGCTTACATTCGTAAACTGATCTCCTTTTTGCCCCAGAACAACATGGAAGATCCTCCCATGCTCCCCTGTTCTGATCCGCCCGAACGTCGTTCCGAGGAGCTCAACTCCATCATTCCGACCAATCCCAACGAAGCGTACGACATGAAAAAAATCATCCTGGCTACGGTCGACAATGGTGATTTTTTTGAGGTCAAGGAAAAATTCGCCCCCAACATCATCGTCGGATTCGGCCGCTACAACGGTAGAAGCGTCGGTATCGTCGCCAATCAGCCAGCCCACTACTCGGGTGTACTCGACATCGACAGTTCGGTCAAAGGGGCCCGCTTCGTCAGATTCTGCGACTGCTTTAACATCCCTGTGGTGACCTTCGTCGATGTCCCCGGTTTCCTGCCTGGCACTGCCCAGGAGTATGGCGGCGTCATCAGAAACGGGGCCAAAATTCTTTATGCTTACGCCGAGGCGACCATCCCCAAAGTCACCGTTATCACTCGAAAGGCCTACGGTGGTGCCTATTGCGTGATGTCCTCCAAACACCTCCGGGGCGATATCAATTACGCCTGGCCCACGGCCGAGATTGCTGTCATGGGAGCCAAGGGTGCCGTCGAGGTGTTATATGGCAGACAAGCTAAACAGGAGGAGGAACCGGAAAAATTTCTCCAGGAGCGGGAACAGCAATATCAGGATGCGGTGGCCAATCCATACGTGGCGGCTGAAAGGGGCTATATCGACGACATTATCGAGCCGGCCCGTACTCGTATCCGCATCATCAACGCTCTGAAAATAGTTGAGAACAAGCGTGACACCAATCCGATGAAGAAACATGGGAACATTCCATTATAAAACGCAAAGAAGAGGACAACCATGAGTGTTAAAATTTTCATCAAACGTACCGTATCCGAAGGCAAAGTTCCGGAGCTCACCGTCCTGCTCAAGAGGCTGAGAAGCGTAACCCTCATGCAACCGGGTTATATTTCCGGCCAGACCCTAAAACGACTAGATAAACCGGGAGAAACCATGGTGATCAGCACGTGGCGCTCCATCGAGGACTGGAATGATTGGGTTAAAAACGAAAAGCGGATTGTCATCCAAAAAGAAATTGACGACCTGCTGGGCGCCGAAACCGAATATGAAGTGTACGAGTAGTCACCGTAGTCGGCTCCAGATGCCGAACCAGAGGCGCTTCGAACGAATTACGATAAAAACCTCAAGGTACTAGAGAAAAAAATGGCAGATACGCAAAAAAAAATGGCAGCGGCTCTGGCAGCGGTAAATGCCTACCTGCACATGGAGGAACTGGCTGCTGCTGAGGCCGCAGCCCAGCAAGTAGAAAGCCAGACGGCCCGCCCGGTTCAGAATTTATGGGGCTTGAGCGGTCGACAGGACATGATGACCATGCGCAGGCTCATTCAGTTGCGCACCTTTACCAGCTTTCGCTAAGCTATAACACGCCAAAGAACAGGCAGAAGGAGATAGACGATGAGCGACCAAGTTCAAATGACGGAAATGAATTATGACAGTGACCGCCCGGCAGCGGAAAATCCGGTAAAAATCATGGATCTGTCTCTGCGCGACGGGCATCAGTCCCTGTTTGCCACCCGCGGCAGAACCGAGGACATGATACCGGTGGCCGAATTGATCGATGAAGTTGGATTCTGGGCAGTTGAAACCTGGGGTGGAGCCACTTTCGACACCATGCACCGCTTTCTCAACGAGGACCCGTGGGAACGGCTTCGGACCCTGAAACGCTACATCAAGAAAACCCCCTTTTCGATGCTGCTCAGGGCTCAGAATCTGGTCGGCTATCGCAATTACGCTGACGATCTCGCCTTGGCATTTGTCGATCGGGCCGCTGCTAACGGTATGGATATCTTCCGCACCTTTGATGCGCTCAACGATTATCGCAATTTCGAGACCGTGGTCAGCCAGATCAAGAAGTGCGGCAAACATTTTCAAGGTTGCATCTGCTACACGATGACCGAGCCCCGACTGGGTGGTGAGGTTTACAACCTGGGATACTACATGACCAAGGCCAAGGATCTTGAATCCATGGGGGCCGATTCGATCTGCATCAAGGACATGGCCGGCTTATTGTCTCCCTACGATGCCTACAATCTGGTCAAGGCAATGAAAGAAGCCGTGTCGATTCCGCTTCACCTGCACAGTCATTTCACCTCCGGTATGTCGCCAATGACCCACCTCAAGGCCATCGAGGCCGGGGTCGACATCATCGATACCTGTATGACTCCGTACGCGTACCGGACCTCGCATGCGGCGGTCGAGCCGCTGGTCATGACCCTGCTCGGCACCAACCGGGACACTGGCTTCGATATCAAGAAACTCGCTCAAATCAATGAGATCCTGGAAAAAGAGGTATTGCCAAAGTACAAACACCTGCTCGATGATTCGAAGGTGTCGATTATCGACATCAACGTGCTACTCCACCAGACCCCGGGCGGAATGCTCTCCAACCTGGTCAACCAGCTTCGGGAAATGGATGCCCTCGACAAGATCGATGAGGTGTACAAGGAACTCCCCCGGGTGCGCAAGGACCTGGGCCAGATCCCGCTGGTCACCCCAACCTCTCAGATCGTCGGTGTGCAGACGGTCAACAATGTACTGCACGACACTCCTGACGAGCGCTACAAGATGATCACCGGTCAGGTCAAGGATCTGTGCTACGGACTCTATGGCAAGACTGCCACTCCGATCAACCCTGAAGTCCAGAAGAAAGCGCTCAAAGGCTATCCTCGTGGTGAAGAGCCGATCACCTGCCGCCCTGCAGAAGTGCTCGAACCGGAACTCGACAACGCCAAGGAAGAAATCGGCGGCCTGGCCAAGGATCTCGATGATCTGATTCTCTATGCCCAGTTCCCAGTTACCGGTAAAAAGTTTCTTGAATGGAAATATGGCATCAGCCCGGTTCCTGACAACGTCAAGCCGATTAGCATGGCAGAGGTCAAAAAGAAAGACGAGATCCTCAAAAAGGCCAAAGCCGGAGAACTGGTGGAAAAGAAAAAAGATGCCCCGGCCAAGAGCGAATCATCCAGGACCTTCAACGTCTTTATCGATCAGGAGTATTTCAGCGTCGATGTCGATCCCGTAGGCGGCCCAATTGCCTACAGCGCCCCCGTGGCTGCTGTCGCTCCAGCGCCTGCCAACCCGGCACCTGCTGCCCCTGCACCGGCCGCAGAAACCAAAACGGAAGCCGCCGCACCCTCATCGTCGCCCTCCGGCACCCTTTTGCTTGCACCCATGCCCGGCATGATCGTCAAATATGAAAAGAAAGTCGGCGACAGTGTCAAGAAAGGTGATACCGTGGTCGTCCTTGAGGCCATGAAAATGGAGAATGCGCTACCGGCACCCTGTGACGGCACAATCAAGGCCATCGACTTTGACAGCGGCGACTCGATCACCAAGGGAGCAGTCCTCTGCGTGATTGGCTGAAAATATTAAACAACGACCTGTAATGGCAGACACACTTCGCCCCGACGTCCATCAGCGCCTGGAAAAGGTTGTCCTGGATATTTTTTCCAACTCCGACTTCCACAAGGCGAGCATCAGAGATGTTGCCGAGCAGGCCGGTGTCAGCTTTACTACCATTTACAAGCATTACGGCAGCAAAGAACGACTGGTCTTCGCCTTCGTCGATGTCTGGATGGGCAAACTCACCGATCGTATCGTCGATCATCTGCAGGGTATTGAAGATCTCAAAGAAAAACTGCGCAAGGTTTTCTGGCTGCAGCTCGACTATTACGAACGCCACGTCGGGCTCGGCCGCATCGTCTTTATGACCCTGCCGATGAACACCTGGATGGGTGATAAAACCTTCGCCCAGCCGAGAATGATGGGACTGATGATTGATGTGCTCCGGCAGGGTCAAAAAGAGGGCATCTTGAATAACGAGGTCAGGGCCGGCACCCTGCTCGATTTTCTGATGGGTTTCGTCCAGCGATCCTTTTTTATGTGGATCCTGCGCGGCCAGAAAGAAAGTCTGTCGGCCCAGGCCAATACAATGTTTGAAATGGTCTGGCGCGGTATGCTCAACCCCGATTACAAGAACGGGCAAAGTAACCGCTGAGAGCATTAGAGCCGATCTACTAATTTCTAGATTTTCCTGGAGGGTACACATGAAAATACTCAAGATCGATCATCTTGGCATAGCCGTTAACAGTATCGATGAAGGAAAAAATTTCTGGTCCGACGTGCTCGGTCTCGAGTTTGAAGGAGCCGAGACGGTTCAAGAGCAGAAAGTGACCACCGCTTTCTTCCCGGTTGGAGAGAGTGAAGTCGAACTGCTTGAGTCAACCGCTCCCGACGGTCCCGTGGCCAAATTCATCGAAAAAAAAGGTACCGGTTTCCAGCATATTGCGTTCCGGGTTGCCGACATCGATGCGGCACTTGAGGAACTCAAGGAAAAAGATATCCAACTCATCGATCAGACCCCAAGGATCGGGGCCGGCGGTGCCCGGATTGCCTTTCTGCATCCCAAGGCCACCGGCGGTATCCTGGTCGAGCTCTGTGAACGTTCGTAAGATCACCGGCCCACCAGCGGCTCGTCATCCATAAGGAGTCATCCATGGCACACCATCCAGAATTTGAAAAATGGCAGGAACTTGCGACTAAACTAATGAAGGGCAAGCCGCTCGACTCCCTCGACTGGCAGACTCCCGAAGGCATCAAGGTCAAACCGCTTTACACGGCAGAAGACATCGAAGGACTCGAGTGCGCCAATACCCTTCCGGGGCTGGCGCCCTATGTCAGGGGGCCGATGGCAACGATGTATGCGGGCCGTCCATGGACCATCAGGCAGTATGCCGGTTTTTCAACTGCCAAGGAATCAAACGAATTTTACCGTAAAGCTCTGGCAGCCGGCCAGAAAGGTCTCTCAGTGGCCTTCGATCTGGCCACCCACCGGGGCTACGACTCAGACCACCCCCGCGTTACCGGCGATGTCGGTAAGGCGGGCGTGGCGATTGATTCGGTCGAAGACATGAAAATCCTGTTCGACGGTATTCCGCTCGATCAGATGTCCGTGTCGATGACCATGAATGGTGCCGTCATCCCTATATTGGCCAGCTATATCGTCGCCGCCGAGGAACAGGGCGTGACCCACGAGCAATTGACCGGCACCATTCAGAACGATATTCTGAAGGAGTACCTGACCAGAAACACCTTCATCTATCCGCCGACGCCGTCGATGCGCATCGTTTCCGACATCATCGGTTTCTGTTCCAAGAATATGCCGCGCTACAACACCATCAGCATCTCCGGCTACCACATGATGGAGGCCGGGGCCAACTCCGTGCTCCAGGTTGCCTTCACCATGGCTGATGGGATCGAATACGTAAGAACTGCGCTGAATGCCGGGATGGACATCGACGAGTTTGCTCCACGGCTGTCATTTTTCTTCGGTATCGGCATGAATTTCTTCATGGATATCGCTATGCTCAGGGCCGCTCGGTTCCTCTGGCATAAACTGATGCAGCAGTTCAACCCCAAGAACCCGCGCTCATCGATGCTCAGAACCCATTGCCAGACATCAGGCTGGAGTCTCACCGAGCAGGACCCCTACAACAATGTCATCAGAACCACCCTTGAGGCTTTGACCTCGGTGCTCGGCGGTACTCAGTCGCTACACACCAATTCGTTCGATGAAGCCATCGGACTGCCCACCGATTTCTCGGCCAGGATCGCCCGCAACACCCAAATTATCATTCAAGAGGAATCGGAAGTCTGCCATGTAATTGATCCATTGGGTGGTTCTTACTATGTCGAATCGCTGACCAATTCGATCGTTGAACAGGCGCTGAAAATAATCGACGAGGTCGAGGAACTCGGTGGTATGGCCAAAGCCATCGAGTCCGGCATGCCGAAAATGCGCATCGAAGAATCGGCCGCGCGGAAGCAGGCCCGAATCGATCAAGGCCTCGATGTGATCGTCGGTGTCAATAAATATCAGCTCAAGGACGAAAATATCGATTTCGAGATCAGGGAAGTTCCAGCCTCGGTTCGTGATGAACAGGTGGCCAGAATCGATCAGATCAGAGAGACCCGTGATCAGGCCGCTGTCGATACGGCACTTGCCGAGATCACCCGGATTGCCAAGGAGGGCGGTAATCTACTCGAAGCGGCGCTGCCGGCCATACGGGCCCGGGCAACCGTTGGTGAAGTATCCGATGCAATGGAGAAAGTCTTTGGTCGCTTTGTCGCCAACACCAGATGCATATCCGGCGCCTATGCCTCAGAGTTTTCTTCAGACTCGGAAAATCTGCTGCAGCTGCGTCAACGCACCGAGAATTTCCTCAAAAACCACGGCCGCCGCCCCCGCATGCTGGTCACTAAAATGGGGCAGGACGGGCATGATCGGGGCATCAAAGTGGTTGCCAGCGCGTATGCCGATATCGGCTTCGATGTCGATATCGGGCCGCTGTTTCAGACCCCGGAAGAGGCAGCCAAAATGGCCATCGAAAATGATGTCCACGTGGTCGGCGCCTCCAGTCTGACTGCAGGGCACAAGACATTGGTTCCCGGCCTGGTTGATGAATTGAAGAAACAAGGTGGTGCCGATATCAAAGTGGTGGCGGGTGGCATCATTCCGCCGAAAGATTATGATTATTTGTACGAACGAGGCGTTCAGGCAGTGTTTGGGCCGGGCACCTCGATTATAGATTCAGCCAACCGTACTCTCGATCTGATTGAAAAAGCAGCCTAGCGCTTAACCATCGCAGAGACCCAACGGGAGCGGCCTAAGCTGCTCCCGTTGGTCTTTGTAGACAGAGACAACCTAGTTAGACCAGGCAGCGCAGGACCCCATGCAGAAAGACCCCGATTATTACGTGCAAGGTGTGCTCGACTCCAATAGGCTGATGCTGTCGAGAACCATTACCCTGATCGAAAGCTCCCTGCCGAGCCATCAGGAAATGGCGGTCACCATCATTGAAAAATTGCTGCCCCACACCGGCAACGCCGTCCGTCTCGGCATCACCGGCGTTCCAGGGGCGGGTAAATCGACCTTTATCGAGAGTTTCGGAACCCTGCTGACCAACCTCGGGCACCGGGTGGCGGTGCTGGCCATAGACCCCTCAAGTGCCCGAAGCGGGGGCTCGGTCCTCGGCGATAAAACCAGAATGCTTGAGCTTTCGGTCAATGATCGTGCCTTTATTCGCCCCTCACCCTCTGGCGGTACCCTGGGCGGGGTTGCCAGAAAAACCAGGGAGACAATGCTGGCCGGTGAAGCGGCCGGTTTTGACGGGGTGATCATCGAAACCGTCGGTGTTGGCCAGTCGGAAACTGCCGTGGCCTCGATGGTCGATTTTTTCCTGGTTCTTATGATCGCCGGTGCCGGCGATGAGCTCCAAGGAATCAAAAAGGGAATACTGGAAGTAGCCGACACGATTGTTATCAACAAGGCCGACGGTGACAATGTCGTCCGGGCTGAAAGGGCCAGAAGGGAGTATGAAACGGCCCTGCACATCCTGACCCCGGGAAGCGCTCACTGGTCTCCTCAAGTACTGACGTGCAGTGCGTTAAAAAAGAGCGGGCTGACGGAGATCTGGGAGACGGTAAACCAGCACCGAGCTGCACTCGAGGCGGCAGGTGAGCTGCAGTCGAAACGAAAAAAACAGGCGCTCGACTGGATGTATTTCCTGCTCGAAGAAGGACTGCGATCCTGGTTTTTCAACCACCCCGATATCCAGGTCCGCCTGCCGGAGCTGCAGAGTGCCATCGATCGGCAGACGGTATCTCCGACCAGTGCGGCCGGCCAACTTCTCAAAATTCTGCAACAAGACAGGTGAGCCTCCTACGCCCACTCTTTGTGGTATGAAACGCTCTGCATTCTATGGTCGGCTTCAACTTGGACTGCTGCTGTTCTTTACCCTGTTAACGACTTCACCAGGCCACACCAACCCAGTTGATGAGATTCGTGTGGGAGTGCTCTACCACGATCTTGGCGTGTGGGGAGGCTCAGGCAACGAAGGGGGATTCGACTTCAATGCAGAGTTGATATTTTCTCCCTCCCTCGACCTTCTGAGCGGAATTCTGCGACCGAACCTTGGGTTTTCGCTCAATGGCCAGGGGGATACTTCCATTCTCTATGGTGGAGCCGTGTGGGAGCATCGCTGGCCACGGGGCTACTTTGTTGATCTGGGACTCGGACTGGCCGTCCACAACGGTGAAACCGATGAGGGAAATGTGGCCGACATGAACCAGCTCGGCTCTACCGTTCTTTTTCGTCTGGCTTTCGAAGTGGGTTTTACCATTGGCGACCGCCATCTCATCTCCCTGATGTTTGATCATATATCAAATGCCTACCTGGCAGACCCCAATGAAGGACTTGACACGTTGGGGTTACGCTACGGCTATCGTTTTTAACCTGACATTCATGGGTGGAGGGACCAACGTGGTGTTCTGACAGAAAGACGGGACACCTTCATTTTTGTTCTGCATTCGAATTCTGTTGAAAGAAATCCATTTCCCGGCTTTATTTCACCACTGTTGCATAGAGAACATGATCGTTCAATGGTGCTCACAAAACCTATGATGACCGTCGCCCATGCGCATTGACCATCCGATAAATAGAGAGTTCTTTGTTAACCCACGGCTGCGCTTTTTTATTCTCGGTCTGATGGTCATCGCCTTCATGTTCGGCTTCACCGATCAGATCTGGGATAAGAATTTCGAGCGGCTGCACATCTTTTTATTCAATCTCTGCGCCGGTGGATTCATCATTTGTTATCACACGGAAAATCAACCGTCACCGTCACCACGGTGTTATCTTTTTCTGATGCTCAGCCTGGCATACGCGGTGTTTGCCTTCCTCAATATGTTTCCGGCTGCGGCACTGATCTCGTTCAGCCTTGGAGTAGTCGTCGAATCCATTCGCATCCGAGCCTTTTCCTTTCTGCCCCGCGAGTTGTTTGACCTCAAGGTTTCGGTGGTCGACAAGTTTCATCACGCCTCTGTACTGTGCCTCTCGCTGTCGCTTTTCATCGCTACATTCGTACTTTTGAACGACACCTCTCTGCACTGGCTGCCATACAAAAACCTGACTCTCAATGTCTTCTTTCTGGGCTACTCCTTCCCGGTTTCACTGATTACCATGTCGGTGATGTTTTCCTTTATCAGAAGAGACATCTCTGAGCAGCTGCGCTATATCAAGCAATCGTTCTTCTGGACGGTGAATCTGGGAGTCATCATATTCTTTCTGTTCATCGTGTTCGAGCTCGCCATTGCCAAGTTCCTGATCGCCACGATTCTCTTTATCACCGTGTTAATGATCTTCTCCTTTTTTCTGCTTCTGGGCGTAAAACAGCAGCAGAAACATTTTCTTCTGTCGGGAATGACCTTTCTGGTTTTCACCGGAATTACCGGCATTTTTTACATCGAACTTGCCAACTTCCCCGAACTCTACTACCGCTACGGCAGACTCCTGCTTGACAGCCACTCCTATCTGTCTCTCTATGGATGGGGCCTGAGTGGCCTGCTCATTCTCATTCGCTGGAACGACTTTCCCCTCAAGCTCAATTCCTGGGCAGTGATTACCTTCCATTGGCTGGTGGTAGGCATTTTCGCCCCTTTGGGCAAAAACAACCTTGGCATTGGCGTGGCCTCGTTAATCGCCTTTTGCCTGTTTCTCCACTTCTTTTTCGCCGAAAGCAAGGTCACCAAATTTGCTGAAGATGAGGCGCAGGAAAGTCCCTAGGCAAGTCTGTAGTTGCCGTTCTGCTCAACCACCAGCCCTTCAGCAGTGAGCCCTTCGAGCAGAGCAGTGATCCGCTCCTCAGAGTGTGCGAGAAGAGCCGCGGCGGTGCTGGCATCCATGCGGCTGTTCTGCAGCAACAGATCAAGAATTCTGCCGCGCAGCTGACGGTCGGACCCTTCGAAGCGTGACTGTTTTCTGTAGCCGCTGCTCTTGCGACTCAGGTTGCCGACCGTCTTTTTGAGCATAACCCCGTAGTCCATGAGCGCATAGTACCAGTCACGCGGATTATCCCGATCAACGGTCTGTTCCACCAGATCCATAATCTCGGCATCAGCCACACCGATCTGATCAGGGAAAAAGAAATGGATGAATACCGTGCGGATGTTGGTTTCGATAAACGCGTGGGGCTGATTGAAGGCAAATACACAAATGGAAGCTGCGGTCGCATTTCCTATGCCTGGAAATCGCACCAATACTTCAGGATCGTC
>JABDQA010000017.1 GCA_013042475.1 Desulfofustis sp.
ATCTGTCCGTGCGAGTATCGGGAGCCCGATGTCGAGGAGTTCGGCAGTTGTTATTGCGGACTTTACGTGAGCACCGCCTGGAATGAAGGCAAGGTGCCGCACGTCTATATCCCGGAGCGCAGACCCGAGGAAAAGTGCTAGCTTTCAGTCCCCACTCATTTCTTCGATAAAGGCCAGGGCGGCACGTTCATAGCCTCTTTGCAGGCCGTGGCTGACTATCACCAGGCCGCGGCAGGGGGAGGTGGGGCTGTAATGCCAGTCGATATCGATGAAGTCACCGTCGGGGGTTTCAAGCCGTTCCCGAATCGGATTAGTTGATGGCATTCTCCTGAAGAGGGTCGGATACATGGTCTGCAGATGTCCGCTGGTGAACGGAAACGGGGGGCGGTAAGCGGGAACGGGCAAAAGCGGCATGGCTTCAGCAGCTCGAATTGGGCGGACAGGGGCACACGAAAATCCTGCACATCTGTTCGAGGCGACGTGCGTCGCTCATCGAGGGGCACTGAAGGGGGTTGGGTCCACAACCACAGCCAGATCAGTCGGCCCGAAGGGCAGGAATCCGAACAGGTAATTCTCGAGTTCGACGCAGCGGTCGAAGTTTTGCCGTATCCGCTTGGAGATGTGGTCGCTGCCGCCTGAATAGTGATCGATGATGTAGTCGAGTCGCTGGCTCAGCGGCACGATCTCAGTATGCCGCACGCGCTTGTCGGCATAGTAGACGATCTCCCTGGCCGGGAAGCAACCGAGCCGGTAGTCATCTGCATTGAAGCTGCCCAGGATCACGTGCTGCCCGACGATGGTTGCCACCTCTGGATAATTGTGCTCGGCGCAGATCAGCATGCCCTCTTCGGCGTGTTGACAGCTGCCGTCGAGGCACATGGTTTTGGCAATATCATGCAGCAGGGCGCCGGCCAGCACCAGGTCGAGATCGGGTGGGACAGCACCATCGTTCTCAGGAAGCTGCAGACCGTTGACGATGGTCTCCGCAACCCGGGCAACGATAAACGAATGTTCTCTGATATTGGCCAGCATTTCGTACCTGTCCATCAACGCCAGACACTGATTGATGGAAGGTATGTTCACGGCCATCCGAACCCCCTATCTAACGCCTGCTCAGTTCGTGAACGGTGTCCACCAGTATTTTGGCCTGTTCAGGTGGGGTGAACTGGTGGATGCCGTGGCCAAGGTTGAAAATGTGACCTTTGGCCTGGCGGGCGTCGTCGAGCAACTGCTTGATTCGATCCCGCAACTGCTTTTCGGGCAGCAGCAGCGCGAAGGGATCGATGTTGCCCTGTACGGCCTTATCGCCAACCCGCGCAATTGCATCGCCAATATTGATGCGCCAGTCGAGTCCAATGACATCGGCGCCGGAGCGGGCGGAATAATCGAGCAGGGTGGCGCCGTTGTTGGCGAAATAGATAAACGGCACCGCTGAGGGTTTCAGCGCCTCGATGATGCGCGTCACATAGGGAAAGGCATAAGCTTCGAAATCACGGGGGGCGAGGATGCCGGCCCAGGAGTCGAAGAGCTGCAGGGCCTGGGCGCCTGCCTCGGCCTGGGCCTTGAGATAGTCGATGGTGCAGAGGGTGATTTTTTCCATCAGACCGTGGAACAGGTCCGGGGCGGTATACATCATTTTTTTGGTATTCCAGAACACCTTCGACGAGCCTCCCTCGATCAGGTAGGTGGCGCAGGTGAAAGGCGCCCCGGCAAAACCGATAAGCGGCACTTGCAGCTCCTTTCTGAGCAGCCGGACGGTCTCCATCACAAACCCCATGGATTCATGGGGGTCGGGCACGACCAGCCGGTCCAGTGCGGCCCGGTCCCGCACCGTCTGAGGAAAGACGGGACCTCTGCCTTCGTGGAACTCGAGTTCTAGTCCCATCGCTTCCATGGGGACGAGGATATCGGAGAACAGGATCGCCGCATCCATACCGTATCTATCGATGGGCTGCAGCGTCACTTCGACACAGAGCTCCGGGGATTTACACAACTCCAGAAAGGTGCGGCCGCGGCGGACTTTCTGATACTCAGGCAGGTAGCGCCCGGCCTGCCGCATCATCCAGATCGGGGTGAATTCGGTCGGTTCGCCTCTGCAGGCTTTCAGGAAGGTGTCATTCATGGTCTAAGCGCTGGTTTTTGTTTATTTGATAGGCTTTCCAGGAACATAGCTGCAGAATGGTTCCTGGGCCAGGTAATCGCCGGTAATTGCGTAGGCTCGCGCCCGGCAGCCACCGCAGACATTGATATACTCACAGCGACCGCAATTGTCTTTGTAGCCTTTGAAATCCCTCAACTTCAGGAAGAGTTCCGAATTCTCCCAGATTTCCTTGAACGGCTGATTGTTGACGTTGCCCGCCGATTTAGGGAAATAACTGCAGGGCAGCACCTCCCCGTCGACGTCGATCAGGCAGATCAGCTGTCCGGCCAGGCAGCCCTTGGAGCCGCCGGTGGAAAACTTCAGGTTGCGGCGTTTGAATTTTTCCCCTTCTTCCTTCGCCTTCTGGCGGACGATGCGATAGTAATGAGGGGCGCAGGTGGGCCGCATGAGAATTTCAGTTTCCTGTTTTTCCACCTGGTAGTGCCACTCGAGAATCTCGTCATAAAGATGCTCGGGAATCAACTCGTCCATCACATCTTCTCCCCGTCCGGTGGGAACGATCATGAACATATACCAGGCGGTTGCGCCAAGATTTTTCACCAGCTTGAAAATCTCGGGTATCTCGTCTTTGTTACGCACGGTGAAGGAGGAATTGACCAGAAAGGGGATATCGTGCCGGTTGAACAGATCGATAGCTCTCATGGTGCCGTCAAAGGCCCCGGGCTGGTTGCGAAAATCGTCGTGGGTTTCGGCTTTGGCACCGTCAAGACTGAGCGATACCATTTTAATATCGGCTTCCTTGATCTTGGTGCACACCGATTCGTTGACCAGGGTGCCGTTGGTGGCCAGACACATACGCAGCCCCTTGTCGGTACCGTAGCGGGCGATGTCGAAAATATCCGGCCGCAGCAGCGGTTCACCGCCGGAGAGGACGATCACAGGGTTGGCGTACGAGCTGATGTCGTCGAGAATGTGCGTGGCCTGCTCGAGGGAGAAATCGGGATGACCCTGCACCTCGAGCTCGGAGGATGACCTGCAGTGCACGCATTTTAGGTTGCACCTCCTGGTGGTTTCCCAGGCGATCCATTTTGCTTCGAAATCCATATGGTGTCGGTTGCGAAGAGGAAACCGCTGAATAGCGGCTGTTCGGCTTCGCCCTCTTGGTTTAAAATATTATTTCATTTCGTAGTTTTAACCAGTTTAGCATGACAACTATATTTCCTTTTCGGATAACTTCAAAGATATTTGTGGGACGCTGGGGGTACAATACCTATTGTATTTTCATCTCCAAAGCTGGCTTATACGCATATGCGAGAGTGGACATATTGGCTATTGTGTCGACTTGACTGTCATGCTGTCGGTTCTGCTTTTAAATCATTGACAGATCGCGTATAATGGCCAGCCGTGCCGCCGCCGAGACTGGCGATGAATATGAATTTGTACACTATTATGAAGAAGATATGATTGTCAAAGCGTTGCATGCCAATAGCGCTGAAGGTCAGGAAGCGATCGATGCGCTGCTGGCCAGATTTGAGACCGGCGACGATTCGTGTACCCGGTCGGTCACAAAGATTATCGACGCAGTGAAAACAGGAGGTGATGAAGCCGTCCTGTCCTATGCCAGGAAATTCGATTCACCCGATCTGGACGTGGGCTCCATGAGCGTTTCTGCAGAGGAGTTCCGTCGGGCATACGAGCTCGTCGATCAGCAATTTCTGCTGACCCTCGAAATCGCCATCGAGCGAATCGAAACTTTTCACCAGCGTGAGATGGAAGACTCGTGGCTGCAGACCCGTGACGACGGCACCATTGTCGGCCGTCTGGTCCGACCGGTGGACAGCTGCGGTCTCTACGTTCCCGGCGGCAGGAGCGGTTCGACGCCGCTGGTGTCCTCGGTGCTGATGAACGGGATTCCCGCAGCGATCGCCGGGGTTCAGCAGCGGGTCATGGTCACTCCGCCCGGGACCGACGGCGAAGTGAGCCCCTATCTGC
>JABDQA010000019.1 GCA_013042475.1 Desulfofustis sp.
CATTGGAGTCAGAATTTCGTCAAATCGGGCTGCTGCTGAAATATGCCGTCAGGCTGGTGGAATGATTACGGCGACCAGTGCCAATGTCAGTGGTGAACAGCCGGCCTGGTCGGTTGAGGAGCTGATAAGCAGCTTTTCGAGCTCAATAGAGCTGATTGTCGATGGTGGTCATCTTGACCAGGTACCGCCGTCAACAGTGCTCAGGAGCGAGGGCAATGAACTGGTGTTGGTCAGGTCAGGCCGAATAGCTCTCGACGACATCAATGCACGGTAAAGCCAGATTCGGTCCTATCTGGTAAGATGCCGGTATTTGATACGCTGCGGTTGATCTGCCGCGGCGCCAAGTCTTTTTTTCCTGTCCTTTTCATAATCGGAGTAGTTGCCTTCGAACCACACGGTTTGCGAATCCCCTTCAAAGGCCAGGATATGGGTGGCGATCCTGTCAAGAAACCAGCGGTCGTGGCTGATGACGACAACACAGCCGAGATAGTTTTCAAGTGCCTCTTCCAGGGCCCTCAGGGTATTGACATCAAGATCGTTGGTGGGTTCGTCAAGCAGTAGTACATTGCCACCGTCCTTGAGCATTTTAGCCAGATGAACCCTGTTTCTCTGACCTCCAGAGATCTGTGTGATTTTCTGCTGCTGGTCAGATCCGGAGAAATTGAACCTGGCCACGTAGGCCCTGCTGTTCACCTCTTTGGTGCCGAGCCAGATGGTGTCCTGTCCTTCTGAAATGGCTTCAAATATGGTTTGATCGGGCACTAACGTATCTCTGCTCTGATCCACGTAGGTGAGTTTCACCGAATCACCGAGACTGATGGTTCCCTCATCAGGTTCCAGCTGATCGGTAATCATGTTGAACAGTGTGGATTTACCTGCCCCATTGGGCCCTATGACACCGACAATACCTCCAGCAGGGAGGGTGAGCTCCAGATTTTGAAATAGAACCCGGTCGCCGAAACATTTCTTTACATTTTGGGCCTCGATAACCTTCTTTCCCAGTCGCGGTCCCGGGGGTATATAAATTTCCAGGTCTTTTACCTTGTCAGACGTACCTGAATCAAGCAGTTCCTGGTAGGAGTTGATTCGAGCCTTGGATTTGGATCGTCTGCCCTTGGGCGACATCCGTATCCATTCGAGTTCGCGCTGAAGAGTTTTCTGGCGGTGGCTTTCCTGCTTGTCCTCGACCGCCAACCGTTTCTGTTTCTGCTCCAGCCAGGAAGAATAATTACCTTTCCAGGGGATACCGGCCCCTCGGTCAAGTTCGAGGATCCAGCCGGCCACATTATCGAGAAAGTAGCGGTCATGGGTGACCGCGATTACCGTGCCGCTGTAGTCCTGTAAATGCCTTTCAAGCCAGGCTACCGTTTCGGCATCGAGGTGGTTGGTGGGTTCGTCGAGCAGGAGTATGTCTGGTTTTTTGAGAAGAATTCGGCACAGGGCTACTCGCCGTTTTTCACCTCCGGAAAGGACTCCGCATTTAGTGTCCGAAGGAGGGCAGCGCAGGGCATCCATCGCCATCTCCAATCTGCTGTCAATATCCCAGGCCGCCGACGCATCGAGTTTTTCCTGAACCTCAGCCTGTTTTTCAATGAGTGTCTGCATCTCATCATCGCTCATCGGTTCAGCAAATTTCTCGTTGATAGAATTAAATTCGGCCAGTAATGCCAGGGTGTGCTCTACTCCTTCCTCAACAATCTCTTTTACGGTTTTTTCGGGGTCAAGTAAAGGTTCCTGCTCCAGGTAATCGATTGTGTGGCCAGGGGCCAGGACGGTTTTACCGTCAAACTCTGTATCAATACCTGCCAGGATCCGAAGCAGAGTGGATTTCCCCGAGCCGTTCAAACCGAGAACTCCAATTTTGGCACCATAAAAATAGGATAGGGAAATACTCTTCAGAACAGGCCTGTTGTTAAAATTCTTGCTCACCTTGATCATCGAATAGATGATTTTCTGATCATCATTGCTCATATCTCTAATTCCTTTGGTCGATGGGAGAAATAAATGACCACTCTACCGTGGAACAAAAAAAAAGGGAACAGACGGATTGACCGCCTGTCCCCTGGTTCTAGTCAGTTCTCTGAGTGCTTAGCCTTGTTTGGCCGGGATGATTATTGGGCAATCGCATTCCGCATCCGATATGTCAAGGAGCAGAAATTTGACGTCAAACCCGTTCCCGATTAGTTCCCTATAGGCAAGATCGGCCCGGGCACCGGTGGAGCAATGGACGAAGATCCGTTTATCCTTTGGCAGTTCATTCATCCGTTTGGGGATTTCATCCAATGGTATATTAACCGTGTTGGTGAATATACCCAATTCAGCCACTTCGTCTTTGGTGCGGGCGTCGACAACGAAAGTGTCGGGCAACTCTCCCATTATCGCCTGACGAAATTCTGCGACGGAGACCTCTCCCTTGCCGAGCTTTCTGACCCAGCGGATCTCATTGGAGAAGATCGGTCCTGATTCGACTTCAGCGCCCGAGGCCACCCAGCCCTGAAAATTGCCTTTGACCATCGCAACTGTTTTGAAACCCTCATCTTTGAGGTCTTCGTATGCGTCCTGGGCTTCTTCCATGTTATCGCTGTAAACCACCACCGGGGCATTACGCGGAATGTCATCCATGCGGTTTTCAAGCTCATCATAATGTATCTGTACTGAGCGTGGGATTCTTCCCTTAACTGGAGCATCGCCTTTGCGCAGGTCGATGAGGACTATATTTCCCTTACCGACAAACTGATTGGAGGCATAAACCGGGTAACCTTCCTCACTCCAGGCAGGTTCACCAGCTAAAAATGCTCGCACGTTGGTATAGCCAAGTTTTTTCGCCAGACCGGCGTTTGCGGTGGACATCCCTCAGGTATAGCCCCCACAGTAAAAGACGAGTAATTTATCTTTGTCTTGAGGCAGAACTTCAGCTTTTTTCTCTTTCAACTTAGGTACTGGAATCGACACCGCCGTTGGCAGATGTCCCTGGTTATAACGTAATTCAGGACGTGCATCTACTAAAGTCATAGGTACCTGATCCTCGAGGAGCTGGTACAATTCATCAACGTTAATCTCGGTGACACCCTCGGGAAGCTTGGCAAGTTTGGGTTTGATCACCGTGGCAAACTTGTCTTCTCCGCGCTGCTCCCACCTGATGATCGCCGCTTCTCCTTTTTTGGCATATTCTATGCCCTCGGTTTGGTCATCGAAGCGCACCATCATGGTTTTGGCGGCAGCCCCGCTGCCGACAGTGATTGAGATGGTTTTAGCTTTGTTGGAGCGGCCAACTACTGGTCCTTTTAAGACAAATGG
The DNA here is from genome assembly GCA_013042475.1 of Desulfofustis sp. Taxonomy (GTDB): domain Bacteria; phylum Desulfobacterota; class Desulfobulbia; order Desulfobulbales; family Desulfocapsaceae; genus JABDQA01. Next base: position 3,298 of record JABDQA010000019.1, read on the forward strand.
GTCCTTCTTCTCGGCAACCGCAGGCTTGGCTTCCTGGCTGGCCGTGGTGGCACCTTGCTGTTGAGCGCACCCTGACATAATCAGCGCCAGCATCAATGCCACAGGAATGAAATTAATAAAACTTCTGATCTTCATTGTCATGTCTCCCGTGTGATTTTTTAGTATGGCAGTTATCTGCGAATGAAAGCACTACGATGATCACCACAGATACGTAATGGATAAATTAAATAATTAAACGATTAAAAATGTACCACAAAACTTATCTTGTGCAACGTATTTTTTCCTACAACCGGTTATCTCAGCAGGCAGAATAAAAGCCCGCATACACTAAGCATACGGGCTTTTTCAAAAAAACAAGGATCAGCGGTTTACCTCCAGATCCACTCGGTTTTCAGGTCGATGGTTTTTTCCTCTTCGAAGAATACCACTTCATTTCCGTCAAACTCACCGAAGGGGACATAGTATAAGGTCACCGTCACATTCAGTTCGTCTTTGAGAAGTTCACGCCTGGTTTTCCCATCTTTTTCGACATCTTCAAATGGGTAGGCTATCTCAAAGGTTTCATGGGTGCTCTTCAATGGAGCCAGGCTCGTTTCGCGCAAAATACCACTCTTTTCATAGGGCCCCCGGCCCATTTCTTTACCTCGTCCAAACCTTCCGGGAAAAGGCATGTAAATGCGCTGCTCATTGTAAACAACGGTCTCATCGCTCGTCTCGGCGGTCACATCCAGGACCAGCCTATTCGGAGTCGGTCAGCCGTCTGGTATGGCATGCCCGGATTTATTGTACATCGAAACATCGATGACTCCAATGGGGACGACTCCTTCTTCTTTGTTTTTCCGCCAGAAAAGTGACTGGGACTCCACCTTGACGTCAAGAGCCATCTCGATCATGGAGTCGTCACGGTAGGATTGCATGTTGTGCCCCAGTTCCGATTTATACATATGGCATTCCTGACAGGACTCGCTTCCCCCGTGGGCAACATAGGCAAACAGATAGCTGCCGTATGCGGTGGCACACTGTGAGGGGTGTTCCAGCTCGAAATTAGGCCCCTGGCCATGACACTGACCGCAGAAAATGGATTCGCCGATTGCAGGAGCTTCTGCCATCAGAGAATACTCATCGTCGTCGTGATCGCCTTCCTGCCCCCCATATACCGTATCGGGCTGTGGGTAGCCATCGGCGTACTTATGGATCAAGGCTATTTTGTTATGGCAGACCATGCAGCCAATATTCAGGCTTTCGATGGTCTCCTCCAACTCTTCGGCTTTATCATCATCACCATCTCGATAGGCCTGCTGCCATCCCCTGATGGTGGCGACTATCTCACGGGCCACGTCATCGGTGGCTTCATCGAGTTGCGGCAAATGACATTTGGCACATAGCATCAGGTGTTCTACCGTGATATCGTCGTCACTTTTGACACCTGAATAAGGAAATAGCTTTAGTCCTTTTTCAATTGTCGTAATGATCGTGGGAGCGGTTCTGGGGGAGCCGAGGACAGATCGAGCGTGCAAAGATTCTTCCCACTCATCGTATATTTCTTCGTGACAGTCCGCGCACCTGCTTGAATCATACCGCTCGGCTAGTTCGGCAATTGTCGTCGCCTTGGGCGGTGGTTCCGGCTTCGGCCCCCCGGCGCCAGATGCATTAAGGGCCAGCATTATGCAGCCGGCACAACCGATCAGCCCGAAAATTAAAGCTCTTTTCATAATTCCTCCTTGGTTAAGTATTAACGGGTTGAAAAAGGAAAAGAAAAACAGGCGGCCGGGGATGGTAATAATGTCTCTGGCCGCAAGGGTGAGCGCGAGAAGGGTATCAAGTGTGTAAGCGGTGATATAAGCACCAGATCAACTCCAAATTATCGTGTATTTGCAAAACACCAAAACTATTGTTTTGCCTACTGTAATAGCGGCTGAAAGTCAATTGCCACAATGTCATATAGAATAAATTAAATAATTGATATTACTGGCAATGTATCTCGGTTAAAAAAATGGTGGGCGGCGAGATAGATCAATTCCGGATCCATAGCACCGGTGACCTCCCGTATTGAGTGCATCGCCCAGGTCGGAACGCCAACATCGACACCTTCAACACCTAGTACGGCGCTGGTCAAGGGACCGATGGTCGAACCGCAAGCCATATCGCTTCTCATGATGAAATCCTGGGTCTGCACGCCGATCTCAGCGCACAGCAATTTGAACATAGCGCCACTGCGCGAGTTAGAGCAGTAGCGCTGGGAGCTGTTTATCTTAATGACAGGACCCTTGTTCAATACGACCTGGTGGTCGGTGTCGCCCTTGTCGGAGAAGTTGGGATGGCTGGCGTGGGCGTTGTCGAATGAGATGAAAAAAGAGCGGTTGATGGCCATGGCTTGATCTTCAACACTGCCGCATATTCTGGCTAAGACTGATGAAGAAAAATTGCTTAAAGCGCCGCTGCTGCTGGTTGAGCCTATTTCTTCATGGTTGGTGAATATGAGCATGCAGTTCGAAGGGCCCTCTTTATCCAGGAGTGCCTGTAAAGCAATGAAACAACTCAGCAGATTATCGAGTCTCGGCCCACATATGAACTCGTGGTCAAGTCCGAAGTAACGGGGCGGGGCGCAGTCGTAGCAGAAAAGATCGTAGCCGAGAACCGAACGGGCGGCGAGGTCACTATTGGCTGCGTTGAGGCGTTCGAGCAGCAGACAATGCCACTGGTCCTCCGAGGAGACATTCTGGGCAAATATGGGGCAGATATCATTCTGAGCGTTTATCTCTTTGCCCTCATTAACTTTTCTGTCCAGGTGAATGGCGAGACTTGGTATGTAGAGAACCGGCTTTTGAAAGTCGATGAGACAGGAGCAGGCGGATCCGTCTTCGGTGAGAACGGTTACTCTACCTGCCAGAGAAAGCTCCCGGTCAAACCAGGTGTTGAGCAGTACACCTCCATACTTCTCTACGCTGAACTGGAAATATGGAGAGAGGGGAGAGCGCGGATGGGGCTTGAGTTGAAGACTGGGGCTGTCGGTATGGGCCCCGGCAATTCTGAAACCTTGTTGGGTGAAATTTCCCTTACCAGTGGTGAACGCGACCACTGAACCATTTCTGGTAATCGCATATTTTCCCTCTTGATCGATGGCCCATTTCTCATTTTCATTGAGAATGTTAAAGCCGGCGATCTTCAGAATTCGGACGATATTGGCGGCGGCGTGAAATGGAGTTGGGGTTGAGCCTATAAATGTAAAAAGCGAATCGGGTAGGGACTGATTACTCATAACTGCCTGAATGGTTTTGATTCAACGGTAAGGGAAGCATACCAGAGAATGGCACATGCCATGCAACTACTGGTATTTGACCTTCAAGTCATAGAGCGTATCAAGGTAGAAATCGCGCATTTGCAATTTTATCCGGCTCGACTCTATTTCGATGATCAGATTATCGATCGCATCCTTAATGGCGATCCCGTATTTATTTCTCCCTTCGCGGTTTGCCTGTTCAATGATGAGAATAGAATAAAAATTGACCACCATGCGTGACATGGAATCTCTGCGGAACAGGTAGAGCCTGCCGCCCATGGTATTGAGGAAAAATCCAGCGTAGGAATAAAGAGGGTCATGACCAATTTCGAGGTTGAAACGTGTTTTGAGACACTCTGGCTCTTTGGTGAGCCTGTAGAAATCGAACAGTGTCTGTTCGAATGTCGCACGTTCTCGATCGAGGATGCCTTTAAGTAAAAGAATATTTTTTTTGCCGATTATACGGAAAAAATGTGCAGTATTTTGAAGAATTGTAAACAAATCATCAGTTTCGCCGCTGACGATGGGAGGGTTGTTTACAAGTTTCTGGATGAGTTCTGGAAAATAGACCGAACTAGGGGATGCGAGCTGAAAATCTTTGATATATTGCCTGCTATCGAGCGTATTTAAGAAAGTTTCAACATTATCCGCCAGTTCACTGCACGATAGATCCTGATCCCCCCCAGCACCAAAAGGGGATACGCCTTGAGCACCGGTACCACCACTTTCTCCTGGCAGACCAGAAGTCGCTTGCTCTGCTGAATCCGATCGATCAGTGGTACCGGCGGAATCGACCTGGCTGAGTTCCAGTGTGCCAGTTGATGCATCACCATTCTCAGGTGTTCCAGCAGAACCGACGACTCCTGTACTCTGCTGCGAATCGGGAGATAAACCGATAGTGTTACGAAATCCAGTTATGGACTCCGGGCTCAGAAAGAATACCAGGAGCAAGATTAAGATTACGATTGTCAGCAAGGCGATGATTATATAAGGGATAATCGATCTGGAGCCGCCAGGTTTGTCGAGTTGCTCTAAGCCTTGGTCTTCCATCAGGTCTAGGTAGGTAAATTATTGAAATAGTAGTAATCTGCCTCGACCCAATATAACGGGTCGCCGATCATAAGTCACGAGGGAAATAATCATCGTCAAGGGGCTCAAAAGACATAGATATTCAAGATCTTAGTGGCATAAAGATTAGGATGAACTGGTTTAATTATGAATGGCCGTTCACCAACCTTTTATACTTGACGGTCTGAGGTGAAAACACTATTTTAAGCGACTGTTTTAACGAACAAGCAGGTCTGTTCATGACTTGCCTTGAAGCCTTTAAACAATCAACATTTATCGGAGGATAAAAAAATGACTGTATGCGTAGTTGGCCACTCGAGCCCGGATACCGATTCTGTAACTTCTGCCATAGCTTATGCTGCTCTTCTCAATGCTCAGGGAACTGATGCTAAAGCCTGTATGCAGTGCGATGCTGATGGGCTCAATCCCGAATCCAAGCTTGTGCTCGACCGTTTCGGTCTGGCCGCCCCGGAAGCAATTGCCGATGCCGGTGGCAAGCAGCTAGCTCTTGTTGATTTCAGTGATATTGCCCAGGGCCCTGCAAATCTTGGTGATGGTGAAGTCGTGGCTATCGTCGATCATCATAAGATTGGTGATGTGACCACCAACAACCCAATCCTTTTCCGAGCCGAACCGGTTGGCTGCACCGGTACCGTTCTCAACAAGATGTTCAAAGAAGCTGGTGTTGAAATACCCAAAAATGTTGCTGGCGGCATGCTCTGCGCAATTCTGAGTGATACTGTGAATTTTAAGTCGCCCACCTGTACCGACGATGACAAAGCTGCAGTCGCAGAGCTTAAGGAAGTTGCTGGTGTCACAGATACCGATGAGCTCTTCATGGATATGCTCAAAGCCAAGTCTGCGGTTGATGGCGTCCCCGCCAAAGATCTGCTTTTCCGCGATTACAAGGATTTTGATATGAAGGGCAACAAAGTTGGTGTTGGACAGCTTGAACTTGCTACCATCGATCAGGTGACTGCTGTTCGTGACGAGTTGGTCAAAGCAATGGAAGAGGTCAAAGCCGATGGTCGTCATTCTGTACTGCTTATGCTCACCGACGTGGTCAAGGAAGGAACTGACCTGGTTGTTATTTCCGACGATCCTGCCATGATCGAAAGCGCTTTCAACTCCAAGTTGGACGGTGGCTCGATGTGGATTGATGGCATGATGAGCCGCAAGAAGCAGACAGTACCCAATCTGCAGGAGGCATTCGGCTGCTAAGCATTTATTCTTACCAAAATGCAATCCGAGGCCCGGTTCCAGTGGAACCGGGCCTTTTTTTTGGGTGAATTATTGGGTGCGTTTAGCGGCTAAACGTTTTTTGGTATCCTTGATAATAAAATCGATCTGGGGATCGGTCCTTCCGGTGTCAGCAAGGGGAACGAAACGGTGCTCGTAGATACTGACATTATTCCTGTCGCCCCACGATTCCTGCGCCTTTTCAAGATTTGCAATCTGTCCGATTAATTCGAGTTTCTGCTCTTCCAGCTGTGCAATTTGCTCAATTTTGGAATTAGCGTCCGATGGATTGGTCTTCAATCGATTTAATCGCAGATTGATAGTTTTAAATCTTTTTCTCAATGTCAGAAGTTCTTTACTAGTGCCTATTCCCAGGGGACTGCCATTCCAATGCACGGATAGGACGCCCTGATAGCGACCTCTGTTTCCTGTTTGCGTAACCAGAGTGGTGCCGGACAGAAATGGGATGATATTGCCTTTGGTGTCGTCCGCGGCTATTGCTAGATCTATATGGGGAGACTGTTCGATAAAGCCGACAGTATCCTCTAATGGCATGGCACTAAGCAGGATAATGAGATCGGAAACTTTGTCAAGAGCGGGCAGGAGATCGGCGAGAACCTCACCACCATCCTTGATTATAAAATCACCTGAATCTGAATGTGACGGTCCGGTAATGCCCACAAATGCAATGGACAGGTTGTCAAATGTTTTGGAGATATACGGAGGAAAAACAGGCTTACCATTGTTGTCGTATAGGTTCGCCGAGACCCATGGTAGCCCTTGATTTTCTGTTTCCCGCAGAAGATCAAGACCGCCCGAAAGATCATTGGCGCCAACGGCAACCGCATCATGGTTAAGCAGTGTATAGATTTCAGCGATGGTAGCGGCGGTAATGAATTCATCGGATTCAGGAGGGTAGTGCCCTTTTTTTCGAAAGAGTGGATTGCCGGCGTCGACAACAACGACTCGACCGCCTGTATTTCTCCAGATTTTTTTTAGCGAGTTGGCTTTCTCGGACAGACCGCCCAAACGTCCCGATCCTCAGCCGCAGGGTTCGAGCTCACCGTTGACATTGGCTGAAAAAAGCAGGGTAAATTTGACGCCATCGTCAGCATCGGCAGAAACAGGCCAATGGAATGCGCAGAGCCCGAGCAACAGAGTGAATAGTAAACATAATTTGTGTCTCATTTCTTATTCTTTCGCAAAATTTTGCGCCATTTCTCCAGTCGGTCTTTCACGACAGCTTCATAACCTCTATTCACCGGGAAATAAAATCTTTTTCCGGAAAGATCATCGGGCAGGTGATTCTGATCTACGAGACCTTCTGGAGAGTCATGTGCATACACATAGCCTTTGCTGTAACCGAGCTCCTTCATAAGCTGGGTCGGGGCATTGCGGATATGCAGGGGCACCGGCAGCGATCCGGTCTGCTGTATGAGTGCCCGTACAGCCTTGGAAGCTGTGTACACGCCATTGCTTTTCGGCGCTGTGGCCAGATAGACCACAACTTGTGCAAGTGCCAGATCGCCCTCCGGGGAACCAAGCATATGATAGGCGTCCCGGCCAGCAACGGCCTGCACCATTGCTTGTGGATCGGCAATTCCAATGTCTTCAGAAGCAAAGCGGATGAGCCTGCGGGCGATATAGAGCGGGTCTTCACCACCTTCGATCATCCTGTAGTACCAGTAGAGCGAACCATCCGGATCGGAGTCTCTGAGGCTTTTATGTAAGGCGGAGATGAGGTTGAAATGTTCCTCTCCGTCTTTGTCGTAGCGCAACGTTCTTGTCTGACTTGCTTCCTCGATGTCTATCACGCTTATCAGCGCATCTCGACTGTCTTCCCTTAGACGCTGCAGGGCGAGTTTAGAAGCCAGTTCGAGAATGTTGAGAGCGTTTCGAGCGTCACCGTCGGCCGCTTCTATTAATAGTTTACCCGCCTGTTCTTCAAGCTGCAGACTATGCGAACCTAATCCTTTTTCCCTGTCGTTGAGGGCCTGTTGGATTATCTGAGCCAATGTTTCTGGGGATAATGGCTCGAGTACCAGCACCCGGCAGCGGGAGAGCAGTGGGGCGGTTACCTGAAAAGAGGGGTTTTCAGTGGTCGCCCCGATAAGTGTGAGAAGCCCGCTTTCAACATGGGGCAGGAAGGCATCCTGCTGACTTTTGTTGAATCGGTGTATTTCATCGACGAATAGTAGCGTTTTAAGGTGATCTTGGGTCAGTTTAACCTTGGCAACCTCGACTATTTGACGGACTTCCTTGACACCCGAGAGGACTGCTGAAAAAAAAACGAAATCGGCGTCAGTTACTGCCGAGATAATTTTCGCCAGGCTCGTCTTTCCAGAGCCAGGCGGTCCCCAGAGGATAAGAGACGGAAGTGAATCTTCTTGCAGCAGTTGTCGAAGAATACGCCCCTCTCCAACCAGTTTTTCCTGACCAAAGAAACCGTCAAGCGTATCAGGTCGCATGCGATCTGCGAGCGGGGAGTTGAGTTCAGGCATTGGTGGCGTTAATTTGAGGGCAGGGTTCGAGGAAGCTATCCAGACATATTTGATTGATTTAATATTCCTCAGAATATACCCTGAACATGACAAAGGGAAGGGATTTTCAATGCCAATTGATATCAAGGAAACCTCCGAAAAAGACGACCGCACCAGACTGGAGACTCTACTTCCTGTCTACCGGTGGGGAAGAAGGTTGCTCAAAGCTGAAAGCGAGGAGCAAATCTGTAGTGTAGTCGGCGATGCTCTTCATGAACAGTTGGGAGCGACCTCATTGTCGGTGATGCTACTGGATGAAACCACCAGCTCTCTCCAAATAGTCGCTTCCAGAGGATTACCAAAGCAGGTCATTGATCAGTCACAGATTGAACCTGGAGAACGCATCTCTGGCAGAGTCTTTGAGACTAAAAGGCCTCTGATCATTAACAGGGATGAGGAGACCTCCGAAGATATCGAGTCGCTGTTGAGCAGAGTCGAGTTGTCCGCTTCACTTTCTTTTCCGCTGGTCAGCAACAATGATGCCATCGGTGTAATTAATCTCAGCCACCACGGCGATCAGAAACGTTTCTCACGTTCAGATCTTGAGTTGGTATCGATTCTTGCCCAGCTGACGGTGACGGCAATAGAGAACCTGAGGCTTTCTGCACAGAAGCAGGAGAGCACCAGGATTCGCACCTTGTTTGAACAATACGTTTCCCCTGAAATTGCACGGGTGCTGTTGGATCAGGGAGGTGCCACAATGGAGCTTGGTAAAATCCAGACGCTGACGGTACTCTTCGCCGATATCAGGAATTATACGCTGCTTGTTCAGAATCTTTCGCTACCAGGCCTGCGTGAATTTCTCGATGCATTTTTCGAGATGTTTACCAGGGTTGTGTACGAGAACAAAGGTACTTTGGATAAATTCATGGGTGATGGGGCGCTGGTTATTTTCGGAGCCCCGATTGAACATGATAATCCTGCTGAGTCCGCGGTGAACACAGGTAAACAAATTATTCACCGTTTTCGGGCACTGAGAAAAGACTATTTGAAGCGAAACAAATTTTTCTCTGATATCAGCCTCGGCATCGGGATCAGCAGTGGTGAGATGTTCATCGGTAAACTGGGATCAAGGGACCGGTTCGATTATACGGTGGTTGGGCCTGACGTCAATATAGCCCAGCGCCTTGCCTCCGGCGCCGACGGTGACAAAGTGCTATGCACCGATCTGGTTCTAAAGGCGTGCAGACGGATTACCCCGCGATTACCTGCAGAGTCAATGCATTTGAGAGGTTTCATTGATCCCATTACCGTACACGAGGTTGAACTGGATGAGTAATTTTGAGAAATCCCAGATTATCCGCAGCGGTAGTGATTGTGCTCGAAAGTGATGACGTCGTCACGGTGCAATTGCCTGCCTCTTCGATGTTCCACTTGACCATTGACTTCGACTTGGCCTTCGAGAATCATGAATTTGGCCTCCAGACCGTCCTGAACCATGTCGGCCAGTTTGAGAAATTGTCCGAGTTTTATGGGGTAATTTTGTATTTTAATTGTTTTAATTGTCATGGCTCAAAAGGAAACAGAACAACCACCTTCTTGGGTTACCAACTCTATCTTTTTGTACACCAATAAAAGTATGTTCCTTGTTCTCTGTCAAATTATATAGTACATTGAGTTGCGATTTGATTTTCATCAAAATTCAAGCTAGTTAGTGTCCATAGGAAACGGGTGATTTTGTCTCAAGATAGAGGCATGCGAGAAATTTCACCGCAGGCATGATCACGTCCGGGGATGAAATTGCGAGTACAGCGAAGAGTTTGGACAATAGAACCAACCGTTTCCAGATTGATACTAGTTATACAGTTAAGTCTGTAAATCTTAAATCTTCCAGGAGGATTGATATGACCGCCCCTATGCCGAGAAGTTTTTTTGTATATCTATTTGCCGGACTGTTTCTGTTGACAATCTCAGGTTGTGCTTCCCAGAATAAGCCGGTTGACGCCGGAAGCGGTGTCGGTCCTCTGCCAAGTCCGGTTGCCAACTATGAAGATATAAAAGTACCGCCCGAGATGAAACTCAATACCAAGAAGACGCTGACAATCAACACCGAATCGTTTCACGGCGGCGTACTCATATTCAACGGCTACGTTGAGGTTCAGTCGCTTAAAGATTACATGGTAAAATCGATGAAGAGCGATCAGTGGCGGCATGTGGGCGAGGCCTCTTATAACAATGTTCTTCTCGCCTTCACCAAGCCCAACAAAACTGCAATCATCGTGCTTCAAGGTGGGGGACTTGGGAAAATAGGGAAAACCAAAATGGAAATGTATGTGACGGTTGATGCAGCAGCTGGCAAGCAGCTTAATCCGTTCGGTGAGCCGGTCAATAACTAATAGATGACTGATAAGGCACGTCCAAGGCGCTTCCGATGCGAGGAAAAGCCTTGGACGGCCACCTCTTTCTCCCCCTCCGTCTCTCAAATTCCCGGTGTCAGCGGGCCATTCGTGCCCTTATTTTTGTAATTATATCATTTAGTTCCTGAAGTCCGAGCAGGTGGAGTACTGCGATGTAGCTCGTTGCTGACAGGAAGATTAAAAGCAGCAGAAAAGATATTTGATGTAAAATCGAACGATGGAACTGAGCTGAAAAGAAATTGTAGAAAAAGAGCAATACGACGGTCATTACCACGGCAGAAGCAGCTATTTTCAACAATCCCGCCATGAGATTCCTCAGAGAAAAACCGTCAATTCTGCGATAAAGCACCACCATTAAAAACAGGAAATTAATGATCATCACTGCTGAGGTGGAAAGGGCGATAGCCCGGTGCTGGAAATACTCGATGGTGTTGATGATAATCAGAACATTGAAGCCAATGGCGAGAAAACTCGCAATAACCGGGTAGCGAGTCGCGTTGATGGCATAGTAGACTGGTACGATCACTTTGTTGGCCGAATAGGCGAACAATCCAACCCCATAAAGTGACAAGGCAATGGCAGTCGCCCGCGTGTCCGCAGCAGTGAATGCGCCGCGCTCAAAAATGATTCTGATTATGGGTTCGGCAAGAATTATCAGACCTATTGTGGCCGGCACAGTAAGGCAGAATACCATGGTCAGGGATGACACGAAAGTCGTGCGCATCTGAGCCAGATTGTTGGTTGATGCCTGACGCGCCAACACCGGAAGCGCGGCGATCGATATGGCAACACCGAACAGTCCTATGGGGAGTTGAACAAGCCGAAAGGCGTAATTGAGCCAGGAGACGGAACCCTCGGCACAGGATGAGGCGAAATTGGTATTTATAAAAATGTTTATTTGGGTGGCAGACAAGCCGATAGTCGCCGGGATCATCAATTTCAGGACACGCCGCAGTCCAGGATCAGCTATGTTCAGTACCGGGGTGAATCTGAACCCTACATTTTTCAATACAGGCAACTGTACGCCCAGCTGCAGAAATCCCCCGATTAGCGTTCCGAAGGCCATGCCGACAATGGCGGGGTGACCGTATTTAGGCAGCAGAAAGGCGAGGGTTGTACCACCGATTATTGAACCTAGGTTGAAAAAACTCGAGGCCAGGGCAGGGATAAAAAAGCGATTCTTGGTGTTGAGTATGCCCATGACCACCGCAGCAAGAGATATGAAAAGCAGAAACGGCATCATAATGACGGTCATGGTTGACGTCAGTTCGGCTTTTCCACCTACCGAGGCGAAATCAGGCGCCAGAAGAGCAACGATCTGGTCGGAAAAAAACATGCCCAGCAGGGTGATCAAAGAAATGGTGACAACAAAGAAACAGAGCACATTTGAAGCCAGCAGCCAGGTATCCTCCCTGCTCCTGTTGGCGTCATAATCGGAGAATACCGAGACAAACGCAGCAGAGAGCGCCCCCTCTCCGAACAGATCCCGCAACAGGTTGGGAATACGGAAGGCGACGACGAATGAGTCGTAGGCGTAGCCCGCACCAAAAAGACCGGCAAATACCTGCTCGCGAATAAGGCCCAGCAGTCTGCTGCACATGACTGCTACTGAAACGGTTGCCGCCGATTTGGCAAGTCCGGTTGAAGGGGGATCGGTTTTGCTCACCTTACCAACTGGTTTGAAGTTCCATGAAGCAAAAATTTGTACTGTTTAATATCGAGCTGTTACGACGCGAATGTAACATCTGGTGATTGAATTCATCAAATGAAATAATCATTTAAGCTGAACCGCCCATTAATTTTCACTCGTGCTCAATGTTGCTTGACTTTCTGAGTGATGAATTGAATATATGGTGTGGTTAAATAGTCGACGCCCCGCTCAATTATACAACTCACGATTGATTGGATAAGAGAATTTTTTTCTTGAAATTGAGGAGACACAGATGCAGGACACGGCAATGGTCAGAAATATTGCAGTAATAGGACACGGAAATAGTGGAAAAACCTCTCTGGTTGAGGCCATGCTCTACACTGCAGGGAAGATTAATCGGCTTGGCAAGGTCGATGAAGGCAATTCTTCACTCGATTATGATGAGGAAGAGATAAAGAGGAAGATTACCATCAGCTCCTCGTTTTCAAATTATTCATGGAAAAAAAATGAAGTTTATCTGATCGATACGCCCGGTGATGATTCCTTCTTCAACGAGACTATATCGGCTGCCCATGTGTGTGATGCTGCACTGTTCGTCATCGGAGCGGTACTTGGTGTCAAGGGCCAGACCTATAAATTCGGCGATTTGATTGCCGAAAACAACCTCCCATCAATGATCGTCATCACCAAAATGGATCGTGAGCGGGCCGATTTCCATAAGACATTTGATCAGATCAAAGAATCACTTCCTGTGACTCCGGCGATTGTCCATCTACCGATTGGTAAAGAAGAATCCTTCAGTGGTGTTGTCGATTTAATTGCCAACAAAGCCTATGAGTTCGAGGGCGGTGGCAAAGGCGGTGTGAAGGAGATTGATATTCCTTCCGATCTTGAGGACGAGGTCGCCACAGCACGAGAATCATTGATGGAAAGCATTGCCGAAACCGACGAAGAATTGATCGAAAAATTTCTCGAAGACGGAGAACTTTCAGAAGAAGACCTTACCGCCGGATTAAAGAAAGCAGTGACAGAAGGGGAGGTTACCCCTGTCAGCGTTGCCTGTGCTATTCAGAACAATGGGACAAGTGTAATCCTCGATGCAGTGAACAGTTTTATGCCTTCGCCGGCCGATGTCTCGCCGCGTCGGGGAGTAAATCCGAACAATGAAGAAGAGGTTGTTTGCCAGCCTTCTGCTGATGCTCCATTTACCGGTTTCGTTTTCAAGACCATGGCTGATCCTTATGCGGGAAGGCTCACCCTCTTTCGGGTATTCTCAGGTACACTTTCGGGTGAGTCATTCTACAACGTAAACAAGAAAACGGCAGAGAGGTTCGGTAGTCTCTTCATCATTGAGGGAAAAGAACAACGCCAGGTGAGCAGCGTCGGACCTGGAGCCATTGTGGCCGTCGCCAAGTTGAAAGAAACCACCACCGGAGACACCCTGTGCACCCAGGATAATCCTGTTGTCCTCGAAGCCCCGGAACCTCTCTCACCGGTTATAACCTACGCCGTCTCCGGCCAGAAAGGAGATGAGGAGAAGCTCTTTTCCTCCTTAAGCCGTATGCTCGACGAAGATTTAAGCCTGAAGATGTCCCGGGAACAACAGACGGGAGAGACGCTGGTATCAGGTATGAGCCAGGTTCATCTGGAGGTGGTCGGCTCAATAATCAAGCGGAAGTTTGGGGTTGAAATGGAGCTAAACCTTCCGAAGATCCCTTACATGGAAACCATCAAAGGAACCGCCAAGGCACAGGGACGGCACAAAAAACAGAGTGGTGGCCGCGGTCAATTCGGAGATTGCTGGATTGAACTTTCACCAATTCCCGGCGAAAAGTTCGAATTTGTCGACAAGATCGTCGGTGGTGTAATTCCACAACAGTACCGACCTGCGGTCGAGAAAGGCATACAGGAGGCGATGCAAAGAGGAGTTCTAGCCGGTTACCCCGTAACCGATGTCAAAGTTGTTCTCTATGATGGCTCCTATCATACCGTTGACAGCTCCGAAATGGCTTTCAAAATCGCCGGTTCCCTGGCATTCAAGCAGGCGGCCCCGGCGGCCGGGCTGGTATTGCTCGAACCGATTATGGAAATGGTAGTCACTGTCGGCAAGGACAGTGTCGGTGATATAATGGGCGATTTAAACAGCAGGCGCGGGCGTGTGCAGGGCATGGATTCAGGGCCCAAGGGTGAAGTGGTCACTGCCCAGGTTCCGATGTCCGAAATCCAGACCTACGCCAACGACCTGACCTCGATGACCGGCGGGCTCGGATCCTTTATATTGAAATTTTCCCATTATGAGGAAGTGCCGGCTCAAATCACTGAGAAAATAGTTGCCAAAAGAGCGGCAGATAAATAATTTTTTTTAAACCATGGGCCAATTCAGTTTTGCTGTAATAACCATGAGCGACAGTGGTGCACAAGGACTCAGGCAGGATACCAGTGGCGAGGCGCTGAAAAACCTGCTCAATGGCCATGGTTATGAGCAATGCTTCTATAAAATTGTACCGGACCAGGTTGAGTCTATTGTCGAAACAGTATTGGCGGCGATAGAGGAGAAAGGAGCCGACCTGGTTCTCACCACCGGAGGCACCGGGGTGTCGCCGACCGACGTGACTCCCGAAGCGATGGATCTGGTATTTGAAAAAGAGGTGCCCGGAATGGCCGAGGCGATGCGTGCCGCGAGTATGGCGATAACGCCAAAGGCTGTGATTTCAAGAGGCAGGGCGGGTATTCGCAAACAAAGCCTGATAATCAATTTACCCGGCAGCCGCAAAGGAGCATTGGAAAACATTGAAGTACTGCTCCCGGCGCTGGATCATGCACTTGACAAAATTAAGGGCAGTACCGAGGACTGTGCAGAGAGCTGAGCAGATTTTATAAGGATAAAAAGGGGGCTTCGAAATAGTGAAGCCCCCTTTTGTTTTTGCAGTCAGGAATTAAATGAACTCAACCCGCGTCTTCTCTTCAGCTTCCGCTTGCACCTCTCCAACCAGATAGGGTGTTTCGCCGAGGGCGGTAAACTGGAGCATGATGTCATTGACGTCCTTATCTTCAACAATTGCCATGAAACCGATTCCCATGTTGAAGGTGCGATACATTTCTATCTCGGGAACTCCGCCATTGGACGCCAGATAGGGGAACACCGGCGGTACCGGAAATGAGTTCTTGTCAATTATTGCTCGGCAGCCATTGGGCAGTACCCGGGGGATATTGTCATAAAACCCGCCGCCTGTATTGTGCACCATGCCGTTTATCTTGTAGTTCTTGAGCACATTGAGAATCGGCTGTACATATATCCGTGTTGGTTTGAGCAATTCCTCTCCGAGCTGGAGCCCTAATTCCTCAATATAATCATCTACGCTGAGACCCAGATCATTGAAACAGATTTTACGGACAAGTGAAAAACCGTTGGCATGAAGCCCGTTGGATTCGAGACCTATTATCTTGTTTCCCACCCGGATGTCAGAGCCGTCGATGATGTTGTCGCGATCTACAATGCCTGTCACGAATCCAGCAATGTCGTAATCTCCTTCTTTGTACAAACCAGGCATCTCTGCGGTTTCGCCACCTACCAGCGAGCAGTTTGCCATTTTGCATCCTTCGGCGATACCGGTAACAATCTGGCTCGCGACCTCGAGCTCTAGTTTTCCGACAGCTAGGTAATCTAAGAAAAATAATGGTTTGGCGCCGCTGACGATGATATCGTTGGCACACATGGCTACGAGGTCGATGCCAATGGTATCGTGCTTGCCGCACGATTTGGCAACAGCCAGCTTGGTGCCAACTCCATCGGTGGAAGAGACCAGTACAGGACTTTCATACTTATCCTTGTCGATGGAAAAGAGGCTCGAAAAGCCGCCTATCTCGCTGATCACGCCACGCTGATGGGTGTCGGCAATGACATTTTTTATTTTCCTGACAAAAGCGTTGCCTTTGTCAATATCAACGCCGGCTTCCTGGTATTTAGAGCGTATGGATTCAGTCATCAACTAGCTATGTAAATGTGGATTGCCAAAAGATCGGGGCCGCGATACTTTGAATCTGATCACTCCCGGAAGCCCCTCGTCAGTTTCTATTGTACGCCAGCCGAAGTGATCGAGCAATGAACTTTTCACCGAATTTTGTAAATATAATAGCAGCTTTGATAAGTTCAACAAAATCTTCGACGGTGAGCGATAAAACGATATGAAATTACTTCTTCTAGTGTTGGGAATGGTACTCATTGTAGAAGGTCTTCCTTACGCAGCCGCGCCCGAGAAGATGAGGGAATGGTTGCTCAAACTGAGCGAAGTTCCTCCCTCAACCCTGCGGATGATAGGTCTGTTCTCTCTCACCAGCGGCCTGATACTCTGCTGGCTTGTACAAAAGAGCAGTTTTTTCAGCTGACGGGGTGTGGACACATCAGATAAATTGAACCCTGAATCCAATCGTTGCGCTCCTTACGCAAATCGAGCGTGGTCATCGCGATCATTTGCCACCCGGCTTGACCTGTTACTTTGCGCACATACTTTTTACTGTGGGCAAAACGTCCACTCTGCTGGAGGACGGGATTCAGAACATCGTCCGGATGGTCTTCCACAGAGAAAAGGAAATGACCGCCATCAGCCAAGACCGATAACACTTTTTTAAAGAGCTCTTCGAGACTGCCCAGATAGGGAAGTACATCGGCGCTGATTACCAGGCCATAGGATGCTCCGGGACATTTGTCGAGATAATCGATGATCTCTGCTTTGTGGAGAGAATTATAGAGATTTTTGTGATGTGCAGCTTCGAGCATGTTGCCGGATATATCTACACCGGTCATTGACCGGCACAAAGTGGAGAATTTCTCGCCCACAAGACCAGTCCCGCAGCCGAGATCGAGGACGTGTTCCGGCTTGTGATCGGGGAGATGCTGGGCATAGAAATCGTAGAGACTCGACGGCAGATCATAGCCTAGTTTGGCAGTCAGACTCTGCTCATAGTGTCCGGCAAATTCGTCAAATACCTCTTCAATATATGAGTCCGGTGAATGGGTTCTGGTTTCTCCAGAAAGCGCCGCCCTCATGAAATCTGCTGACACATGGCCCGGATCTATTTCAAGGATCTTTTCATAGAGCTGCCTCGCACTTTTAATCTCTGCTTTCTTGTGAGTAAGGTAGGCAAGATTATTTAGTGAAGGAAGATGATCAGGTGCCAGTGTAATAATGTCGCGGTAAATTTCTTCTGCGCGATGCTCATCGTCGATTGATCGATAGCAGCCGGCCAGATTGTAGAGGCTGTCGATAGCGTCCGGCGCTATGGCAAGCGCCCTAAGATAAAACTCAATGGCTGCCTGATAACGGCCGAGTTCTTTCTGACAGATGGCGGCATTGTAGAGGAGATCATCACTTGCAGGGTTGACAGCCAGCCCTCTTAGATAAGACTCAAGCGCCTCTTCATGGCGGCCCGATTCAAAAAGCAGCAACCCGCAGTTGAAGTAGAGCTGCCAGATGTCGGGAAAGCGGTCTATTAGCTCACGATAGAGCAGTTCAGCCTGTCTGAGGTCACCCGCTTCGTGCAAGGCATCGGCCGCCACCAGGCGACGCATAAGATAATCCTGGTCTGTGCCAGTGGAGTCCTTCATGGAGTATGGGCCGGACAGGAATTCATAACTGAGAAATGACGTGCAATTAATACCATTTCTAATATAAATGAGGTGCGTTACTATACTGGCAAGCAGGGGTTGTGACAAGAGCGTATAATTGGATTCCCAGGTAACAGCTATGGCTTCTAAAGATAGTGCAAAAAGGGAAATGATAGGCAGCGAGGGGATGGTTCTGCTCGATATGATCAGAAGGCTGAACCGACGCAGTGCCTCCGGTCATCTTCTGAAGCTCATTCAAAAAACCCATCCAGCCGATATGGCCTGGGTTGTTAGGCATCTGAATGATGAAGAGCGGTCTAATATTTTCAATATCATCGCCCAGACCGAAGTCATAGGGGAATTTCTCAGCGAACTGGACGATGCCATCCTGATGGAGCTTGTCCAGCACCTGACGCCGCAGTATCTCGCCTCGATTCTGGCCGGTATCCCATCCGATGATGCGGTCGATATTCTCGAGACCATCCCCGATGACCTTGCTGCTGAAATCAGCGAGCATATGGCCAAAGAGGACCGAGAAGAGGTCGAAGGTCTGCTGCAATATCATCCCGAGACCGCCGGTGGCCTGATGTCGCCCGATTTCATGTGTCTCGAGGAAGACCTCACCGTGGGAGAGGCCATTTCGATTATCCAGCAGAAGAGTGAAGAGATGGAAATGGTGTTCTATCTCTACATCAAATATGGGGATGGCAAACTTGCTGGAGTGATCTCCCTGCGCGAGTTGCTGATGAATGCGCCGGGAAGAAAACTCAAGGATGTGATGAATCCCAATGTCATATCGGTGAGTACAGATACCGACCAAAGCGAAGTCGCCCACGTGGTGTCTCAGTATAATATCCTCGCGGTACCAGTGGTTGACTCTTCATACAACCTGTTGGGTATCGTTACCGTCGATGACATAATAGACGTCATCCGTGAAGAAGCGACCGAAGATTTTCTGCAAATGGCGGGTGCCGGCAAGGACCGCGAGATTTTGTTGAAATCGACCTTTGATAATGCCATGCTCAGAGCGCCCTGGCTCTTTGCATCCTGGATTGGCGGGATTATGGCCATGGTCATCATCGGCAACTTCGAGGAGGAGCTCACCAAGGTGATTGCTCTCGCTTCGTTCATACCCATAGTGATGGGCATGGGAGGCAACATTGCCACCCAGTCATCGACCATCATTGTGCGAGGTATCGCCACTGGCCGGGTGAACATGAACGAGCTGTTTAAAGTGATTCTTAAAGAATTCAGGGTCGGTCTCCTGCTTGGCTGTGTCTACGGAATTTTCCTCGGTGTCGTTTCCTTCTTTCTCCACCAGGATCCCACCTTGCTGGGCGTGGTCGTCGGTCTGTCCATCTTTTTTATCATGGCCATGTCCGCCACCCTCGGCACCATCATCCCACTTGTTCTGAAACGGTTTGGGTTTGACGCCGCCATCGCTACCGGTCCATTCGTCACCACTGCCATCGATATCATTGGCGTGATGATGTACTTCTACACCGCCAAGCTTATTCTTGGTCTTTAAGCGTTCTACCCATGGAGCCATCGAAAAAAACGGGATCTTTCAGACCTTTCATTCTCTTGCTGATACTGGCCGGCATGCTCTGGTATCTGTTTGGCGGCCAAAACATGCAGCAGATCAATCGCAACGCAGAACCGCGTGCGATTACCGCCC
The DNA here is from genome assembly GCA_013042475.1 of Desulfofustis sp. GTDB lineage: Bacteria > Desulfobacterota > Desulfobulbia > Desulfobulbales > Desulfocapsaceae > JABDQA01. The sequence continues at coordinate 22,716 of JABDQA010000019.1, forward strand.
GGGGCGATCTGGCCGAGGATGAAAAAAACACTATCGACATTTTCAGAGAAAGCGCACCATCGGTAGTGTTCATTACCAGTCTCGCGGTAAGGAGAAACCTCTTCTCCCTGAATGCGGTGCAGATCCCACAGGGTACCGGCTCGGGTTTTATCTGGGACCGCGAAGGCAGGATCGTCACCAACTATCATGTCATTTCAGACGCCAGCCATATCCGGGTCACCCTCTCGGATCAATCGGAACACAAGGCGGTGCTGGTGGGGGCCGCACCGGACAAGGATCTGGCAGTTCTGCAGATAAGCGCCCCGTCCCATAAACTCAAGCCAATAGCCGTTGGTGAGGCCACCAACCTGCTTGTCGGTCAGAAAGTATTTGCAATCGGCAATCCATTCGGGCTTGACCACACGATCACGTCAGGCATCATCTCTGCTCTGGGCAGGGAGATCAATGCAATAACCGGGCGTACCATAGAAGGGGTAATTCAGACCGATGCGGCGATAAATCCTGGAAATTCTGGAGGACCTCTTCTCGATAGTGCCGGACGACTGATAGGAGTCAACACGGCGATTTACAGTCCTTCAGGTTCTTACGCCGGCATTGGTTTTGCGGTGCCGGTTGAAGAGGTAAACCGAGTGGTGCCCGAGCTCATTAAATTCGGCAAACTGATTAAGCCGGGTATCGGTGTAACCTTGGTTGACGAGCGCTATGCCGCCAGGTATGGCATCAACGAAGGTATATTGATAGGCAGGGTCGAAGTGGGCGGACCCGCGGATCAGGCCGGCCTTCAGGCCGCCCGGCAGATGCGCGGAGAAATCGTCACTGGCGATATCATTGTTGGCATAGACGGCGAAATGGTCAACACCGTTAACGACGTCAGAGATTTCCTGGAAAATCGGCAGGTGGGTGATGAGATAGAACTTACCTATCTGCGCCGGGGACAGCAGCTCACTACTCGTATGAGGCTTGAACCGGTAAATTGAGTTCAGATTACTCTGAATGAATCCTGGTGGTCTCTCTGCGCGCGAGTTCTCTCATATCCCTGGTTCGGTCAGATTCGTCTATGATCTCCTCACCAACGATCTCCTCCAACACATCTTCCATCGAGATGATGCCGGTTACCGAGCCGTATTCGTCGACAACCACGAAAAGATGCTGTCGTCTCTCAAAGAAATCTATCAGTATCAGATTGAGGGGCATTGTTTCCGGAACAAAATGAGCGGGCCCCTTCAGCTTTCCAAGGGTGGTTGCCAGCTTCTGCTGCGCAGCTGCCAAAAGCACATCTTTTCTCATGATGATGCCGGTTACATTGTCGGGGTCCTTGTCATATACTGGGACCCGGCTGTGACTGGTCAGCCGTGAAATTTCAAGCATTGCCTCCTCTACCGAAAGATTTTCATCGAGCGAGAAGGTTACCGTACGGGGGGTCATCACCTGGCGAACGGTTTTCTGTTTAAGGTCGATGATGTTGGAGATGACCTTTTCCTGAACCTCCTCAAGCTGGCCGGATTCCCGAGACATGGCAGCGATGGTCTGTAATTCCTGAGCGGTAATGGACTCTTCGCTTTTATCTTTGGGGATCAGGCGGGTGATGGTCTGGCAGAGTTTGACGATCGGTTTGAGGCTGACCACCATCATGCGGATGGGCAAAGCGATAAATGGTGCAATCCTGTAAGAGAAAGATACTCCTACCGTCTTGGGGATTATTTCCGAGAAGATCAGAATCGCCATGGTGAAGGCCGCAGAGAAGAAGATGACGTTACGGTCGCCGAAAAGATGGGCCGCAGCGGCTCCGGCTATGGCGGCACCGACGGTGTTGGCAATGGTGTTGAGGGTCAGAATGGCGGTGATTGGTTCATCAATATCGCTTTTCAAGTCGTGCAGGGTGGTGCCTGCCCTGGTTCCAGATTTGCGCAGCATTTCGACCTGGGAGGTGGTTAACGAATAGAGGACCGCTTCGCAAATCGAGCAGAGGGCGGATACGACAATAGCAAGCGAGACCGAGATGACAAGCGTCTGCAGCATGGGGGAATCTCCGGATCATTGTAATTCAGGGTTTGATGTATAATAGTAGTTAAGTAATGTTTTTACTAGATAATTCAAGCCGCTTGCCGCTTTCAGAATTTGTAAAAGATCATTTACGAGGTTGAAATAATGACTACTTGTAAGGTTGGCTTCACTCAGAAATCAATCCTTTCCTATCCGGGTGCTATGTCGGTGTTTCTGGTTGCCGAAATCGGCAAAAAACAGCCTAAGAGTGATTCGCTTATACGAACCGTTGTCAAAGAGCTCTCGGCACTGGGAGATTTTAAGGGCAAGAAGGATGAATCTCTCATTCTATATCCTGGTAATCTCAAAACGGGGAAGAGCTTTGCCTGTAGACGGGTATTGCTGGTTGGGATCGGCGAGATCAACAAGGCAGGCACCCAGGATCAGCTACTGGAAATATTCAGAAAAGCAGGCGGAACTATCAGCCAGTCGGCCAAGAAAGTAAAGGCAGATGAGTTGCTGCTGGTACTCCCTGAGTTTGTAGATGATGCTCGTAAGAAGTTTGCCGCCTCAATGGTGGAAGGGATACTGTTGGGCAATTATAGATTTAGAAGCTACAAAAAGAAAGATGACCGGAAGAATAAATACAAGGGACTGAAAACGATCACTATCCACGGCAAGGGCGGGGGGCTCAGAAGAGCTGTAAATCGTGCCCGTATAGGTGCTGAAGCGGCGATATCTGCCAGAGACATGGCAAACGAACCGGCTAATCACTGGACCCCTGAACATTTCGCTAAATTTGGCCGTGATCTAGCCCGCAACAGCGTGCTGGTCTGTAGGGTCATCGGGAAAAACCAGATCGAAAAGCTGGGGATGGGCGGCATTATTGCCGTCAACCAGGGGTCTGCCATTGAACCTCGAGTAGTGATACTCGAGCATAGACCCAAGAATTATCGCACAACGGTTCTGCTGGTCGGCAAGGGGATAACCTTCGATTCGGGCGGTGTAAGCCTGAAACCAGCCGCCGGAATGGAAGATATGAAGTATGACATGTGCGGAGGCGCTGCGGTGATCTCAACCATGCAGGCAGTTGCCGATAATAAGCCCGGCGTGCGGGTGGTCGCCATTGTGCCCACCACCGACAATATGTCGGGAAGCTCTGCGGTAAAACCGGGGGATGTGATCACCCACTACAATGGTGTCACTTCTGAGGTGATCAACACAGATGCCGAAGGGCGGCTTATTCTGGCCGATGCTTTGGCGTACGGGATAGAGAAATACAGTCCGGACTGCGTCATAGACCTGGCAACCCTGACCGGGGCCGTAATCATCGGTCTAGGGCATCACCGATCAGGGTTGATGAGCAACAACGATGTGCTCGCCGATGCACTTAGTGCTGCAGGAGAGGCAACTGGTGAGAAGGTCTGGCGGCTGCCCCTGGACCAGGAATATAGTGAACAACTCGATTCAGAAGTTGCCGATGTGAAGAATATCGGCGGCAGAGCAGCTGGCTCGATCACCGCGGGCGCCTACCTCAAGAAATTCGTTGGTGACACACCCTGGGCTCATCTTGACATCGCCGGCACTGCCTGGGAATTTACCAAGAAAAGCTATATTCCCAAAGGGCCGTCAGGGATTGGGGTGAGGCTGTTGTTGGATTTTATCGCACGGTGTTCCACACTGAAATTTGTGGAACGGAAAAAGGATAAATAAAAGAGGGGTTTTCAAATTGAAAACCCCTCTTTGGCAGTTTCAGCCTTTCTGCAGATTTGAAAGGTTATAAACGTTCCACTTTGTCGGCAGCAGGTCCTTTCGGGCCTTCCACTATTTCAAATTTGACCCTAGCCCCCTCGTCGAGTGATTTGAAACCATCACCCTGGATTGCTGAATAGTGGACGAAAACGTCGGAATCTCCCTCTCTTTGAATGAAACCAAATCCTTTTGCATCGTTGAACCACTTAACCGTACCTTCTGCCATTCTCCTACTCCTTTTTGTTGCAGCCCTTAAAAATAGGCTTTTTGATAGTTGTTGATCCTGCCTAAGGGACAACAACGTTACTACAAGTGGAACATTTCAAATTGAGAAAGATTCTCAATTTACACTCGAAAAAACGAGTTATTCCACCAATTAAACAAAGACCGACTTAGCATATCATTTCTCGAACTGCAATCTTTTTATTTGTTTAATGAAAAACTATTTATTCGTTGAAAAGGCAGATTTTTTCTTAATTTCGCAGGACTAAAGCTTTATTATGACGGTCGACCACTATATACCCCTGGTTGATTTAGCCTCTAAATCTTTATTAAAGGTAGCTGGCGCGTGCATTACGACTACGGCTTCACTTCACATTACCTGAACCTTTCGCATGGACGAATCCATTATCTGGATGAGGGTCACGGCAAGACTGTAGTACTGGTGCACGGCAACCCCACCTGGTCTTATTACTACAGAGACCTGGTCAAGGGCCTGTCAAGCCGCTACAGGGTGGTGGCACCAGACCATATAGGCTGTGGGCTTTCCGATAAGCCTGATAATTATGACTACATTCTTGAAAACCACATTGGCAACCTGCGGTCGCTGCTCGAGCATCTCGACATACGGCAGACTTCGATGGTGGTTCATGACTGGGGCGGCCCCATTGGTCTTGGTGCCGTCGCCGATGGGGCGATCGAATTAAATAAGCTTGTAATTCTCAACACTGCCGCATTCAGGTCGACGAGAATTCCATTGCGGATCAGAATCTGCCGCTGGCCGGTTATCGGCAAACTGCTTGTCCAGGGAGTGAATGGATTTGCCAAAGCAGCAATATTTATGGCGGTAAACAAGAGGATGAGCAGGGAAACTGCGCGGGGCTATTTGTATCCCTATGATACGTGGAGTCACAGGCGGGCAATCCACGAATTTGTAAGAGATATTCCGCTTCATCCTTCTCACCGCTCCTATGGGACGCTGGTGCGTATTGAAAAGAGCCTCAAGAAGATACATGAAAATAAAATACCGGTAGGTTTTTTTTGGGGAGGAAAAGATTTCTGTTTTGACGATTATTACTTCGAGCAGTGGAAGACATACCTCCCTCAAGCTCATTACCGTTATTTCGAAGAGTGGGGTCACTATGTGCTGGAAGACGGCAAGGGATCGATAGAGCGGATCATAGAAGATTTTCTGGGTAAAAATCAGGTTATCCATCAATGAGTGACAATATCGCCCATGCGCTGGGCAGAATAAGCCAAAAGCTGGGATCACGCGTGGCTGTGACCGAAGCACACAGCGGTAAATCATGTACCTTCAGTGAGCTTGATATGTTTGCCGACAGGTATGGCGCTTATCTCAAAGCTGAAGGAGTGAAGAGTGGCGACCGAGTGATGCTCATGGTCAGGCCGTCAATCGATTTTATTGCCCTGGCATTCGCACTTTTCCGTCTAGGGGCACCGGTAATCCTGATCGATCCAGGTATGGGCTACAAGAATATGCTGAGGTGTATAGCTGGGGTGAAACCAGATCATCTTATTGGCGTACCAGAAGTTGTTGGTCTGAGTCTCTTTTATGCCGCAAAGTTTCGTTCATTGAAAAAAAGATTCTGTTGCGGCAGTTTTATGGGAATAGGCAAATTCGATATTCGCAACAAGCGTAATCTGCCCCAACCACCTCTGCAAACCTTCGCTCCCGACGAGACATCGCTGGCGGCAATAATTTTTACTACAGGCTCCACAGGGCCCCCAAAAGGGGTAAGGTTCGAACACTCAATTTTCAGTGCCCAACTTGAGAAAATCAGAACTTTCTATGGCATTGGGCAAGGCGACGTAGATCAACCCGGATTCCCTTTGTTTGCGCTGTTCTCAACAGCGCTTGGTGCGCATGCGGTTATACCGGACATGGATCCCACCAAACCGTCCCAGGTTGATCCGCAACGGTTCGTTCAATCGATACTGCACTATCAAGTAACTTACTCATTCGGCTCACCGGCAATCTGGCAAGTGGTAAGCAGCTATTGCAGGCAGAATAAAATACGCTGTGCAAGTCTCAAAAAAGTACTCATGGCCGGTGCACCGGTAAGCGGTGAGCTTGTAGAACGGGTTTTTGACATTATCGCTGAAGAAGGCGAGATCCACACACCTTACGGCGCCACCGAGTGCTTGCCGATTGTTTCAATCGAGGGCCGAACTATCGTCGGCGAAACCTGGGCAGAAACAAAAAAGGGAAAAGGAACCTGTGTGGGAAGTCCACTACCAGGCATATCGTTAAAAATCATTGAATCAACCGATACATCGCTGTCCACCATTGATGAGTGCTCCGTCCTTGATCCAGGCAGTTGTGGTGAAATTATCGTCAAAGGAGACGTGGTTACCCGGGCCTATGATGGTAATCACGCGCAGAACCTAGTCAGCAAAGTCGAAGATGGAGACGATTTCTGGCACCGGATCGGTGATGTTGGCTACCTGGACACTCAAGACCGTCTCTGGTTTTGCGGTAGAAAAGCTCATCGTGTGTTCAGTCGCAACGGTATAATGTATACAATTTGCTGCGAAGCATTGATCAATAACCACCCTGATGTGTTTCGCTCTGCCCTGGTGGGCATAGATTCCGATCAAGAGTACCAGAAAGCCATAATTATCATAGAATTACATAAGCAATCGAAAAGACAAGTAGAGGATATTGTCACCGAGGTTAAAGAAATCTGTGCAGCACACCCTATGCTCGAAACTATCGAACACGTGTTGGTGCACGATAGTTTTCCAGTGGATATCAGACATAATGCGAAAATATTTCGTGAGAAATTGAGTGTATGGGCACAACAGCAGGTGCAAAAGCAATCATGAATAAAGTTCTGGTTACCGGAGGCGGTGGATTTCTCGGCACTGCAGTCGTTATGCAGCTGCTGGAGGAAGGATGCATAGTGAAAGTAGCCGGCAGAAACCGCTATGACCACTTGGATCGTAAGGGAGTTACCTGTCTGGTGGGTGATATCGGAGATAAAATTTTTGCGGAGGAAGCCTGCCGCGACATTGATACAGTTTTCCACGTTGCCGCCAAGGCAGGTATCTGGGGCAGCAGCCGTGAATTTTCCAGAGCAAACCTTGAGGGCACCGTCAATATCGTCAACGGTTGCAGGAAAAATGACGTTGGCTGCCTGATCTATACCTCCACCCCATCAGTGGTGTTCAATCGTGAAAATATCGAAGGTGGAAACGAAAGTTTACCTTACGCCGATAAGTTTCTTTGCCATTATGCCAAGACAAAAGCGGCGGCAGAGAGATACGTGCTTGGGAATGCAGACGATCAGCTCCGCGTCTGCGCATTACGGCCCCATCTCATCTGGGGTCCCGGTGATCCGCACCTCATACCAAGACTCATCGACAGGGGTAGAAAAGGTACCCTGAAAATTGTCGGAGACGGGCGCAACCGCGTTGACATTACCTACGTTGACAATGGTGCCCGCGCCCATGTGCTTGCCGCCCGGAGTTTACACCGAAGTAGCAGTATCTCAGGAAAGGCTTATTTTATAGGACAGGAACGGCCGGTGTATTTGTGGGACTGGGTAAACGATCTCTACCGGGAATTGGGTATCGAACAACTTGAAAAGAAAGTCCCAAAGGCGACAGCTTACATGTTAGGATGGTGCCTTGAATTGGTCCACCGGTTGGCCGGTCTAAAGAAAGAGCCGGCAATGACCAGGTTTATGGCCCTTCAACTCGCCTGTTCACACTATTTCAGCCATGATCGGGCAAAAAAGGATTGGGGCTACGAACCGCTGGTCACTATCGAGGAAGGAAAAAAGAGGCTGCTGGAATCGTTGAGGCATTAGATCAGTTTGAATTTTAAACGTTTTATATCATCATTGCTGGTTGCCATTATGCTGACCGCTGCACACCTGCAGCCAGCCATGGGGTTCAGTGTTGGAGAGGAAAGAGAAGTCGGCGAAAAGCTGCTTTATGCAGTGCGCGCAAGCTTTCCTATCCTCGATGACCCGGATCTCCATCACTATATTACCAATATCGGTCAGGAAGTACTCGATGTGGCCGGCGTGCAATTCTTCAACTATCACTTTTACATCGTCGAAAGTTCGCAGTTCAACGCCTTTGCTGCCCCTTCAGGTCTCATCTTCTTCTATACCAAGCTCATAGAGTCGATGAACAGCGAGGACGAGCTGGTATCCGTCATGGCCCATGAGGTCGGCCATGTGGTGAGGCGTCACCTGGCTTCAAGAATGAAAAAGGGCAAAATAATCAATATCGCTTCTCTGGGGGCAGCCCTGGCGGCGATAGCACTCGGGGGAGGTGGTGCCGCTGCCCAGGGACTGCTGGCCGGATCACTTGCTGCCGGTCAAAGTGCACAGCTGCACTTCAGCCGTCAGGATGAGATCGAAGCGGACCTGCTGGCCTACGAGTGGATGCAGGACATGCAGCGCGACACGGTGGGGCAGAAAAGAATGCTGCAGACCATGAGAAGGATCACCCGCTATAGAACCGGACAGATCCCCCAATATCTTCTCACCCACCCCGATCCGGAGGCCCGTCTCGATTATGTAGAGTCGCTTATCGCAGCAGATAAGGGTTATCGGGTGGAATCAGATGAGATGAGAAATTTCGATTTTCTCAGATTTAAATACCGGATTTTATCAATGACCCAGAAGTCATCTGTCGCGAGGGGCCATCTGGCCAGTGAACTAAGTGATCCTCGAGCCACTGAGTTCGAGCGAACCATGGCGCTCTATGGGTTGTCCCAGATAGATCAAAGGACCAATAATTACGAACAAAGCCTCGCCAGGATTGATGAAGTTATCGCCGTGTTTCCCGATCAATCTATTCTTCTTGTTGATAAGGCAGCCATCCTGTCCGATCAGGGTGAGTATTTGCAGGCACGCTTACTTCTGGAGCAGGTCAGAAGAAAAGAGCCAAACAACAGCTATGTGCTTTACAATTTGGGAAGAGTAACGGCCAGATTGGGTGATTCTGAGCTGGCCGTGGAGCTTTTCAAGGAGGTGGCCTACAACAATCCCGAATTCTCGGATGTCTACTTTGAAATCGGTAAAATCCTTTCCGGCCAAGGTAAGAATATTGAGGCGCGATTTTACCTGGGGCAGTTCAACCTCTATGAGGGCAAGCTGAAGCTCGCGGCGGCAAATTTCAAGCAGGTTGCCGATAAGACAGAAGAGCAAAGCGAACTGGGTAAAAAGAGCAGGGAGATGCTCGCCCTGATCGAGAGGCTCAATAAAAAGTAGCCCGTCATCCCCCTCTGAGATAAAGGAGATATTCCTGATTTCCCTTGGTGCCTCTAATGGGGGAGGGAACGAAGCCAAGGCTTGCCAACCCAAGTTTTCTGCTGAAGTCTATTATCTTCTGGACAGCTGTTAGTCGTAAAACCTCCTCATTGACAATCCCACCCGCTCCGATTTGGTCACGCTTGAGTTCGAATTGCGGCTTGACCAGGCAAACTATTCTGATTTCATTGTCAACGAAAAGCACAGGGAGCGGCGGCAGTAATTTGGTAAGGGAGATGAACGAGGTATCAATCACACAAAAATCAATTGGATCGGGCACCAGTTCTCTGGTTAAAGATCGGGCGTTAAATCTTTCTAGAACGACAACCCTGGGATCTGATCTGATTTTCCAGTCAAGCAGACCGTAGGCCACGTCGACGGCGTATACCCGCGCAACCCCGGCCTGGAGAAGACAATCGGTGAAACCGCCTGTGGACGCACCGATATCGAGGCAGATCCAACCATTCGGGTCGATGCCAAAATGATCAAGACCTCCCCTCAGCTTGAGCCCACCACGCGAAACGAATGGGAGGCTCTTTTTGAGCCGGATTGCGCAACTGGGGGAAACGAGGGAACCAGCTTTGTCAACAGTTTGTTCATCGACCAGCACCCGGCCGGCCATGACCAGCGCAGCCGCCTCAGCACGCGAACGGCAGTGCCCCCTATCTACAAGGAGTTGGTCGAGTCTAACCATCTACAGCGGGTTTAGCCGCCTCAAATGGCGACACCTCGTAGTTAATTCAATTTCTGCTGGGCCTGCTGAGCCTCCGGAGAATCTTTATAAGTGGCAATCAGTTTCTTGTAGAGGATTCGTGCCGTGTCCTTGTCGTTAAGCTTCTCAAAGGCCATGGCTTGCTTGAGCATGGCCGCAGGGGCTTTACCGGTGGATGGATGATTAGTGATGATATTCTGGTAATCGAGGATCGCCTGATCGTACTCCTGCAACGCAAAGAGGCATTCTCCCATCATGTATTTCGCTTCAACCGCATCTTCAGCCGATCCGGAGGCGGAGATATTTTCAAACTGCTGGTAGGCTTCCCGAAATTTACCTTGATCAAAGAGGCTCTTGCCTTTCCCAATACTGCTGCCGGTTTCGACAGTGGCTACAGTTGCAGCAGGCTGGCTGGAACTCGGTGTTGTTGCGGTTCTCACGGGGGCGGCCTGAGGTGTCGGGGCGGAACCCGAAGAGATCAGCTTTTTGCGCTTATCAGCCCTGATTCTGGTGGCGGAGGAACCACTCGAGGCCTTATTGGCGGCATCTGCCCGCATACGCGCCTGCTCTGCGGCGCGGGCCGCTGCGGCGGCTTTGCGCTTGGCCTCATCGACCCTGGCCTGCTGGATTGCCTGAAGGTTTTCCTGCTGTAGTTTCAACTGGTCCGAAAATTGATTCAACTGATTATCCTTATCGGCGATTTCCTGCTCCAGTCTCTTGACTTCCTCCAATCGTTTTTGTTCTTCCTGCTGAGCATAACGCTTGAAGTTGAGCTCCAATTCCTTGCTTTGTTCCTTGAGACGACGATTGAGATGCCCGGTTTCTTCAAGACCGCCACGCAAAGAAAGCAATTCCTGATTGAGCTGATCGATTTGGGAAGTGTTGGATGCCTGACGCTTTCTGAGACTATCAACAGTGGTGGTTTCCAATTCAGTCAGTTTATTGTCGATACTGCGCAACTGGGCATGGATAAGATTTAAATCGTCCTGCGAGGCGCATTGGACCAAAAAAGGAGCAACCGCGAGGGCACACAATAGAGAAAATGGTGGTTTTTTCATGTCGTTCTTTTCAAATATAAAGTTAATAAGGCTTCACCGCCCAACGGGGATAGGTTTGGCTACCCGGGAGCGAGAACAGCATTCGTTGATATAGACCGTTTTTCATTATTCCATATACCTTATGATCTCTGCCATCTCTTTTTGCAAAGATGATCTGATTGCCATCGGGTGACCATGATGGTGTCTCATGGTGGGTTTGATCACTGGTGATTTGCGTGGAAGACCCGATATTGAAAGGATCTATGGTACAGAGATGATAGATGCCGCCTCTGAGGCTCGAATAGACTACCAGATTTTCCACTGGAGACCAAGAGGGTTCTGCATTTTCAACCCCTTCGAATGTCAGGCGCTGAGTATTGCCCGAAACCAATTCCATCATATAGAGCTGTGGCTTGCCGCTGCGATCGGAGACAAACACTATGTGCCGACCGTCCGGAGAAAAAGAAGGTGAGACGTTGATGCCGGTGCGCTTGGTCAACTGCCGTAAAATTTCGCCGCGGCGATTGATCAGGTAGAGATCTGGATTTCCCTTGAAGCTGAGAGTAACGACCATGGATTGTCCGTCTGGAGACCATGCCGGAGCGAGATTCATTCCTTTCCTGCGGGAAATTACTCGGGTGGTCTTGCTTTGCCGCAGATCGGTGATGTACAGATTCTGATTGCCGCTGTGGTAGGAGGTATAGGCCATATTGACGCCATCAGGCGAAAATCGCGGCGAGACAACTAGATTGCGGTGTCTGGTAATCTGTCTTGTTTTCCGTCCGAGAATATCGGAGATAAATACCTCTCTCTCGCGTTTGTCAGCAGGTTGAGTTATAAATCCTATCTGGGTGGTGGCAAGTCCGGGGGTGCCGGTCAGTTCGTTGATAACCGCGTCGGTGAACTTATATAACATGAGATCTTTTTCATCCAGCGGTCCCTTATAGGCCTTACCCATCAGCATTTTATCTTCCGCTGCATCGAAAAGACGTACCTCCATGTTGAGCTGGTCCTTGTTGACCGAATATCTGCCGACCACTCCGTAATCGGCACCAAGCCTGGCCCAGTCGCCGTTGGTGCTGGCGGCAACTTGTTGGTTCGGCAGGACGTCAATGATACCATGAAAGACAAGTGCTTTTGCGAGGGTATCCGCCAGTCCCCGGTCAAGCTTGGCATCGCTGGCTGATGCTGAGTTTTGAAACCGGGGGATGGCAAATTGTATTTTCCTGGTTTCCGCTGACGTTATATCCAGATATACCCTTTTCGCGGCAGCCTGAGCAGGCGGAAAAAGAGAAACTGACAGGATGATACTCAAGATAAGAAGCAGTTGTTTCATGGCAGGTTGTCGGGTTGTCATTATTGGATGCCGCCGGGTTTGAATACCAGACCGAATTCGATGGTATCGTTTTTGATGGCGGGGGGAATAGGCGGCAATGGTTTGGATTCCCTGATAGCTTTCTTCACGAATTGATCATAGGTCGGGTCGCCGGAACGTCGTTCGAAAAACTCATCAATGATGGTTCCATTCCTGGAGATTTTGATCACATAGATGGCCTGGATCGAATCATCGAACCTCTTGAATTCGGGTAACGCCCAGTGATTTGCAATTTTACCGGTGACGTTGAGGTAATACTGAGTCTCCAGGGCGCTTAGATTACTCGATCCAGATCTTCTCACCGGTGGACCAGGTGCAGGTGCGCTACGAACCTGATTGCGAATACGGTTCAACTCAGCCTGGGCGAGTTTTCGCTGCCTTTCGGCCTCCTCGGCTGCAATGCGCGCCTGCTCTGCCGCCAGTTGTTCCGCCTGGACCGCTTCAGCGAGCCGCTGGCGTTTGATGCGTTCCAGTTCCTTCTGTCGATCCCTTTGCGGGTCTTTGACCTTCTTCTTGATTTTCCGCTTAGAGGGCTTCAAAGACACCGGTTTGACTTCTTCCACCTGGGGAGGGGCGGGTGTTATAGGATCAGTTATAGCCACAGCTTCTTCGGACACCTCAGGTTCTGGCAGCGGGGCCGGCTCGGGGACCGGGGCAGGCGGAGCGCTCTGCTCGACCGCAGGTTCAGCGAGATTGACGAGGTCGACGGTGTAGATGTCCTCGTATTTGGGGCTGGGCTTGAAAAGATCTGGCACCACCACCACACTGAAAGCAATCAAAAGGTGAAAACCAACGGCCAGATTGAGCGGCAGTACCCAGCTGTTGTAGCCCCCGAACGTTATACGGTACTGTTCTGACACCTTATTCTTCTTCAGGCTGGGTGATCATGCCCAGCTTATCGAATCCGGCCTTCTTTATATCGGCCATGATCTTGACCACTATCCCGTAGGTGACCGCCTTGTCAGCCTTGAGATAGATTGGCTTTTCTTTTATGCCCTGCTCATAATTTGAAAGTTGATTAAAGAGATCCATTCTGGTTACTTCGAATTGATCGAGACTGATTTTTCCTTCCTTGTCAATGGTGACCACGATGGGATTCTCTTCCTGCCTGAGCGATTTAGTGGTTGTTTCCGGCAGATCGACGTCGAGCCCCTGGGTCATCATCGGGGCGGTTACCATGAAAATTATAAGCAGCACCAGCATGACATCAACGAGTGGCGTAACGTTGATGTCTGAAACGAGTTGCTTTCTGCCGTTGCCGTTTACCGGTCCCATATGCGACTAGACCCTTGAGAGCAGATCCCTTTCTACCAGGTTCAAAAAATCGGTGGAAAAGCTTTGAGTGCTGTATTGAATCCCAGTCAGTTTGTTTGAAAAATAGTTATAGAAAATTACCGCTGGAATGGCAGCAGCGAGTCCTGCAGCTGTCGCCACGAGTGCTTCCGAGATGCCGGGAGCAACGACAGCCAGAGAGGCCGAACCGCGTTGACCAATATCATGAAACGAGACCATGATTCCCCACACCGTTCCAAACAGCCCTATGAACGGAGTGGCACTGCCGGTGGTGGCCAAAAACGGCAGCAGACTGCCGAACTTGTTCACCGCCTCGTCTTCTGCTTTGCGCAACGCCCGTTTGAGGTTGTCCATGGTTGCGAGTTGCATCTCCAGGGTCTCCGGGCCGTCTTCTTCACCCCTGGCTCTGATTTTGTTTATTTTCTTTAATTCCGTGAATCCGGCATTAAAGACTGATGCCTCGGGGCTGTAAACAAACTCCTCGGCCGCATCGCTGGCTTCATTGAGATTGCCCGAGGTCCAGAAAGTATCGAGAAAATCTTCAGAGTCGAGACGCACTTTGCGAAAGAGTCTGAATTTCATGAAAATTATCGACCAGGAAACAACGGAGAAAAACAGCAGCAGCAGCATGACCATCTGACCGACAGGTCCGGCATGCAGAATCATTTGCGTAATGGAGAGTTGCACGATTAGACTTCCTTACCGACAGAACTGGAATCGAATTCACCGATTGATATGTTTATCAACATCCTTAAAGCAAGCCTATATTACCTCTTTTGAACGAAAGGTCAACCGCTCAATTTTCTAAAAAAAGGCGTCATCGTAAGTACTTATTAGATCACCAAAAGATAGGTTCAAGGGTCGATGAGGGCACAATAAAACTCGGTTTTCACCGCGAGTTGATCGCCGACTTTAGCTTTTCCCCGGAGGACGCTGACAGAGGACACGGTGTCGATCAGCCCCACTTCGATATCTACCGTTTCTCCTGGAAGCACACGTCGTTTGAATCTGGTATCGGAAATTCGCGTGAGCACCGGTATCTTTGCATCATCATCTGAAAAAGAACTGGCCAGAAGGAGGGCGCCACTCTGAAATATTGCTTCACAAAGAAGCACACCCGGTAGTAAAGGATTGCCAGGATAATGACCCTGGAAGACATCAAGGTCGTCCTCGAAAGTTTTTCGTGTCCTGATGCTCGTGTCAGTCTGACTGATGATGTGGTCGACCCAGAGAAACGGCGGTCGATGGGGGATAAGGGAGAGAATCCGTGTATCTGTCACTTAGAGGCCTCCATTGACATCGAGTACTGAACCGGTGATATAGGAAGCTTTTTCAGATGCAAGAAACTGGACTGCTGCAACCACTTCACCAACATCACCGAATCGGCGCATCGGCACCATCTTTTTGTAGGCACTTAGCTGTTCGTCTGCAAGGTCCTCGAGAAGATCCGTCTTGATGAAACCAGGGGACACACAGTTCACCGTAATCTTCTTACGAGCTACTTCCTTGGCGAGAGTCCTGGTGAAACCGATCTGACCAGCCTTCGAGGCAGCGTAATTTGCCTGGCCCTGGATGCCCATATGGGATGAAGGTGAGGTGATGTTGACAATACGACCGAACTTTTGCTTGAGCATCAGCGGAATCGCATATTTACTCATGTGAAAAGTGCCAGACAGGTTTATGTCGATCACCTGCTGCCATTGCTCGCTGTTCATTAGTGCGACGATTGCATCTTTTCTCACTCCGGCATTGTTAACCAGAATGTCAAGGGTGTCGAAACGGGATTCGAGCTGTTCATAGAAGCGCGCAACCTGCTCGTGATCGGCGACGTCGCAGCGCTCTAGTTGCAGCTGATCTTCTGACCACTTATTTTGAAACCTTTTTGCCTCTTCCTGATTGCTGCCGTAAACACCCACCACCTTACAATTTTGCTGTAGAAACGATTCAGCTATTGCTCTGCCGATACCCCTGGTCGCACCGGTAACAACCGCAGTTTTTCCTGTAAATTCTGTCATGGATACCCGCTTGATTAAAGGGATCTTAAATAACCGTCGACATCGTTGGCTACTATGACTCCGTAGTTAATGGCGCCGAGCCAGCCGGACATGATAATGCCAACAGAACCGACATGAAACAGCCCATTCACTTCTTTGAAGATGGTGCGCGACACGTCAAGACCTTCGAATTTAGTGCCGAAAGAGGTGCCCTTGGTATGCAGGGTATAGCGACTGAACGTCAATGGTGTTGCGGCCTCCAACCAATCGATCTTGGTCTTCACTGCAGGGAGATAACGTTCGAGGTCGACGATGGTCCTGTCGATCATGTGCTGTTTGGTTGACCTGTAATCTTGTTCTTCAAGAGCGGCCCAGTCATCGTAATTACTGTTCATGGAGGCGACGATGGTGTAGCGTTCGAGTCCTGGCCTGGTTTTAGGATAATAGACCGAAAAAGTTTTAGACCTGGTGTTGATGTCTAGCAATTCAGCTGAATCAAATTCAGGCGAAAGAGAAGTGAAAAGCAGATCACCAATGTGATCGATATGCTCTCCTTCTTGTATGCCTATGTAGACCTGGCAACTCGAATTGTTGACCCGTATTTTTGAAGCCTTTGCTAAAAACTCCTCAGAATATTGGCCGGGATCTGACAATTGAAAAATGGTGTTGGTGATACCGCTGTTGGATACCACAGCCCCAGCTTTCTTGAACGCACCGTTGACTTCGACCCCAATTGTTTTTTTGTTCTTGGTAACAATCCTGTCAACCCGAGCCCGAGTGCAGATCGTTACGCCGTTTTTTTCCAGTTCGGCGGCCATCAGTTTGATCAACTGGTCGGTTCCCCCCTCAAATGTGAAGACACCGCGATTCATGAAATTGGAAAAAACTATTCCATAGGTGATGGCCGGATCATCGAGCGTCGAACCGTTGGCATAAGTAATCGGTTCCATGAGCAGGCGGTGGACGTCGGTTCGACCTGGAAAAAACTCCTCGAACAATTCCCTGGTACTCATTGACTGGTCGTCATAGAAGTTCATTTTATCGATCCGGGAAAAAAACCGCTCTATCTGACCCATGCCGACTTCGAATTTTTCGTTGAGAATCGAGATAAAATCTTCTTTGTCAAAAGTGGTGCGCAATGAGAATTGAGGATTATCGAAAACGATGTCCCTGAGTTGAACGATGGAGTTCATAATTTCACGGTTCCAATACTTCTTGCAGGTTTTTACCATACCGTATGGAAAACCGTGCAAAGACACATCGAATATATGGGTCTTTCGGGTAAACCAGGTAGCCAATCCGCCGAGTCGGTGGTGATGTTCAAGCAGCAGCACCGAATGCCCGCTACGGGCCAGCCTGTTGGCGGTGGTGAGCCCGCCAAGGCCAGATCCGACGACGATGACATCATAGGCGTCTTTGGTCTGTTGCAATGATACAGCCATATTTGTA
The DNA here is from genome assembly GCA_013042475.1 of Desulfofustis sp. Lineage (GTDB taxonomy): Bacteria > Desulfobacterota > Desulfobulbia > Desulfobulbales > Desulfocapsaceae > JABDQA01. The sequence continues at coordinate 39,818 of JABDQA010000019.1, forward strand.
GACGAAAGGATTGGACTAAAGTTTGGAGAGAATATGCTTGTTGACCATGGAAACCCCGCTCAGCATTGCGCCAACTATGCCAAGGAATCCCTGATCGGTGCCAGCCAGCACCAGATTTTCATACCCCATGCTGCCGTCACTTACTTTCTTGGGACTTCCATAGATCGCGCCCCCATGCTTGCCGGTGAAGCGTTCCACGGTGTGCGGAGTAAAACAATCGGAGAAAACGATGTGTTCTGAAAAATCGCCGACAATCGGTTCGACCTCTGTACACGCTTTGTGGCCGTGTATCTGCTTCATCTCCTCATAGATGGGACCTTCTTTGGAGGCCTTGAGCCACTGCTGATAATTAGCCAGATGGGTGGTCCGCACCTCTATGGAGTCCCTGCCTGTCTGCAGATTCTGAAAATTGAAGGGTAGGCTGATTACACCGCTTTCATAACAGACAGCAATATCGGGATGTTCGAACCGAAAGTCATTTTCCTTGCTGTAAAAAATGCAGGTCCGGTCGCCCGGAAGAGTCTGCAACGCCTGTCGGTCAACTTGGAAAATTGATTCGATGAACGAGAGGCGTCGATCTTGCTGAGTGTCCTTACTGCGACCTAGAAGCAACCGGGTTTCGTCCAGGCCGATGGTGCTGACCAAGTGCTTGCAGAGAATTTTCTCACCATTTTCCAGTGTGACACCAATAATTTTCTCACCCTGTGAAATAATGTTTCTTACCCCGGTGCCTAATTTAAGAGTACCACCATACTGGTTGAGCTTGTTAACCAGAAGATCAAGCAGGTTTTTGATGGTCCCGGCAGGTCTGAACAGCCCTTCCTGGTAAACCGAACGAAACATGATAACGAATTGTTTAAAATCGATGTCGTTTTCCCAGCTCGATCCGTAATAGAGGACGGGACACAGCAGCATGTTCACGAGCAGCTGGTCATTGAGAAAATCGGCAAGAACAGCACGGGTGGAGCGGTAATCCTGTGCAGAAAATGGGTCGGCTTCATCTATGTAGCGAACCAAATGCTGGAAATTGTCGGACTCGGAGGAAAAATTGGTGTTGATTTCCTGTTGCAGTTCCTCAAAATCGTTGGAAAACAGTAGGGATGTTTCGGGAAACCTTATTTCACTGCTGATCTGCTGATGGAAACCGATCTCATCTCGATGGATTTTCAGCTGTCTGAGAAGCTTGTTGAGGGGGGCGTGCTTGGCCGCTTTATCTGCGTAGTTTGTTATGGCATGCAGGCCGGTTTCAAACAACCGGTTGTTGCGATAGTAATATGAGTTAAGTCCGCCAACCCTGGAATGCCGTTCGAGAAGCAGTACGTTTTCATTGTATCTGGCTAATCTGATAGCAGCGGCCAGCCCAGACAGACCGCCACCGATTACGACAAAACTGGCTTGCACGGATCAGGCTTCTTTCAATAAGGGTTCCAGATAATTTGTACAGCTGGTAAGCGTGGCAAGCTGAGGGTAATCTTCCTCAGGAATTTGCAGCTTGTAACGTTTTCTCAATTCCATGACGATGTCCAGGAAGTCCATCGAGTCCAGATCAAGCTGATCGCGCAACGGCTGATCCGGATCGAGGCTGTCGAAATCTGCTTCGTCGTCAATATCTTCAATGATCTCTAATATAAGATCCTTTATATCGTTACGAGTCATAAAAGTCTCCGAATAACACGGGTACTCAAGGTTTGTGTTAAAAGTGCGTTATCGCGCGTGCATACGAGTTCTAGCAAATCACGTATTATACCATACCTGATGGATTTATTTAACTGTTTTTTTATTTCGGTCTGGAGGATCAACCAGGATACTTTTTTACTATGACAGTGGAATTGATACCGACCATGCCGAAAGAGTTGTTTAGAATGGCACTAATATTCTCACGCTGCACCGGATTATCAAGCACAAGGTTATCGAGTTGACAGGCTGGATCTAGTTCATCGACATTGATGGTGGGGTGGATAAGTCCATCACTGAATGATCCGAGATTGCCAGCCAGTTCAAGTACGCCGGCTGCACCCATGGCATGGCCGATGATACTCTTGGTGTTGTTAATGTAGGTGTGCGAGGCGGTGCTAAAGAGTGATCTTATGGCCTTGCATTCTTCAGTATCACCCTGCTGGGTACCGGTCGCATGGGTGGAGATGATATCTATGTCGTGTGGTTCCAGCCCGGCCCGGTCAAGAGCGAGTTGCATGCATTGAGCCTGGCGTTCGCCAAATGGCAGCACCAGATCCTTGGCATCGGAATTCATACCGTAACCCACAATTTCACCATAGATATGCGCATCTCTGGCCATGGCCCTGTCCAGGGCTTCGAGAATATACAGACAACCACCCTCGGATACGACAATACCGTTTCTATTGATATCAAAGGGACGGCAGGCCTTGGTCGGATCCTCAGCTTCTCCCAAAGCACCCTGCGCCTTGAAGCTCGCAAAAATACCGAAAGATCCAGTAGATTCGGAAATCCCCCCGGCAATGGCCATGTCGATTTCTCCGAGGCGCAGCATCTGCACTCCCTGGATAAGGGAGGCATTACCGGCGGCGCAGGCTGCCCCTATGGAGTAGTGAGGTCCGGTTATGCCGAGACTCATGGTTATTTCACCGGCTGGATTATTGAGTACGGTGCGTGGATTGTGGTGATGAGTCCAGTAGGAGACGTCGTAGTCATATCCTTTTATGTTGTAAATCTCGTTTTCAGTTTCGACGGTGCCGTGTTCAGTGAGACCTACATATACACCCGTCCTGCTCTTCTGGTAGTAATTCTCCTCGAGGCTGGCATCTAAAAGGGCCTCATGGGCACAGTAGACGCCGATACACCCGGCTCTGGTGCCTTTTTTGTTTTCTTTCCTTTTCCTGTATTTAGTTTCTTCAAAAGTGCAGAGACCGGCAGGTGCTGAACCGAAGTAACGTAGCTCGATCCGTTGTATCTCGCTTCGACCCTCCAGGAGTTTTTGCCTGTATTCGGTAAGATTCGAAGCGTTGGGCGAGACAAGCCCGACACCGGTGATTACGATTCGCTGATTGTCTGGAAGCATGGTGACAGAAATTTATAATGAGGGGGGGTGATATATTGACAATTCATGGCCGCCCGGAGGCAGCTCAATTTTACAAAAAGGACTCTCTTAACACTTTTTTGTCGATTTTGCCCGCACTTGTTTTGGCAATCTGGTCAACATATTAAATTTCGAGAAGGAGTGCGAGCTTGCTCATAATAAATCTCCTGATTTTTTTAAAGACTTGCTGAATCGTGCTCCGATAATTAAAAACACCTCACAATACCACAACTCTGAACAATCCCCCATGATAACTGGAACCTGCGGGGAACGAGACTGTGTACGATCCGTGAATTTGTTATTTTAAAAAAGTAGAACAGGTGCATAAAATGAAAAGTTACAATAAAGAGTTAACCCTTGAGGTGCCCACGAGAAGAGCGTTTATAAATATCACCTCCCAAGTGGAGTCCAGCCTAAGGGAGAGCGTGGTGCAAGAAGGGTTGGTCCTGGTAGACATAAAGCAAAATCAGTCAATTGACTACGTTCCATTCAGAATAGCAACCTACATATCTAGAACCTTTAGGGATTACGCCGCGTTGAGTAGCCTTACAGCTCAAGGTATCTCCATCGACTTTTTCAAGGCTGCTCAACGGTCAAAGCAGGGTAAGCCCTGAAATGGCGCTGCGTTTATCCAAATGCCTTGATCATAGCCCAGAAAGCTGGCTTGCTATGGAGGATATCTTCGATCTCTTGCAAGCAAAACATAAAATCGATCTTTCAACCATTGAGCTGCTATCCAATCACTAGACGCTATTTAATTGTATCTATATTCGAACAGCTACGAGACTAAAAGAAAGTGTTGCGTATTGCGCAATGCGCTATATAATTATTATATGATAAAATCCTTCAAGCATAAAGGGCTGAGA
>JABDQA010000020.1 GCA_013042475.1 Desulfofustis sp.
CTTTGGCAACATCAGAGGTCTGAACTCTGAATTTCAAACCTTCAGCGTCTGAAGGAACGAGCAGCGGCTTGTTTGCAGAAAAGTATTTCATACCGGACAGCCAGTAGCCCAAACCAACAAAGTCGACATCTTTCATAGAGTTCAGCAGCTCTTTGCCTTTATCAGAAGTCATGAACCTGATAGCCTGATCCATATCTTTGAATAGAAAAGGCAGATCGAAAATGCCCAGCTTAGGTGTGTATGATCCAAACTTTGAAAGAGACGGTGCCAGCAATTGCACGTCGCCGAGAAGCAGCGCCTCGAGTTCTTTACTATCTCCAAATAGTGTTGAGTTTGGGTAAACTTCAACGCACATTTCACCATTCAGTTCTTCATTGACTCTTGCTGCCAGGTTGTTTGAGGCAACAACTTTAGGGTGGGTGGTTCCTCCTGTTACATGACTAAGTTTTACGACCACCTCACCGCTATCGCATTGTGCTGACGCCGAAACGGCTGATAAACAGAGAGCCAGGGCTGCGACACCTATGACAGCTACTTTTGACTTCAGTTTCTTCATAATACTAATCTCCTGTTTTCTTTGGGGGTTAGTTTTGTTTTAAAAAATCTTTAAAACAAAACGATTTGGCCAACCATTGTCACATTGAACGAGAAAAATGAACAAAGAAAAAAGCTTTGTACCATGTTATCAAATAGGAGAATCCCTCATCTGAAGTGCTGTTAACCTCAGATGAAGGGGTCCTAACTAGTTCATTTTATTTCAGGTTGACGCGAGAATCTATTAGATTTTACTAGCAGGGTCAAGCACTACCCCGTAATTCCATGCCGTCATTCATAGTCAAATAACTGTAATAAATTAAACTTTATTAAACAATTGCTATTTTGTTCAGGACCCAATAAAGCGGTTACAGTTTACTGGCCGGCACTATGCACTCTTGTACTACACGGTGGCAGAGTATTCAAGAGCTGACAGCATAAAATTGATTTCTTTTAAGCTTAATAAAATCGTGGAAAGTCAATACTTCTGTTATCTGCGCACCACTATGTGAAACTTTTCCATGGTTTCTTTGACGCTGGAAATCTCCACTTCCTGGCGGTGGAAAATACCAGCGGCTAGCGCGGCTTCGGCACCGGTACGTGAAAATACTTCATAAAAATGATCCGCGGATCCGGCACCGCTCGAGGCGATCACAGGGATGGTGACAAAAGACTTGACGTGGTTGATCAACTCCAAATCAAATCCACTGTTTGTCCCGTCCTTATCGATGCAGTTCAGCAAGATTTCCCCCGCCCCCAGCTTCTCACAGGCCGTAACCAGCTGGATCACGTCGAAGTCACGGCCTTCTCTGCCGCCTTTAACCGTGCACTGGTACCAGCAGTAGCACTCACCGTTGGGACCGGGGAAATCAGTCGGGGTGGTATTATGCGGGGTATCCTCGGGTGAGGTCACATAGACCCGCCGTGGATCAACAGAAATCACCACGGCCTGGGCACCGTAGACCCTCGATATCTGTTCTATGGAACTTGATCCATCGGACTTGCCATCCCGGATATAGTTCTCAGCCGCATATACCGCATCGCTGCCAATGGATATTTTATCAGCGCCTGACCGGAAATATTCCGAGGCAACGTCGAGAGCGGAGTGAAAAGTTCCGTTGGAATCGGTGAACTCTCTTATGCCGCCGCCAATGGTAAGGGGTACGAAGACTTTTTCAGAAGTCTGCCTCAGCACATCGAGCATGGGTTGATCACTGAGTGGGAAATCACGAAAGCCGGTGATATTAAGAAAAGTGATCTCATCAGCCCCTTCGCGAAAATAGCGATGAGCCAACTCTACAGGCTGGCCGAGGTTGCGCACTTCTCCCTCCTCACGTACGTCGTACTGGTCGCCTTTGGTCACGACCAGGTCACCGCTGTCGTTACTTCTCACATCGAGACAGGCGATAATCCGCTTGGCCAGTTCTGTCCTGTCTTCTGCTGAGCCATGCGCTGCTCGGGTGATCACTATTTCATCATCTTCAAGAAACCTCTGCAGGATCGAAAGCCCGGCGTCACCGCTTTTCTCTGGATGAAATTGAAATGCTGCCACGTTGCCCAGACAAATTGCTGAAATGAACTCTTCTCCATAATCGGTGGTGGCCAGTTTCCATTGCTCAGGGACATCTTTTACGGCACCGTGATAGGAGTGCACGAAATAAAGCTTTTCACCCTGGAAGTTGCTGAAAAGCGAACAGTCTTTATGAAGTTTGATGCCGTTCCAGCCGATGTGGGGTACCGACAGTTCATTATCTGAAAAACGCGTTACCTGCCCTTTCAATATTCCGAGACCTGGGGTGCCCGGTGTCTCTTCACTGCCCTCAAAAAAAGCCTGAAGCGCCACACAAATTCCTAGAAAAGATCTATTCTCGGAGATTCTCTGCCGCAGCGGTTCAACGAAGCCGTCATTTTCAAGCTGGGACATGACTAGACCAAAGCTTCCAACTCCGGGGAAAATCAACTTGTCGGCGGAGAGGATGTCGGCAGCGCTGATTGCGTCTTTGACCTCGCACCCCAACTTTCTGATGGCGTTTCTTACACTCCGGACATTGCCGGCTCCGTAATCTAATATGGTTATCATGTTTTCTTAATGGGTGTCGATAGCACTATAATGCTTTTTCCCGGTGGTTTAAAAGTGGAGACTCCTTGCTTCTCTATTGAAACACGTCCGAATCTATTTCATTGCCAGCTATAGCCCAGCTCTTATTGAGTGTCCTGCCTAACTGCTTCAATCGTCCTGTTACTAATCCTGCTGGCCGCTACGCAGTGAGTGGCTGAACTGTTTGTCGTAAAGTTTTGAAGCAGTCTTGAACGGCTTTTCTCCAAATACCCTGCCCACACAAATAAGGGCCGTCCTGGTAATCTTTTCCTGCTTCACCTTGGCGCTGATATCAGACAGCGTGCCGCCGACAATTTTTTCGTCGGGCCAGGTTGCCTTCATCACCACCGCCACCGGCGTGTCTTCCCGATATCCACCCTGTATGAGTTCGGTTACCACATCTTCAATCATGGACACCGACAGATAAATCATCAAGGTCGCCTGGTGGGCGGCAAGCTCCGACAGGGCCTCGAGTTCGGGCACCGGTGTTCGCCCTCCCCTTCTGGTGATGATCAGACTCTGGGTGACTTCGGGAAGCGTCAGTTCGACACCCAGGGCAGCAGCAGCTCCAAAAGCCGAGGTTACACCGGGGACAATCTCCCAACCGATATTGTGCTCGTCCAGCTTGAGCATCTGCTCCTTGATCGCGCCATAGAGCGACGGGTCACCGGTGTGAACCCGCGCAACATTTCCTCCATTCTCGCAGGTGGTCACCATCAGTTCGACTATCTCATCCAGATGCAGGGGTGAAGAATCATGCAGCGGTGCGTTGCAATGCTCGAAAAGTCTGACATTGACCAGGCTGCCGGCATAGATGATGCAATCTGCAGATTTGATAAGCTTCGCTCCCCGCACGGTGATCAAATCAGGTGCACCGGGTCCTGCTCCTATGAAGAATACTTTCCCTATATTTGCCGATTGGTCAGTGGGCGTCATTTATTTCCTCTTCTCCGCCTTGATCAGGTGTATGGGGTTGAACTCTATCTCTTCTCGTGCCGGATATTCATACCTGCTCACACGGATAATGGAGATCTCAACTGAAAAGTTTTTGCGGTACAGAATTTCCGGGGCCCGCCGGGCGGTGTCGTCTAAAACCGCAGTCATTACAATGCGGGTTGTCACTTTGCTTGCCCTGTCAATAAAAGACAGGATTTCATCAAGCCTGCCGCCGCTGCCGCCTATGAACACACAATCAGGGGCAGGCAGCCCGCCAAGCGCTTCAGGAGCCTCCCCGGCAATTATATTTACATTGGGACACTTGAAACGACTTATATTTATCCGGATATTAAATAGTTCTTCCTCTTTTTTTTCTATCGCGTAGACACTCAACGAGGGAACACATCGTGATGCTTCCAGGCTGATCGATCCAGAGCCGGCGCCGACATCCCAGAACACGCCGTTTTCGGGAAGCCTCAGCCGGTGGATGACTGCTGCCCTCACTTCACTTTTGGTTATCAGTCCGCGGCTGTGCTGTATGTCGCCTTCACCCAGCCCGAACCTGATGGCGTCATCTTGTTCCGTTTCACTCTGATCGACGATAATCATACAATTTGGCTGTCTGAAGGTGGCAGCAGAGATTTCATCGATCGTTCCTGCCGAAAATCGTTCCTGGTCTAGGCCTATGCATTCACCCACTAACATTTTTCTCGGGCTTTCCAAATGGTCACCAAGCTTTCTCTTTAGATAGCCGGCGATTCGATTTGGGGTGTTTTCTTGATCGGTAAAGACGAATAGCTTAGAACAATATAATTTTGGGTCGATCGAGTTCAGTGGTCGACCGTGCAAGCTGACGAATTGAGCATCGTCCCAATTAATTCCGAAGTGTGAGAAACAGCTCTGCATGTAGGAGACTGCGGGAAAACATCTGATGTGCCAAGCAGGAAATCGTTTTGTCAGCCTCTTGCCTATACCGTAAAACAGTGGGTCGCCACTGGTTAGCACAATAACACCCGGCCCGTCCTGATGGTTCTCTATCTGGGTGAAACAGTCAGCTATCGGAACAATCGGCTTCCACCTCTGTGTATCGAACTGAGGGAAGACTGATATGACCATGTCGAGCAGCGCCGAGGAGCAAAAAAGCGGATAGCGATCGTCAGCGAGGTAAACCCGAATCTGATCTGCAATATGAGTTCCGTTGCAGCCGGCGATGAATAGTTTTGCCATTATTATCGATCAAGATTGACCAGGTTTCCGCTCGAGTTCACGAGGTGAACTGATACCGGAACCCCTGCAAGCGATTGGTATTTTTTCTCTGCATGGCTGCACACGAGAGAGATTATATCTTCGCCACCAGCGCCGATCACTATATCATAAATCTCTCGCGCGGTATTGGCCGAGCCCACGCGTGTGATCAAGCCTGGATTGATTCCCTTCTTTTCGAAGAACTCACACACCTGGCGGGTGTCGAGGATTCCGTGTCGCACATGAGTCTGGGAATACCCCATGGCGCCTTTGAGAAGTTTCGCCCACATGGTGGCGACACGCACCCTGGTAAAAGAATAGCGACGAACTTCTTTCAGAGAAAAAGCGAGATAATCGCCCATCATGACCAACGCTTCATCTTTTGGTTTCAGCATCTGCTGAATACATTTTTCAGAAGTTCGGCCGGTGGAAAGGATTATCTCCTTAATCCCATTGGCCTCGGCCACATCCATGCACGACTTTATTGTACCTTTCCAGGCGTCTGCTGAGATGGGTCTGACGATTCCAGTGGTACCGAGAATCGATATACCCCCGATAATCCCCAGCCGTTCGTTCAACGTTTGTTTGGCGAGCTCTTCACCTTCGGGCACGTGAATGATGACTTCGAGTCCAAAATTGGGGTCAGACCACGTTTTTCCTTTGGGTAAACGTGGTCTGACCCCAATTTTCACTGCCTCCAGAACTGCTTTTTCGACGTTTTCCTGTATCATCT
>JABDQA010000025.1 GCA_013042475.1 Desulfofustis sp.
AGTTCGGTGTTCATGTGAAATAAGGGCACTGCCTGCCGATCCTAGTGGAAAGCAAGATACAAATTTGTGGATGATGAAAATTCGCAAAATGACAATTTTTGTCACACCTGGTCCTCAATTTGTCTTATGCAGAGAAGAATCTATTGACAAGTTCGGCCCTGATCTTTTTTTCGAATCCTCAAAAGTATAGCCATCAGTACGATATCACTTGATTTATTAGAAAAAAAGGAAACCAACAAACAGCATGGCTTATATTTTGCATAAGTTATTATGGTGAAGTGTGTTAACTACTGATTATCACTGCGATACAAAATAAGTTCAGGACGTTACCGCTGAGCGACATTTAAGACAATTTGGTTCCTCGACTTGATTTTTTTAAAAGGAGAATCCCATGTTTAAAAGATATGTCAGCAGATCCGGGTTGTGTGTGTGCGGTTTGCTATTCGCCTTGAATACACCATCCACAGCAGAGACCATCTCGGAGGCGGTTGATCAGGTCATCCAGACAAATCCGCGTGTTCAATCTCAAATCCACAACCGTCTTGCGCGGGACCAAGAGGTAAGACAAGCCAGATCAGGTTACTACCCCACACTAGACGGTTACCTGGCGGGAGGATATGCCAATTATAACGAACCCGTTGAAGACGAATTAGATCCTTACGAGGCAGGATTCACCCTTAGGCAGAACGTATTCAGGGGGTTTGCCGATCAAGGAGAAATCGCTCGTCAGGAAGCCCGGGTCGCCAGCTCCGCTTATGTGCTGCAGGGAACATCTGAAGACTTGGCTCTGGAAACCTCTCGTGTTTACCTCAACGTGTTGAGGAAACAGGAACTCAAGGAAATAGCCGATGAGAATCTGGCAATTCATCTGCGTATCGCTGATCAAATCAAGCTGCGGAGCGAGTCTGGAGTCAGCAGCCAGGCGGATACTAACCAGATCCAGGGGCGTCTTGCCCTGGCCCAGTCAAATGTGGTAATCGCTGAAACCAACTTACAGGATGCAAAATCCGAGTATCTGGCCGTAGTCGGCAACCTGCCAGGAGACCTTACCCAGCCGCTGCCTCCCAACAGCAAAATGTTTGAATCGCTTGAAGATGCAACCTTAGCCGCGTTGGGCACCAACCCGATCCTGAAATCGGCAAATGCCGATCTGGAAGCCCGGCAACAGCAATATGAAGTTGCCAAAGCACCTTACTATCCGATTATCGACATTGAACTCGACCAGCGCTGGGATGAGGATATCAGTGTCTCGACCGTTACAGGAGAGCGTGAGTGGTTCCAGGCTCTTGGAAGGGTACGCTACAATTTCTTCAACGGTTTCAGCGACCAGGCACGCAAGGCTGAGACCCTTGAACTGGTAAGTGAAGCCAGAGAAATCAAGAACAACACGGAGCGCCAGGTGGTCGAATCAATGCGGCTATCCTGGATGGCCTGGATGTCGGTGCTCGACAGAATCGATTACCTGCGAGACTATATTGAATCAAGTAAATCAACTGCCACTGCCTACGCAAAACAGTTCGACATCGGAAAACGAACTCTGCTGGACGTGCTCGACTCAGAAGCTGAAGCAATTCAGGCCCGTGCCGACCTGGTCGATGCCGACGCCGATGGCCTGTTTGCTCAGTATCGAATCCTTGCAGCCACCGGCCAACTGGTCGATTCGTTCGGTCTGGCCTGGCCGGAGCAGGCTATGGTTGACGAAGAAGAATAGTTAAAAGCTCATATTGATTCACCTCACCGCACTGGGTTCATTTCCAGTGCGGTTTTTTTGTGCGCACAATATCCTGTTATTTTTGGGTTTTTCTTGAATCACTTATCCGTTTGTAGTTCAATCTATTTAGATGGTGCATAATTTCAGAGGGTTGCACATAGCAGCCGATAATCGGCCGGAACCAGAATCGCAAAGCCGCTTTTGGCTTGGCAGAACATGACCGTCTCAGGTGAAATACCAGTACCCACTAAACACTATCCTCAGTCAAGCTCTGCGGCCGGCCTGGCTGGTGACAGCAATGCTTTGCATCACCATGCTGAGTGTCGAAGCTCGCAATCCCTTCGTGCTTGATTCGGATATGCTTGAATCAGTTAAAAAAAAATATGGCATTGGGGCGACAACGCGACTTATTGACTGGCAGAACATGATTAATAGTGATCAGAGCAAAAATGATTTGGAAATACTTCAGAAAGTAAATGACTTTTTCAATCAGGTGAAATTCATCGACGATTGGCTACTTTGGAAACGAAGCGATTATTGGGCCACTCCGGTTGAATTTCTGGTCGAAAACGGCGGCGATTGTGAGGATTTTTCCATCGCAAAGTATTTCACCCTAAAAAAGATGGGAGTCGATGAAGAAAAGCTCAATATGACCTATGCAAAAGCATTGCGGCTGAATCAGGCTCATATGGTCGTCACCTACTATGAAACACCTGGCGCCGAACCGCTGGTGCTGGATAACCTAGATCCTGAGATACTGCCCGCATCTGAACGAAACGATTTGATGCCGATCTTCAGTTTCAACGGCAGCGGACTCTGGCTGGCCAAGGAGCGCAGTCGGGGCAGAAAGGTTGGCAACAGCGACCGCTACAAACGATGGATGGATCTGCTGGGCAGAATGCCCAAGGGACTTGAGTGAGGAATCGCCATGACACTGTACCGACAACTACTGCTGTTTACGATGATTCTTGGTTTCCTACTTTTTATCGGCGTGTGGATTTTAAAACTGCAGTCCACCCAACAGTTTCTTGAACACCAGCTCGAGGCCCACGCTCAGGATACAGCCACTTCTCTTGCTCTTTCCATGTCGCCCCTGGTCGCAGCAGAAGACTTTGCTGGAGTGGAAACGATGATGAACGCCATCTACGACCGCGGCTACTACAAGGAGATTACCTTCTCCGATATCCAGGGTGAAGTCGTCTCGAACCGTTTGGCATCACTCGAAATAGACGGGGTGCCGAATTGGTTTATTCAATTGCTGCCCTTAAACGCGCCAGGTGGTACTTCACTGGTCATGGCCGGCTGGAAACAAGCCGGCAATCTCTATGTTGAGAGCCATCCCGGGTATGCCTATCAAAGCCTGTGGAGTACCTTCGCCCATATCACCGGATATTTTCTGCTCACCGGCTTCATCGTTTTTATCACCGGGAGCATCGCCCTCAAGTACTTGCTCCGTCCGCTGCGCAGAGTAGAAGAACAAGCCGATGCAATCTGCCGGAGGGAGTATACCATCCAGGAACCTCTGCCCAGAACACGCGAACTCAAGAGGGTAGTGACGTCGATGAACAAGATGACCGGTCGGGTGCAGGAAATGTTCGAGGAGCAGTCCCTGGTTGCCGAAAAGCTCCGTGAGAGCGCCTATCGTGATCCACTTACCGGGCTTGGCAACCGGCGCTTTCTCGAGGCACAGATTGATGGCACGATGGCTGGCGGAGATAATGTCGCAAAGGGGGTATTTCTGTTTGCCCAGATCCAGGAGCTCCAAATATTAAACGAAGAAAAAGGCTACAATGCCGGCGATGAACTGCTGGTGAGAAGCGCTGAAATCATTTACGAGATTCTCGGCTCCGATATACCGCACAGTATAGCTCGACTGACCGGTGGCGACTTCGGCATCTTTCTGCCCGATGCGGACAAGGCTGACGGTGAGAAGGTCGCCTCTGAGCTGGCCCTTCGCCTCACAGGATTGAGCTCTGAAGTGCTGAGCTTTTCAGAAAATGTCTGCAGTGTCGGCGGGATCTATTACAACAATCCCTGCAGTTTCAAGGAACTGCTTGCCAAAGCGGACACCGCTCTGGCTGTCTCAAGGCATGAGGGCCCCAATGGCTGGTATCTGGAATCTGCCGATTGTGATGAGGATCAGCCCCTGCAGGGTAAATTATGGTGGCGCGAGAATCTGGAGCAATCCCTGGCAGAGCGTTCCATCAACCTCTATGGCCAGCATGTGGTGAAACCTGGGGCACCCAATGTGCCGCTGCACATGGAGCTTTATTCACGTATTACCATCGATCGAAAACGCGAGGTGCCGGCCGGGATTTTCATACCCCTGGCAGAGCGAGCCGAGGTTATCACGCAACTCGACCGTAAAGTAGTCGAACTGATGCTCGACACCTATCACAACTGGCAGGATAGGAAATTGGCAATTAACCTGTCGGGTACCTCGATTATTGATCCAGATTTAGTCGACTGGTTGTATGATCGTTTGCAAAACATTTCAGGAAGCGATCTGGACATATATTTTGAGTTGTCAGAGCTTAGTGTGGTTCGCAACCTTGAAGCCGTTACAACTTTCAGCCGCCGAGTCAAGGAGCTCGGACACCACATCGGTGTCGATCATTTTGGCAGAAGTTTCAGCAACTTCGGATATCTTAAATCACTGCAGCCCACGTACGTGAAAATTGACCGGGCATTTACCAGGGAACTGGAATTGGGGAGCAAAGATGCCTACTTTTTTGTCGGATCTTTAAGAAGCGTGGCTCACAGTCTGGATATCAAAGTGATTGGCGAAGGGGTTGAAAAACAAGAGCAGTTGAGCCTCTTTGAGGAACTGAGAGTAGACGGCATCCAGGGCTATCTGATTGAACAGCCGAAACTGATGACCTCAAAATTCTGATTTTGATTTCAGTTATTACAATATGTCGTCGACGGTCAAATCGGTACCTACGTCCTGCATACGGCGGCGAACATCCTTACGTGTTCCAAGCTTTTCCCGAGCCTCTTCAGGAAGGTCGGTCAGCATGATGACATTGTTCCGGACCAACACCTCGATCAGGTCGTCAAGCACCCGGATCATCTTCTTGTCGGCTTCTTGCAGCAGCGCTTCGTAGGTTCCCGGTTCATGATCGCTGGTCAGAAACTCTTGCAACTCCTGCTCACTGACAGGGGTCAGATCTTCTCTGCCGGATTCCTTGTGTATGGCTACAATCCTGCCGTCTTCATCCCTTTCAGCATAAAACATGACGTCCCTCCAGATGGCTCCGCTGTTGCGAGTCTTGTTTGATTATACTCAATGCTATGCAAAAACTCCTGCATTTTCAATTTTCTGTTTTAATTTTAGATATCTAACATGTATCATACTTAGAGTGAGAAGCATCCGGGGACTAAATGACACAACAATCAGTAAGCACAACAGTCAATCATGCCCCTGTCACCACCTCTAAAAAAGATGTGGAGGCAGCATGGCAGATTACCAATGTAAGTGACACCGTCGATGACCCCATCGCCGACAGCCTGGTAGTTCTATCCAAGATATACGGACAGCCAATCTCCAGGACTGCGCTTCGTGCCGGTCTGCCCCTGGAGAACAATCGCCTTTCTGTTGGACTGGCGGCACGGGCCGCGGGTCGAGCAGGACTCTCTTCTCGAGTGCTTTCACGGGATATAAAGCAAATGTCCACACTCGAGCTGCCGTGTATCCTGCTGCTCGAGTCGGGCAGGGCATGTGTGCTCACCGACATCGATTCCGAAGGTAGAATGCTTACCGTGGTCATGCCCGAATCGGGTATGGGCAAGGAACAAGTTCCCCTGGCTGAGATGGAGGGAAATTACACCGGCTACGCAATTTTCGCACATCCCTCCTTTGATCGTCTCAAGGATACATCTGGACTGGAACGGCCCAGGCGGAAAAGCTGGTTCTGGGGAAAGATGCTTTCATCCTGGCGTATTTACCGGGACGTTCTCGTGGCCTCATTTCTCATAAATGTCATGGGATTGGCAACCCCATTCTTCATTCTCAACGTCTATGACCGAGTAATTCCCAACAGTGCTTTTGAGACCCTCTGGGTTCTTGCCATAGGCATCGCCATCGTCTATTTCTTTTCACTTCTGATGCAGAGCCTGCGCGGCTACTTTGTCGATCTTGCCGGACAAAAAGCGAGCCTCAACATGTCAGCCGAGCTGATTGAAAAGACGCTGGGCATGAAGATGTCCGCCAGACCTGAATCAGTCGGGTCTTATTCAAACAAAATCCAACAATTCGATTCAATCCGCGATTTCATCACCTCTTTTTCGATCACCGCCCTGATCGACATGCCTTTTGTCTTTCTGGCCCTCTTCGTCATCTGGTATCTGGCAGGGCCGATCGTCTTTGTCCACATAGTGGCCATCTGTTTTCTGATTATCTATTCACTGCTCATTCATCAACCGCTGAAAACAGCTATAGAAAACACCTATCAGGCTACCTCGAAAAAAAACGCGATTCTGGTCGAGGGGCTTTCGGGCTTAGAAAATCTCAAGATGCTTGGTGCCGAAAGCAAAGTCCAGAAAGACTGGGAGGATTCAATTTCGTTGATTGCGCGTTGGGGCTCGCGTTCGAGATTTCTGTCAACCTCTGTTAACCATATCGCCTCCTTCGTCCAAAACGGCACCGTGGTTGCCGTGGTAATTGCCGGTGTGTATTCAATTTCCGAGGGATTTCTGACCCAGGGGGGACTGATCGCCATTGTCATTCTTACCCGCCAGGCGATCGCCCCCGTCACCCAGTTCGTCGGCCTGTTGGCACGCTATCACCGGGCTCGCACCGCGTACCAGACACTCAAGAAAATCATGATGGTCCCGGTGGAACGACCTCCGGAGTCAACTTTTTTACACCGGGCGACGCTGCGCGGAGCAATAGATTTTAAAAACGTGTCCTTCAAATATCCCGACCAGAACGCTCATGCACTCAAGAACGTATCGTTTTCTGTTGAGGCCGGCGAACATGTCGGCTTGATCGGCTCCATAGGTTCAGGCAAGTCGACCCTCGGTAAACTCATGATGGGCCTTTACGAGGCGGAAGAAGGTATGGTGACCGTTGATGGCACCGACACCCGTCAAATAGATCCCAACGACCTGCGCTACTTCATCGGCTGTGTACCTCAGGATATCACCCTGTTCAGGGGCTCGGTGAGGGAGAACATCATTATGGGCCATCCCCACGTGGACGACGAGGCGATTCTCCGGGCTGCCCAGCTTTCTGGTGTCGCAGAAATCGTCAGAAAGCACAGTGCCGGTTTCGATATGCCGGTTGGCGAACAGGGTCGCAGCCTCTCCGGCGGTCAGCGCCAGACGGTGGCTCTAGCTCGGGCACTTCTGCATGACCCCCCGATTCTTATTCTTGACGAACCAAGCAGCTCGATGGATGCCCGTACTGAAAAACGGCTCTGTAACCACCTCAAGAGCATCTTGGACGGAAAAACACTCATCCTGATCACTCACCGTGCTTCATTACTTACCTTGGTAGACAGGGTGATCGTCCTCGATAACGGCTCGATCAGGGCAGACGGTCCCAAGGACAATATTCTCGAGGCGATCCAGCGTGGTCAGCTGAGCTTGTAAGGAGTTGAACTGAAGGTGAGCAATAAGGCAAAGCAGAGAAATTTTCGCCAGAAAGATCTCGATCTGGTGACCGATATAAGGACTACAATTCTGGTGGAGTCCCCCCGGGGAGGCCGGTCACTGATCTGGCTCACCCTGATCCTATTGGTCTGCGCCATGTACTGGGCTTCGATTTCTGAAGTGGAAGAAGTTACCAGAGGCATGGGTAAGGTCGTTCCTTCAAGTCAGATCCAGATCATACAGAACCTCGAAGGGGGCATTCTCGCTGAAACTTATGTGAACATCGGCGATATTGTAGAAGATGGACAATTGCTGATGAGGCTTGATGAAAAACGTTTTTCAGCACCATACCAGGAGTACAGGCTGAAATATCTGGCCCTGACCGCAAAGGCCGCCCGCCTTACCGCTGAGACAGAAGGCATTGAAATGGCACTACCGAAAGAGGTGGAAGAGGAAAACACCTCCATCGCTGCCCGGGAAAGGCAGCTCTACAACTCGAGAAAGGCGGAGCTGGTAACGACCATTGAAATTCTTGAAGAAAAAGCCAAACAGCGACGCCAGGATCTTGCCGAACTCGAAGAGAAACTCACCGAGATAACCCGCACCTACCAATTGTTGAAGAGAGAGATCGAACTCACCGAGCCGCTTGTTGGTGAGGGAGCCGTTTCCGAAGTTGAGCTGCTGAGGCTTCAGCGTGAGGCTTCCAGTATGCTTGGTGACATCGCCGGCACCAAGCTGGCCATCCCAAGAGTCAGATCGCAATTACAGGAATCTTTGAAAGAGATCAAAGAAGAACATCTTCAATTTTCCAACAATGCCAAAAAAGAACTCAACGAAGTACAGGCCGAACTCGACGCAATTTCTGCCACTTCGGTCGCCCTCGCCGACCGTTTGGAGCGAACCTCTATACGCTCTCCGGTTTACGGCACGGTGAAACAGGTGTTGGTCAACACTGTCGGCGGGGTAATCCAGCCCGGTATGGATCTGATCGAGATCGTCCCGCTTGAGGACACCCTGCTGGTGGAGGCTCAGATCAAACCATCCGACATCGCCTTTCTGCGGCCAGAACAGGAAGCGATGGTCAAATTCACCGCCTATGACTTCACCATTTACGGTGGACTCGATGCCCAACTAGAATACATCAGTGCCGATTCTGTAATCGATGAAAAAGGCAATGCCTACTATCAGGTGCGGGTCCGAACCAACCAGAACTACCTGATGGGCAAAGAGGGCAAAATGCCGATTATTCCAGGCATGGTTGCTACTGTGGATATTCTGACAGGCAAAAAAACTATTCTCTCCTATCTTTTAAAGCCGATTTTGAAAGCGAAACATACCGCCCTGCGTGAAAGATAAAGATGAAGATCCTTCTCTGCAGTAAAAATGAAAATATTCTTAAACGATGGTCCACCGGTCTTGGATCTCAAAATAGTGTATTCGAGGCGACATCGGTGGAGACTGCGTATCGCATCATGAAGAGTAACTCAATAGAGCTCACTCTGCTGCATCGGACCATGATAAATGAGCAGCAGATCATTGATATGATCTCTGCCAAGAAGGACACCAAAGTATTCGTTCTGTCAGACCGACCGAGCAATGAAGAAGGCATCTCCTGCCTGCGGCTCGGCTGTGTCGGCTACGCCAACTCCTACATCGCCCATCCCCGACTCAATCTTGCGGTTCAAGCGGTGAGTTCAGGACTGATCTGGACCGGCTCCTCACTGATGCAGCATATGATTCAAACCTCCTCGGCACGCATCAAAAAGACTGGGGATGGTGAGACGGGCCGCCCGGCGGTGCTGGATAAACTTTCAAAAAGGGAATATCAGGTTGCCGCTCTTGTTGCTGAAGGACTGCAGAACAGCGAAGTGGCCCAGCGCCTTGACATTACTGAACGGACGGTCAAAGCCCATTTGAGTTCAGCCTACGCCAAGACCTCAACTCAGAGTAGACTGGGACTGGCCAGGCTGTTCAGCACATCTTGAAGATATTTGGGGAAATTAGAACTTTTGCTCAGGATCAAACCGCGTGGGAAAATTTTACCGCGGACATATAGATATGATATTCCAAGGATAAAATATCCGCGCCCAAAGCTTGAATTGAACTGAAAGACAGTTTTAGGATGAAAACTAAAAAAAAGGGGCCTGCAGAAACTGCAGGCCCATATGTAAAAGCTCCTCAACAGGAGCCAGTAGGATATCTTTTTCAATTCACCTGATTTCGAGGCACCAAAACACTAATATCGGAATCTGGAAAGGCAAGATATTTTTTCGTTATGATTACTTTTTATAGATAGGGATCAACTTTTTATTGGTGATTAATAAAACTGAGCAGACTGATCTTTAAACAATCGCTGCACTTGTATCGATCGATGTCCCGATGAAAATCCTGGTGTTACTTGGAAGTCCACGCAGAAAAGGCAACAGCGAGTCCGCAGCTGTTACCGTTGTCGATCAAATTACAGCCACGATCGGTGGAGAGGCGGAATACATTCGTCTGACAAAAGAGGATATTTCACCCTGCATTGCCTGCGGCGGCTGCGAAAAGACCGGGGAATGCATCGTTAAAGACGGCATGGTCGACCTCTATGACAAGATCGATGGGGCAGATCTGCTATTTCTGGTTTCCCCCACCTACTTTTACGGACTCAGTGCCCAGATGAAAGGCTTCATCGACCGAATCCAATGTCGCTGGTCCAGAAAATATCTACTCAAAACTCCTTTCAGGAAAGAGGATCGACGCCTGGGGTACCTGATCTGTACTGCCGCAACCCATGGAAAGAAACTATTTGATGGTTCGATACTGGTAGCCAAGTCATTCTACGATGCGATCGATGTTCGCTACGGAGGTGAACTGCTGATCAGGGGCGTGGACCAGCGGGGCGAATTCTCCAGCAACCAGGAGGAAATTGAAAAGGCACAACTATTTGCCAGAGAAATCGCATCCCACTTTCCGGACTAACATGAACGTCCGCCAATTATTCAGTGCTTTGCTGTAGGCGCTGCCCTGAATTTCTTTAATGTCGGAGTTGTAGGTGAATTACTGTCTTTTAAAACTAAATTTCTGGCCGCCAATCGAGGCCTCGTACATCAGCCCCCCCTTGGTGATCGTAAAGGTGGCCATGCCGCCGCTGTAGCCTGCACCGGAGATGGCGACATCGTTCTTGGTTCCGCTGGCCACCG
>JABDQA010000026.1 GCA_013042475.1 Desulfofustis sp.
GTACTGAGGCACCCGGTACCAGCGCCATTCATAGTCGATACGTTTTACCGAGCCATAGATTCCTGCGGCCGCCAGGATTAAAATGGCGGCCAGCAGGAGTTTCCAGGGCCACAGTTTTTCTGTGGCAGTCACCTGCTTTCGCCTCTATTGAATTTCTTTAAGCCAGGAATCATCGCCGAACCACTTGTTATAAATCCTCTCATAAGTCCCATCGTTTTTGATCTGGAACATGAAATTGTTGAGCCAGTTCAGAAAATCGGGATCGCCTTTTTTGACGGCCCAGGCCAGCGGCTCATAGGTGAACGGCTTGTCGAGGTGAAAGATCTTTCCACCGCCTTTTTCGGCGTTAGCAATGGCATTGAACGGCAGATCATAGACGAAGGCATCTATTTTGCCGTTCAGAAGTTCCATGACCCCTTCCTGCTCGGTTTCGTAGCTGATGTAGTTGGCGTTGCCTATTAGTCGCTTGGTTGCCTGCTCGCCGGTGGTGCCCAGTTTCGAGCCAACTGTAAATTTTGGATCGTTGACATCCTTATAATGGGTTATGGTTCCCTCATGTTTATTTGCCACCAGCATCGACTGGCCGATGATGATATAGGGCTGAGCAAAGTTGATTGACATGTTACGCTGCTGAGTCAGTGTCATGCCCGACATGATGATATCGAACTTGTCGGTCAGAAGGGCTGGAATGATACCGTCCCAGGCAGTGGAAACCAGTTCGAGTTCCACATCCATGGCCTTGTCCATGCGCTTGGCCATGTCGACGTCAAAACCGATGATCTCACCCTTCTTGTTAGTGAGCTCAAACGGCATGTAGCCCGGTTCCATACCGACACGCAGTTTACCTCTTTTCTGGATCTCCTCCAGAGCCCCGGCGAACAGAGCAGTGGTGCTGAGCATAAACGCAGCAAGTACGACACACATCATTGCAAGTCTTTTCATTACTTTCTCCTTTTTAGTTATTGAATCGTCAAAACGTGCAGCTGCCGCGAAGACACGGCAGCTGCTTCTCTCACTTCTTCCATACGAATCCGTCGGACCTAAGCTCCTCTCCCCACGCTAATCCCAGCGAAGTGTTTTTTATAACATAGCCCCTGCCCCAGAACAACTTCCTTTTAACAAACTAAGTACTACCGATCGATTATTGTTAATCGCCGGATGGGATGCATGGGACCTATGCCCCTGCATAGAGTAAAACGTTGCGAATAATCACTCCATTACGCTATGTTCGAGAATGGTGTGCACTGCTCGGATCTTGCATCAATGAAGAGCCATTCTTTTACAATTTAAATGAGCGCTTGCGCTGGTCCCGCGAATCACTTATCCCGGGAGCTCGTGAGACCTGGCACCAATGATCACACTCGATGACAATTCCATGATCGGCCGCGGAACTCTGCGGGCCTGCTACCTTCATCCCCAGGACGAGACACTGATCATAAAGGTTGGGCGTGCCGATCGGGTTGGTGGAAATGATGCCAATCGGAAGGAATTCTTGAGCTTTCAGAAGATCAACAAGCGCCATGATAAACTGGATCATATCAGCCGTTGCCATGGATTTGTCGAAACTGACAGAGGGGAGGGACTGGTCTGCGATTGCATCCGTGACAGCAGCGGTGAGATTTCCCAAACCATCTGGAATATAGTGGTCCATGAGGACGTTTGCGATATCGAAAACATTCTTGAAGTGGCTCGCACCTTTTGCGATTATCTTATCGATAACGACCTGTTTTTGTTCGATATCAACCTGAAGAACATCGTGCTGAGAAAGGACCGGGACAACAACTATCGAGCTTATGCGATAGATTTGAAAGGCCCGTATGACAACAAAGAGTTTCTGCAGCTTTCGAGCCGCATCACATTCCTGGGCCGTAAAAAGCTCAAACGGCGCTCTAAACAACTGCTAGAAAGGATCGTAGAGTTCCGTGAGCAGCGGGAACAGCTCAAAAAATTGGCGAGGTGATGGGTGCAATCGGAACAGCTCAGATTTGCTCAATCTGCAGATAGAGATCTCCCCTACCCTCAGGGCCCGTCTTGCCCCGGCCGCGTAGTCTCAATTTGGTACCGTTTCTGCTGCCGGGAGGGATTTTGACCCGAAGCATCTCTTGACCGTCCGGGCCCTGACTTACCACTTGAACCGATTTGCCCCGCTCCAGTTCCTCCCCGGTCAATCTCATCAGGTAGGTCAGGTCGTCGGCTCTGGTCTCCTGGGGCTGCGTCGCCTTCTCTTCCCTTTCTTTTGAACTTCCCAGCAGTGACCCGAAAGTCTGGCCCATGTTCTGCAGCAACGAGTGGGTCTTTTCACCTTCGAGGTTTTTCCCGGCAGATTTCAACAAGGCGGGGCCTGCGAGGGAGCCGAGCATAAACAAGCCGCCGATGAACAAACCTTTGCCGCCAAAAAAGCTCTGCCTGACAAAACGGCTCGAGTGCCTGAAACCACTGCGCTGAAACTCTTGCAGCAAGCCCTGAAACATCGCCTGGAAACGAGGATCACGAAACAGATCGCGGAGAATATCTTCCTGGCTGTAGGAGAAGCCGCCCTGAGCCCCCTCGTGCTGCCAATCCATTCCGGCTGCCTTGGCCGCATCATACTGGGAGCGCTTCTGGGGATCGGTGAGCACCCCATAGGCTTCGGCTATTTCCTTGAATCTTTCTTCCGCCTGGGGGTCGTCAGGGTTGCGGTCCGGATGGTAGCGCATGGCCAGCTTCCGGTACTGACTTCGAATCTGCTCTTCATCAGAGTCCGTAGTCACGCCAAGTATGGTGTAATAATCTTTGATCCCGCCTTCCATTTGTGAGTACCGCATTCGATATTTAGTTCAGGCATCCTCCTCGGCCGGCCCGCATTAACGAAACTATAAAAAGGGGTAAGAAAATTGCCACAGATTTTACTTCCCCGGCAGCTAGATTTCTCCAGGGAGCCACGAAAACACCTGCTTGTTTCAGCCTCAAGAGTCGTTTATGGTGGATTAGTTTATTAATTTTTTGCTGATGTCAATACCATCCTGACCATAGATGACCAACCAAACACCACCCCGCCACACCCCGATAACAGGGTTTTTTTTTCATCTGCACCCGCGCAAAGTGGCTGCCGAAACAATAAGACTCAACCTCTCTTTCGGACTCGGGGGCATGGCGGCGACCCTCTTTTTGGTCCTCACCATCACCGGCGTACTCCAATTGCTGAGTTATTCATCCGACGCCGCCGAGGCATACCAATCAGTTATTCACATGTATGCTGGGGCGTCCCTGGCCGGATTCATCAGAAACATCCATCACTGGGCTGGAAATCTTCTTGTCCTGGTGGGTATGCTGCATCTGCTCAGGGTTTATCTTACCGGCGCCCTTGATCGCTCCCGCAGACTAAACTGGCTGATCGGCTGCACACTTCTGGCCTTGGTATTGTTGGTCAATTTCACCGGTTATCTGCTCCCCTGGGACCAGCGTGCCTTTTGGGCAGTAACCATTTTCTTAAACATGGTGGGCTACATACCACTTGTTGGCGCTTACCTGAGTGAACTCTTGCGAGGCTCCGCTGAAGTGGGCCCGGCTACTCTGGCAAATTTCTTTGCCATACATGTGGGGATACTCCCCCCTCTGATGATTGTGCTTCTGGTCTACCATTTCTGGCTGATTCGCAAATCAGGAGGTCTGGTGCGGAGTCGCAGTGACGGGAAACAGCCGGACATGGTCTCTGCCGTGCCCACCCTGGTGGCCAGAGAGGCGGCTATCGGTTTTGGGCTCTGTGCCTTGTTGTTCATCTTCTCAGCTATGATTGATGCACCGCTGGCAGGGATGGCAAATCCTGGAGAAAGTCCCAATCCTGCAAAAGCGGCCTGGTACTTCATGGGCCTGCAGGAACTGTTGCTCCACCTCCACCCGGTGTTCGCCATCGTGATCGTTCCCCTGCTCGTGTTCCTGCTGCTTGGATCACTGCCTTTCATCAAACGGATTGAGCTGGAACCCGGGATCTGGTGCGGAGGATCACGCGGTCGATGGATTGCGACGATCTCCTTTCTGTCCGGTATACTGGCGGCGGTGATCTTGGTGGTGATTGACGATCTGGCGCTTAAGACCAGCGGCTCAACCCATTTACTCACGCCCTGGCTGAGCCGCGGCCTATTACCGCTGCTTGGTCTGATCGTCTTTCTTGGTCTGCTCTACCAGCTTTTGAGATGGAAGAAATTTGCGCCATCCGAGTCTTTGATGAGTGTCGTTCTTGGCTGTGTGGGCATGATCTGCGGTCTCACCCTGATTGGCGTATGGTTCCGTGGACCAGGCATGACATTGGGGTTCTTCTAGAAATGTGAACATTGTGGAACAGCAACGACCTATAAGCTCCAAGACTCCACGCCAGTCCAACCGCAGAGCCCTACTCAATAAGATCTGGGCACTGATTGCTGCGGTTGCCTTCATCGAACTGGGCTGGTTTGGCTCATCTCTGCTGAAATCCCGAAAAACACGAAACACTCAACTAAAGGGAATACGCTATATCGAAGCCGGCCGGGTGGAATCTTTCAAACCGGGTCAGGTCAAAGCGGTTCCTGAGGCGATGCTGTTTCTTGCCTGTCTGGAAGACAACCGTTTCATCGCTCTTTCAAAAACCTGTACTCATCTCGGCTGTGCACTTGCCTGGGATGAGGGTCAACAGAAATTTGTCTGCCCCTGCCACGGCTCGACATTCGACCGTGCGGGCATCGTTCTGACCGCACCAGCCTTACGTCCCCTCGATTTTTTTCCAGTCCGCATCGAGGACGGCACCATAAGGATCGAGATCACCAAAATGCAGCGACGGGAGTCGTTCGATGAATCGCAAACCACCCGGGTATAATGCAGGTTGACAAGCAAGATGATCGGTCCCGCACCACCTTCGGGGACGCGAATAGCAGATCATACGGGGCCCGCCAGTTTGAACTGGCTGCCCTGGTCGCCTTTGTGCTCATTCTGATCTCACCGTTCATATATTTGCAGCGTGACAGCTACAGCATTGGTACAGGGACCAAGCCCGAACTTCATTTTGTCGGCAGCCCTCGTTGCGGCGAGTGCCACCAGGGCGCTTATGAAAAGTGGCGAGGCTCCCACCACGACCTGGCCATGGATATTGCCACCGAGGAGACAGTGCTCGGTGATTTCAACGACACCCGTTACACCGATCCGTACAACCAGGTAACCAGCCATTTTTTCAGGCAAGACCAGAAGTTCATGGTCACCACCGAAGGACCAGACGGAGCGCTGGATACCTTTGAGATAACTCACGTCTTCGGGGTTTACCCGCTGCAGCAGTATCTGGTGCCGTTTCCCGGCGGCCGCCTGCAGTGTCTGAATATTGCCTGGGATACGCGGGACAACCGCTGGTATCGATTACCCCCTTACGAGATAAAAAACACCGGTGACTGGCTCCACTGGACCAGAGGCGGGCAGACCTGGAACGGCATGTGCGCGGAGTGCCATTCCACCAGGGTTGTTAAAAATTACGACATGGGTACAGATAGTTATCGAACCAGCTGGTTTGAGATCGATGTGGGCTGCGAATCCTGCCATGGCCCGGGCTCACGCCACGACGCCTGGGCCGCCAAGCCGCCCCTGGCCCGGCCCCTGGTGGAAAATGCGGAACTTGTGGTCGCCACTTCGGGCATCACCAGCGAAGCTCAAATAGCCCTCTGCGCCCCCTGTCACTCCAGGCGTTTTCAGCTTGGCGACAACGCCCATTTGGTTGGTGATGTACTCGATATAATGGTTCCATCCCTGCTCGAGGAAGGCCTCTATTTTGCCGATGGCCAGATCCTCGAAGAGGTGTATGTCTATGGATCTTATGTGCAGTCGAAAATGTATCGCCACGGAATACGCTGCAGTGACTGCCACGAGGTCCACAGTCTCGAACTGCACAGGGAAGGCAACGATGTCTGCCTGCAGTGTCACCGTGCCGAAGAGTATGACCGATACGAACACCATTTCCATAAGCGCGAATACGAAGGTAAACCCAGCGACGGACACCTCTGCGTCAAGTGCCATATGCCTGGCCGTATTTACATGGGCATCGACTACCGTCCTGATCACAGCCTCAGAATCCCCCGTCCCGATCTCAGCCTGTCGATTGGCACCCCAAACAGCTGTGCTGCTGCTGATTGTCATGCTGACAAACCGCTGAATTGGATCAACGATCACTACCAACAATGGTATGGAAAAACGAGAAAACCCCACTATGGCGAGCTAATTGCTGCGGCACGGTCCCTCGAACCCGATGCAGGTGAGGCCCTGCGCACGCTGGCAAGTGATCGGTTGATGCCGGTGATCGTCAGGGCGACGGCGCTTTCCCTGTTGAGAAATAATCCGGAGCAGCCGACCACCAATCTATTAGTTTCCAGTCTTGATGACAGCGAGAGCCTGATCAGGTATACGGCGATCAGGGGGCTTCAGGATCTCGATGCAGCGCAGCTTCTTGAATCTGTCGCCCCCAAGCTATACGATCCCGTCAAGGCAGTGCGGATAGAGGCTGCTGCTGCCCTTGCCGGTCTGCCGACAAGCCAGATCAGAGAGGATGATCGCGCCGCCCTGACGGCGGGAATCGAAGAGTACCGGGAGGCAATGCGCTACAACAGCGATTTCGCCCCGCAGCGCTACAATCTCGGTAATTTGGCGTTAGCACTGGGCAACGATGAGGAGGCACGCGCTTATTATGAACAGGCCATCGCCATCGACGATCAGTTTTATCCCGCCAAGGTCAATTTGGCCATGGCACTTAACCGGAGCGGTGACAATGAAGCTGCTGAGAAATTCCTGCGTGAAGTGATAGTCCAGCAACCGCAATTATACGAAGTGAGTTACTCGCTCGGGCTGTTGCTCGCAGAACTGGAAAAGTATGAAGAAGCCGCTGAAATGCTTGGCCGTGCCGCTGACGGTATGCCCGGTTATACCCGTCCCAGATACAACCATGCCCTGGCTTTACTTAAACTGAGACGCTACGAGGAAGGTGAGCAGGAATTACTCAAAGCGTTGGAGGTCGAACCCGAAAATCGGGAATACTTCTCGGCGCTGGCCAATCTCTATCTCAACTTCAGGATGATCGACAAAGCTGAGCAGCTTGCCCGCTCAATTTTACAGAGGGTGCCCAACCACCCCGACGCAGCCCAATTGCTGGAAATGATCAATCAGGGCAAGAAAAATCAGTAGATGCAGCAGTTATGACGACAGAATTTAATTCTGTCGTCATGATTCCAACCATACGCTCCACTTGATTATCTGCGCGCCACCAAATACAATTATAGGATAGGCTGAAACTTTTACCCCATCTTTCAGGGAGCGTCAAAACCATGGCTACACGACAACGGAAGACAACACCGCCCTCTTTCAACCTGGACAGTCATCAATGGTTCTTGAACAGGGAGTTAACCTGGCTGGCCTTCAATAAACGGGTGCTCCACGAAGCAACCGATGACCAGTTGCCGCTGCTGGAGCGGGTATTCTTTATCGCCGTGGTCGGTTCCAACCTGGACGAGTTCTTCATGAAGCGTATCGGCGGTCTGAAACAACAGGTCGGAGCCGGGGTAAAGAAGTTGACCATCGACGGCATGCTCCCCCAGGAACAGATCGATGCCTGCTATAAGGTGGCCCAGGAGATTCTGGAGGAACAGCGAAAAATTGCTAACCATCTGAGGGAGCTGCTGGAGAAGGAAGAGATCTGCTTCCGCAGTTACGCACAGCTGACAGCAACTCAGAAAAAGCAAATGGATCAGTATTTCAAGCGGGAAATTTACCCTCTGCTGACCCCCCAGGGCATCGATCCGGCTCACCCCTTCCCGTTCATCTCAAACTTGTCGCTCAATATTCTGGTGACCGCCAGCGAACCCCGTTCCAACCATCAGTTTCTCAATCGTATCAAAGTACCCCTGGGTGTTGGCGTGCCCCGTTTTATCCGGATCGGCAGCAAGCATCTCTACATCACTTTCGAGGAACTGATTGCCAACAACCTCGACGATCTTTTCCCTGGACTCACTATCCATAGCTATGAATATTTCAGGGTGACCCGAAACGCCATCACCGATCGGCAGGAAGAGCAGGCCAACGACCTGCTGTCGATGATTGAATCGGCGCTGAGAGACAGGAAATTTGCTGATATCGTCAGATTGCAGACGGCTGAAAATATGGCCCCTCACCATCGTGGCATGCTCGCGGCAGAACTGGGTATTGATGAACAGGAGGACGTCTTCGAAGCGCCGGGCATCCTTGCCAAGCGTGATCTCATGGAGGTATGGAAAATAGACCGGGCCGATCTTCATTACCCTACTCATCAGCCCTGCGATCACCCGCAGCTGCTCAGCGATGAGCCAAACATTTTCCATACTCTCCGAAAACAGAACAATGTCCTGCTGCAGCATCCGTACGAATCGTTCGACACCTCGGTGGAGCGGTTTCTCAAAGAGGCGAGCATCGATCCCAAAGTGCTGGTCATCAAGATGACCCTTTACCGGACCAGCTCCGACTCGCGTATCATCCAGTATCTTCTCGATGCCGCCCAAAACGGCAAGCAGGTCGCCGTAGTCGTCGAACTGATGGCCCGGTTCGATGAATCGGCCAATATAAAATGGGCCGAAGCGCTTGAAGAGGCAGGAATACACGTCACCTACGGGGTCGTCGGCCTGAAGACCCACTCCAAGGTAATCTTTGTGGTCAGGCGTGACTATAACGGCCTGCAGCGCTACGCTCATATCGGCACCGGCAACTACCATGCCGGCACCGCGAGGCAATACAGCGATCTTGGTCTGCTCACCAACGACGCGGTTATCTGTGAAGACCTGACCGAGTTATTCAACTATCTGACCACCGGCTATGCTCCGGTGAGAAAATATCAGAAGATTCTACCGTCGCCCAATATTCTCAAACGGTCCCTGCTCAGAAAAATAGATCGGGAGATCGAACTGCACAGTCCGGAGAATCCCGGTTTGATTCAATTCAAAAGCAATGCACTCGAGGACAAAGATATTACTAAAGCGCTCTATCGGGCCTCTCAGGCCGGGGTGCATGTCGACTTGATTCTCCGCGACACCTGCCGGTTGCGGCCCGGGATCAAAGGACTTTCTGAGAATATTTCGGTGATCTCGATTGTCGGCCGCTTCCTTGAGCACACCAGAATTTTCTATTTCAGAAATAACGGCAACGAAGAATATTTCATCGGCTCGGCCGACCTGATGAAACGCAACCTCGAATCGCGCGTCGAGGTCGTTACCCCGATCGAAGATAAAAAGTGCCAGAAGCGGCTCAGGGAGATTATCAACATTCAGCTCAGCAATAAGCGATCCGTCTGGGATATGCAGAGCGATGGTACTTACACCAAGAGGCAGCCGGAAAAAGATGATGATCCGCGTACGGTCCAGGAAATTCTGATCGAACTGGCCGAACAACGACTCGCCACCTCTCCGCTGGCGCCCAAAAAGAAACTGAAAAAGATCGGCAAACGCAAAAGAAATTGAACTGATTCAGTTAATCCTTTCCGCTGGACTGCAGACGAGTCGAGACGGCTTGCGAGTCAAGGAAACGCGCGACAGGCCATATCAAAACATATGCCTGTCGCGCAAGCGACGCTGGATCGCTGGCCGTATCGACTCGTAAGTACTCAAGAAAGTTCGTCGAACCGGCAAGTGAGCACCAATTCCCCATCTTCCAGTTGTTTTTTGACCTTGTACGGCATGGTCCTGAACAGGTTGATCATGGCCTGGTTGGACGGGAAGGTGTAGGCGAGAAGACCGGCGATGCCGCTCTCCCTGGCGGCGCTGGCCAGCTTGTGCAGAAAGAGCTTGCCGAGCCCCTTGCCCTGGTATTCGGGGCTGATGGAAAAGGCCACTTCCGCCATATTGATGTTTGTGAGCCTCATGCTCTCGGCGACGCCGATGATTTTTCCAAAACCGAACTCACCGACGACGGCCACCAGGGTGAGACTGTTGACGTAGTCGATCTGCGAGCGAATTTCCACATCCTTGCGGGCAAAGATTGTTTTTTGGCCGAAGAACCTCGACACCACGTCCTCTCTGGGCAGCGAATAGTAGTGCTCCTGGATTCGTCGCTCGTCAACCGGCTTGGCCGGCCGGATAGTGATCTCCTCGCCGTTGACCTCGATGGTCTCTTCGAGCCTGACCGGGTAGACCGCCTTGACGGCCTCGCCGAGGCTCCGTTCCATGCCGATCAAACCCCGCTTTTTGGCAGACTCGAACAACTCTTCCCGAAAATCCGGGTGGGCAATGGTAATCATGGCAATCACCCGTTCCTGCAAACTTTTGCCGAACAGATTGACCGCACCATATTCGGAAACTACATAGTGTACATCGCCCCTGGGCACCACCACCGCGATGTCATCAAAGCTTGGTATGACGTTGGAAATGGGCGTGCCGTCCGGTCCGGGTCTGGTGGACATCAGCATGAGGATGGATTTGCCTCCGGGGGAACGCCGGGCGCCCCGCACGAAATCGGGAATACCCGAAACACCGGCAAACCTTGTTACGGCCGAAGCTTCGGCCGAAACCTGACCGGTAAGATCCATGCAGTAAGCCACATTGAGCGACACCATCCGGTGGTGCTGGGAAATAATGTAGGGGTCGTTGACATAGTCCGACGGGTGAAAGTCGATTGCCGGGTTGTCGTTGAGGAATTCATAAAGGTTGTGGCTGCCGACCGCCATCGAACCAACCATTTTGCCCTCGTTGATACCCTTTTTCTGGTTGGTGATGATGCCCTGGGCATAGAGATGCATGATATCGTCGGTGATGAACTGTGAATGGATGCCCAGGTCCCTCTTGTTGCTGAGCCCCCGCACCGTGGCTTGGGAAGCGGCATCGAGTCCGATCTGCAGGGTTGAGCCATCTTCTATCAGATGGGCAATATGACTGCCGATTTCATTGGCCGCCTCGGAAACCTCCCTGGTCGGCTCCACCGACAGCAGATCTTCTTCGTGTTCGACCACGTAATCGACGTAATTTGAGTGAATGAAGCTCTGTCCCATGACCCGTGGCATCCTCGGGTTTACCTGGGCAATCACCAGATCTGCCGAGCGGGCAGCCGCCATGGTCACGTCAACCGATATCCCCAGACTCATCCAGCCGAAATCGTCGGGTGGCGACACCTGGATAATGGCGACGTTGAGCGGCAGTCTTTTGGTCAAAAACAGGCTGGGCACATCGGACATGTTCATCGGGGTTATGAACCGCTTGTGGCGAGCAATCGATTCCGATTTCGCTGAACCGAGATAAATGGAACGTATGTTCAAGCTGGTATCCATCGTCTTATCGGCAATGGCGGTCAGCGATGCGGTTTCGCGTCCGAGCAGACGGACGATTTCAAGGCCGCTGAAGCTGTTGGCCTGTTCAGTCAGGGTCTGGACCAGATACTGCGGTTCCCCGCATCCCGAACCAATAAACACTCGCTGACCGGATTTAATCAATTTAACCGCCTGATCAGCGGTAATTATTTTTTGCAGATAACTGTCCGCCCAATATTGCGATGCAGGCATATGGCCTCCTGGATTTTCTATTTTGCCGTTATGCTGGCCCTGCTCACCGGCTGCAGAAAAGGTAACAGGATGCGGTATTTTCCACGCAGGAACCCAAGCTCAATACGTTCTATATAAGACGATTACAGACGATGCTCAATCAGAATCGGGTGAAGAGGGGAAGAATCGCTGGAACAAACAGCAGCTGAAAGCGGGTAGGTCACCGGATTCGACCTGCCCGCGGGGAGAAAATCAGGAGAAATCGTTGAGAATCGAACGGGCAATTATGAGCCGTTGAATCTCACTGGTTCCTTCGTAAATAGTGGTGATGCGGGCGTCCCTGGTGTAACGCTCTATGGGATAATCCCTGGTATACCCATAGCCGCCGAGGATCTGCATGGCATCGTAGCAGGCACGGTTGGCTGTTTCGGTGGCAAACAGTTTGGCCATCGAGGCCTCTTTGGCAAAGCTGCGTCCCTGTTCCTTCAAATATGCCGCATTCATCAACAATAATCTGGCAGCCTCGAGATCGGTGTAGCGATCGGCGATTTTCCACTGTATCGCCTGGAATTCACTTATCTTTTTTTCGAACTGTGTACGCTCCAGAGAATAACTGGTCGCCGCATCCATGGCAGCCAGTCCCACACCCAGCGCCAGAGAACCTATGCCAATTCTGCCTCCGGCCAGTTCCGCAACTGCCACCCGAAACCCATCGTTGAGTTTTCCGATCAGCGCATCGGCCGGTATCCGGCAGTCCTGGAAGAGCAATTCGTTGGTTTTTGACGCATGCTGCCCCATCTTTTTTTCCGCCTTACCGATGGTAAAACCTTCCATTCCCGGTTCAACCAGGAACACGCTGACTCCTTTGCCTTTCGAAACGTTCGGGTCGGTTACTGCCCAGACCACGAAAACCCCCGCGCAGGAGCCGCTGGTGATAAATATCTTGGAGCCGTTCAATAGCCATGAATCCCCATCCCGGACGGCCGAAGTGGTCATCGATGCAGGGTCTGATCCTGCACCCGGCTCGGTCAGCCCGAAGGCTCCCGCCAGAAATTCTCCGGAGCAGATACGGGGAATATATTTCTCTCTCTGGTCCGGACTCCCAAGCGCCTGGATGACCTCGCAGACCATATTGTTCACTGACACGGTAACCGCAGTCGAAGCACAGGCTCTTGCTATCTCCGTCATGGCTGCACTGAAAGCGACCACGCCTGCCTCGGCTCCGCCGTATTCATCACTGATGTTGAGCCCCATGAAGCCAAGTTCAGCGAGTTTTTTCAGATTTTCGTGAAAGAGGTCCTCGTCGTCCTGCTGGTCCAGCGATGCCGCAACCGGTGCAAGCTCTGCCTGAGCAAATTCTCTGGCAGTATCTTGAATGAGTTTCTGTTCTTCGTTTAGATCCAAATTCATCGTTGTATCCGTACGTGTGATAATGTGGGTAACTGGCATTCGGCCAGAACACTCAGCAGCCTTTAAATTGGGCCTTACGCTTTTCCAGAAATGCTTTCATCCCCTCGCTCTGGTCTTCACTGGCGAAACAGACCCCGAAAAGATCCGCCTCGTAGCGGCAGGCCCTGGCAAGATCCATCTCGATACCCGCGTGTACCGCCTCTTTGCAGAGGCGCACGGCAAGGGGGCCTTTTTGACTGATTTTTTCCATAATTCCATAACAATGGGTCAGCAGTTCGGCCTGGGGTACCACCCGGTTTACCAGGCCGATCCGGCATGCTTCTTCGGCATTGAGCATATCTCCGGTGAGCAGAATTTCCAGTGCCTGACCGGTGCCCACCAGTCTCGGCAAGCGCTGAGTACCTCCAAATCCAGGTATGACGCCCAGATTCACCTCAGGTTGACCGAATTTTGCGTTATCGCTGCATATCCTTATATCGCAGGCCAGGGCCAGTTCGCAGCCACCGCCGAGGGCAAAGCCGTTCACCGCCGCAATCACCGGGCGTGGCAGCGAACCAACCGCCTCCATGGCCCGGTGCCCCAGTCTGCCGAATTTCCGGCCCGCAAGTGCGTCGTATTGCTGCATGGCGCTGATATCAGCCCCTGCCACAAATGCCTTGTCACCGGCACCGGTGAGAATCACCCCAACCAGATCCTCCTTCTGCGCCAGTTCCTTGAATAGCAACCTGATCTCCTCCAGGGTTTCCGGATTGAGGGCATTTAGCGATTTCGGCCTGTTCACAGTCACCAGGCCCACGTTGTTGTCGATCTCACAGAGCAGGTTTTTCATGTTCACACCTTGGTTGCAGTCCAATTTTTTCGATTAATCAGTCGAGGTAAAATCTCCAGGCACAGAACCATTCTTCGGGGCGGTCATCGGGAGGACAACCGACACACTCGGTCTTAATCCTCCAATCGACGCTTCTGGCAAAATAGCTGTATTCAACCAACCCCGCTGATTTACAAGGGTAGTCGGGTAATCCTTTTCTTTTCCTGGCGGCCTGGACCCGGCAATTGTTCATCTGAAACACGAAGCTTTTCTCTCCCTCGTCGACAATTGACTGCTCGTTGATCGAGGCATAGACTCGAAATCCCAGGGCACGCTTCAGCCCTTCGAGGCCTGGGGCAGCCGACAGGCCCAGTCGCTGCGATATTGTCTTGGCCTCGAACGGGGAAAAATGGGCCCAGCATGAATCGTTGCAGCGCTTGGCTTCGCCCTGTCCCTCGCTCTTCTCTATGGTCTGGAACCAGACACCGTCATTAACCAGCCAGTTTTTCGCCAGCCTGTCTTTGAGCGCGGCCAGTTCAGATTCGTCCATATCCAACAGAACTGAGGGGATACCGTCAACCATTTCGAACCCAAATATTTTGCCGAGATGGTTCATCTGGATTCCAAAACTGGTTTTGAAGGCCTGCTCCAACAGCACCAGCGCCTTTTCCGGTCCCATTTGATGCTGCACTTCGCCATACCACATGCCGTGGTGGAGAATGATCCGATGAAAAAGATCGACGATGTAGCGGGCAGTTTCCTCTTTGCCCAGCTGCGCCTCATTGTCTGCTCTGTAATCGGTCATTTCCGCCTCCTCAGATGAAGGTAATGGAATCGGGACTGCAGGTGAGCGGAACGAGCCCTTGATCGGTTACCTTGTGGGTATTTTCAATACCGACAACCCCTTTTCCCGGCATAACAAGTTTGGGCTCCAGGGCAATGATCATGTTCCGTTCGAGCTTCAGTTCCTGACCCTTGGCCAGAAAAGGAAACTCGTCCAGTTCCAGGCCGATGCCATGACCGGAAAATCTGATGCGCCGCTCACCGACGCCCATGAACCACTCCCCGTATCCTTTTTCTTCAGCCGAACTGATCATGAGTTCGTAAAGGTCACCACTGGCGACACCCGGTTTGGCGTGCTTCATGACCTCTTCCTGGATATCGAGCATCGCTTCATGACCCGCCAGTAGATCGTCCGCAAGCTTACCCATACAGAAGATCCTGGTGTGATCGGAAAGGTAGCCGTTGAGGGCAAAAACGTAATCGACCAGAATCGGTTCGTCGCGTCTGATTTTTCTGAATCCGGCTCCCTGCCCAGTAAGGGTCGATGGTCCCTTGCCCCCGGTGGGTGATGCGAGATAGCTCGGTACCGCACCATCAGCTCCGGAGAGGAGATGGCCATAGAACAGTTCGCTGCCCCAGAGCCGCATTCTCACAATGCCCTGATGTCCAAGACTCCTGGCATACGACTCCAGCTCGCCGGCCAATTCCAGCTCCGATTTTCCTTCTGCGAGCAGTTCGCTGACCTTGCCGCAAACCAGGTCAGAGCCTCTGGCTGCCTGTTTTATGCAGTCAATCTCGTAGTCTGATTTCACTGCTCGAATGAGCCGTATTTCAGTTGAAATATCTGTGAGCTTGGAGTGTTCGAAGATTTTCTGATACTGAAAATAGAGATTGACCGGCAGAACATCGAGCTCAAGGCCCAATACCCCAGGCGAGTTCAGGCCGTGGCTGGCTATAGTAGCCGGCAGCTTCCGCGGGCTTCCGATCGGCACCACCTGGGTCAGTGGAGATTCTTGCCGGGCCCGATCGAAATCTTTGAACGCCATGAGCAACGGCTTGCCCTCGGAGGGAACATAGAGGTATCCCTGCTGGGAGGTGGCAGAAAAATAGAATAGATCGGTTTTCTGTACAATCAGGGCTCCGTCGACATCTTTTTCCAGCAGCGCCTGCTGCAAACGCTCAATTCTTACCGCAAGTTCTGCCGCGGTGATATCCAACCACTCCAGTTCCGACACGCGTTATCTCCTTCTGCGGGGGAGGCAGCCTCTTAATATTCGTAAAAGCCTTTACCGCTCTTTCTGCCCAGCCAGCCGGCCTCGACATATTTTCTGAGCAGGGGACAGGGCCGGTATTTGGAATCCTTGAAACCGTCGTGGAGGGTCTCCATAATAGCCAGGCAGGTATCGAGTCCGATCAGGTCGGCGAGCGCCAGTGGGCCCATGGGATGGTTCATCCCCAGCTTCATCACCGTATCGATGTCGTCCGCTTTTCCTACCCCCTGATAGAGACAAAAAACCGCTTCATTGATCATCGGCATCAGGATCCGGTTGGCGATAAAACCCGGGTAATCGTTGGCTTCAGCCGGGGTTTTGCCAAACTGCTCGCACAGCTGCCAGGTAAGATCGAAGGTTTCCTGGGAAGTTGTCAGCCCCCGGATCACCTCGACAAGTTTCATTATCGGGACAGGATTCATAAAATGCATGCCGATAACCTTATCGGGACGGTCGGTCTGGGAAGCTATTCGTCCAATCGGAATAGAAGAAGTGTTGGAGGCCAGGATAGCATGATCGGGACAGACTTCATCGAGCTGACGAAAAATATTGAATTTCAGATCCTCCATCTCCACCGCTGCCTCAACCACGTAATCCGCCCGGGCCATTTCGCCGATATCCGTGGTCGTCCGTATTCGGCCGAGAATCTCCCGGGCCTGATCGGTTTCCATTTGTCCCTTTTCGACGCTGCGGACCAGGTTCTTCTCAATGGATGCCAACCCCTTGGCCGTGCAGTCCTCATTGATGTCACTCATCAGTACCTCAAGCCCGCTGGCCGCAGCGACCTGGGCTATGCCGCCGCCCATCTGGCCGGCTCCGATGACGCCAAAGATTGTTATCGCCATTTCTCTCTCCTTGATCGGTAGAATGGTAATTTTCTCATCTGCTGACAATGAGGGCCACGGCCTCACCACCGCCGAGACAGAGCGAGGCTAGACCGCGCTTGAGATCACGGCGCTCC
The DNA here is from genome assembly GCA_013042475.1 of Desulfofustis sp. GTDB lineage: Bacteria > Desulfobacterota > Desulfobulbia > Desulfobulbales > Desulfocapsaceae > JABDQA01. Next base: position 16,707 of record JABDQA010000026.1, read on the forward strand.
ATCTCGTACAACAAGGTGGTCAGCACCCGGGCGCCGCTGGCCCCGATAGGATGCCCCAGGGCCACGCTGCCGCCGTTGACGTTTACTTTTGCGGGATCCAGTTTCAGAACCTCGTTTATGGCACAAGAGGTGCCGCTGAAAGCTTCATTAATTTCAAAGAGATCGATATCCTCAATCGAAATACCTTCCTTTTTCAACACCTTCGGGATCGCATAGATGGGTGCCATCAGGACATATTTCAATTCAATGCCGTGAGATGCCTGGGCCCCGACCCGAGCCATTACCTGACAGCCGAGTTCGGCGGCCTTTTCTTCACTCATGAGCACCACGGCAGCGCCACCGTCACTAATGATTGAAGCATTGCCGGCGGTACCGACCCCATCTTTTTTAAAAGCGGGCCGCATCGCCGACAGGGTCTCGAAATTCGTTTCAGCCGGACACTCATCGGTGTCAAAGAGAATCGGATCGCCCTTACGCTGGGGTATGGGCACCGGCGCAATCTGGGAGTGGAAGACACCGGCTTCGATCGCTTTCAGGGCGCGATTGTAGGAACGCTCGGCAAAGCGATCCTGCTGTTCTCGCGTTACCTCCCACCTCTCACAGATGTGCTCGTTGGACATGCCCATGTGAAAATCGTTCACCACATCCCAGAGCCCGTCGTGGATCATATGGTCCTGCAGCGTACCAGGACCCATCCGATGCCCCCACCGGGCCTTTTCGAGATAGTAGGGAGCCATGCTCATATTTTCCATACCACCGGCGACCACCACTTCGGCATCACCGCACTGGATGGCCTGGGTCGCGAGCATAACGCTTTTCAAGGAGGATCCACAGACCTTGTTGACGGTTATCGCCTCCACCTGGTCGGCGAGTCCCGCCTTTATGGCCGCCTGCTTGCCGGGGTTCTGCCCATACCCGCAAGGCAGCACCATCCCCATAATGCATTCGTCCACATCGGTTCCGGTGATGCCGGCCCGGTCAACCGCTTCTCTAATCACATGGGCGCCGAGATCGGTGCCGCCGATATTGGCAAGAGAACCCCCAAAACTGCCCAGAGGAGTCCGAACCGCACTGACAATTACTGCCTTTTTCATGGTTGCCTCCAGAAGCTGAAATGCTGTCGCCAGAGTCACAGAGTTAGTAGCATCTCCCTGAATATATGTCTTAGCAGGTTGCCGACCAAGCGCTCGGTCGCTATCCAGAGTTTACTAATTCGGCGGCAATTGTCAATAGGCAAATGATGACCTGGCCCACTCTGCCGGTCACTCTGTTGAAGGTGCGGCCAATTGAGAGAACATTCTCCCCTCGAATTCCGGCCCCATTTGCTGTTTTGGGTCAAGGGCCGGTAATCGAAGCCGTTAAAGAAGTGAGGAACGTTTTTTTCGTGACTTTCTGCTTACCATCCCGATAATCCAGCCCAGAAATAAAACCCCGCCTCCGGCCAGAAACCATTTGAGCATCTCGGTTTTGCCCAGCCGATCATTTTCTTTCTGGAGTTTACCCACCTGGCGCTCGAGGTCCTCGACCCGGGTACGGGCAGAATCCAGATCGGTCTTGGTCTGGATCACATCAGCAGTATCTTCCTGAAGGTTGAGAAAATCCTCATTAACCGTCGTCCGCTCGACGACGCACTGATTGAGCTCTCGCTCCACCTCCGCCTTCTCATCGCTCAACCTTCTTTCAACTTCATCTTTCTCGGCAGTCAGCTGGTCAACGCGGCTCTTCAGAGACTGGGTTGTCTCGGTCAACACTTCTTTTTCGCGCTGCAGCTGCTCAACCTGTTGACCCAGTGGCGGAGCATCGCTCAGGTAGCGTCTCAACACCCAGCCTTCCCTGCCGCTTTCAAGCCTGACCTGGGCCCAGTCATCCGCCTCAGCCAGCATTTCAACCGGAGTGCCGTCCTTGAGAACGGCAATAATCTTAAAATCGGTTCCCTGGCCCCTTCTCATGGTGATTTCGGAACTGGGCTTGACATACAGTTTTTGAGCCCAGCCCGAAACGGCAGTAAGCAAGGTCAGGAAAACAATCAGACTGATAACAGAAAATCGGTCTTTGTAATTCATAGCACCACATGAAGGTTGGGATGATTGGGTACCACCGCCTCCCGTTCACCCTATCCGGTAAACACGCTCTCTGCAATAAAATCCTGATCGCGTAATGCTATCAGACTTTTAGTTGATGCGTGCGTGCCCCTGCCACTCCCGGTCCCTGAGTTTGAATTTCTGGATCTTGCCCGTTGCCGTTTTTGGTAGTTCCCCAAACTCAACATACTTGGGCGCTTTGCCCACCTCACCCCATTTGTCATCCGGAACTGGAATCACCGCCGCGCCTTGGCGGGATTTGACCATGGCCTGCTCCTCTTCACCCAGATGTTCCCGGGCAGGCTGCCAGGCGCAGACACTGTGGGGACTAAAGACCTCCGTCAAGCCATAGGTGTGGGTGATTTCGGCTCCGATGGATTCCATATTCCTGATAATCGTCGGCGCCGATGAGCTGCACTGCGCAGTGGGCCTCGAGCATGGGGGAATATTTGGACAAATGAAGGCAACCTTGTCACCTTTGCCCACACCCTGCTTTTTCAAGGCCGATGCCACGCGATAGACGCGTTCACCGAAATCCTTGTAACTGTATCTTTTCTCTCCATATACAACAGCGGTCTTGTCGGGATAAACCGCAACGCTTGCTCTCACCTGCTATCATAAACGATCTGTATGTCGACCTTCCAAGAAGGGCTGCATCCAATTTTCCACCATAAATTTATCACTTATTAAAAAATTCTTTGACAAATATCACTAATTGTTATCTAGTGGCGATAGAAACCGAGCGAGCGCTCGGTAGATTTAGTCACAGCCAGGCTGCGCATACGTTTAAAAGCATTGTGACTCATAGCAAACCAACCCGGGGAGGAGTTGAAGGTATGGAAAATCTGTACAGAGAAGTCATGGATTTGAACATGATGGAGGACAACGAAGAAAAAGGTGCGGTGGCCAAGGCCTTTTTCGACAGGCTCAACCATATGGAGATGCCCGAGTATTTCAACTGGGCGGGAGAAATCTTCGATGGATTGCACGTAAAAGAACGCGGTGACAAAAATGCGCTTGTCTGGGTTGATATCCATACCAAGGAAAACAGAAACTTCACTTACCAGGAATTTGCCGCTAACGGCAACCGTTGCCTTAACAGATTGCGCAAAGCCGGGGTTGATAAAGGTGACAACCTCTACATGATGGTACCCATCGTACCGGAAACCTGGTTTGCTTCTTATGCCTGCATCAAAGGCGGCATAGTCAACGTGCCGACAGCCACCACCATGACCCTCAGGGAAATGGAATTCAGGTTTCAGACCTATGCCCCAGGTGTGATCATTGCTGCAGAAACCTTCTGCGATCTCATCGATGAGGCGCTGCAACTTACCAAATCGACACCAAAAGTTAAAATTGTCCTGGGAAGCAAGCCGGGTTGGGTCAGTTACAGCGATCTGGAAAATGAATCTCCAGAAGCCGAGCCGGCTCGGACAAAATCAGATGATCTTCTTTTCTGTTTTTTCACCTCAGGAACCACCGGTTTACCCAAGAGAGTAGGTCATACCGCCACTTCTTATCCTATCGGGCACCTGTCCACTGCAGTAATGGCTGGCATCAGAACCGATGACATTCATCACAACCTCAGCGCCCCAGGGTGGGCCAAATGGGCCTGGAGTTCCTTCTTCGCGCCGCTCAACGTTGGCGCCACGGCAACCGGGTTCAACTTTACCGCCCTTGATGGCATGGCCTACATGGAATGTCTGAGCAATTACAAGGTATCAGTTTTCTGTGCTCCCCCGACTGCCTGGCGGGTTTTCATCAATCTCGACACTTCCGGTCTGGATTTTTCCAATCTGCGGCAATCGATTGGCGCCGGCGAACCGTTGATTCCCGAAATTATTACCCAATGGGAACGACTTACCGGTACCTACATCAGAGACTTCTATGGTCAAACCGAATCGACTGCAATGATCGGCAACGCCCCGTGGATGAAGACCATGCGCAAAGGTTCGTTTGGGGCACCTTCGTTTATGTATGACGTCACCCTGGTAGACGACGCCGGCAAAGAAGTAACCGAGCCTGATGAACCGGGATACATCGTCGTGCGGCTTGACCGCTGGCGGGCGATTGGCCTGTTCACCGAATATATTGGCAATCCGGAGAAAATGGCCGGCGTATTTATCGATAACTACTACTACACCGGCGACCGGGGCTCGATCGACAAGGACGGGTACTGGTGGTTCGTCGGACGCAGCGACGATGTGATCAAATCGTCCGATTACCGGGTCGGCCCGTTCGAGGTGGAGAGCGCTCTGATGGAACATGATGCGGTGGCTGAAGCCGCCGTGGTTGGGGTGCCCGACGAAAAGCGCCACCAACTGGTCAAGGCGTTCGTCATCCTCAAGGCTGGCGCGCAGCCCTCAAGGGAACTTGCCCTTGATATGTTCAAACACTCCATCGACATCCTGGCCAAATTCAAGATTCCGAGGATCATCGAATTCGTCACCGAGGTCCCCAAAACCCTGAGCGGCAAGATCAGGAGGGTCGAGCTGCGGGAGCGTGAAGTCGAACGGCAGGAAAGCGTTGGTGATACGCCGGACCTGGAGTTTTACTATTGGGATTTTCCCGAGCTCAGCTCAAAGAAAAATTAATATGCCCGCCGCGGGAGAACGAACCCTCCCGCGGCGCAACCTCTTGATCGATCGGCAACGGAGAATCGATTATGAAATTCGAACTCAGCGAAGAACAGAGCCTGATCCGCGACACCGTGCGTGAATTCGCCGAAACGGAAATCGGCCCCAGTGCCGCAGAGCGCGATGAAGAAGAGCGCTTTGACCGCTCCCTGATGTTTGACAGCCTGGCCGATCTGGGCCTCACCGGCATTGTCTTCCCCGAAGAATATGGTGGCGCCGGAGCCGATTACCTTAGCTACGCCATAGCTGTTGAAGAACTATCCAGGGTGTGCGCCTCGACCGGTGTGACGCTGTCCGCCCATCTCAGCCTGTGCGCCAACCCGATCTATATGTTCGGCACCGAGTCCCAGAAAGAGAAATATCTCGTGCCCCTGGCCTCAGGTGAAAAGATGGGAGCCTTCGGTCTCACTGAACCCGCGGCCGGATCCGATGCCGGCAGTACCAAAACCACCGCGGTCAAAAATGGTGATGGCTGGCTGTTGAACGGCTCCAAGATTTTCATCACCAATGGCGGGGAAGCCGAGACCTATGTGGTGCTGGCTAAAACTGACAAAGATGCCAAAAAACACCACGGGATCAGCGCCTTTATCATCGAGAAAGGTATGGAGGGTTTTTCCTTCGGTAAAAAGGAGATAAAGCTCGGAATCAGGTCTTCGCCAACGATGGAGATTATTTTTGCAAATTGTTTGATTCCTGAAGAAAACATGCTTGGTGAAGATGGCGAGGGTTTCAAAGTCGCCATGAAGACCCTGGACGGCGGCCGCATCGGCATCGCTTCACAGGCGGTAGGCATTGCTCAGGGTGCCCTCGAGCAGGCGGTCGCCTATGCCAAGGAAAGAAAACAGTTCGATAAACCGATTGCCGCGTTCCAGGGCATTTCTTTCCAGCTCGCAGACATGGCGACCCAGATCGAAGCCTCCAGGCTGATGGTCTACAATGCCGCCTACCGGGCCAGCTCCGGACTCTCATACTCCCAGGCCTCGGCCATGGCCAAACTGATGGCCAGTGAGACGGCGATGAAGGTGTCCACCCAGGCGGTGCAGATTTTAGGCGGCTATGGGTACAGTCGTGAGTTCCCGGTTGAGCGTATGATGCGGGACGCTAAAATCACAGAAATCTACGAAGGGACAAGTGAAATTCAGCGGCTGATCATCGGCACCGCCCTCACCCGCTGAAGAGAAAGTATACATAGTTTCAAAAGTTCAAGGCGCTCAGCCAGGCAAGGCGCGAGCGAGGAGCCGGTGGAGCAGCCTGATAGCGCTTTGAGCAGGCACCACAGCGAGCAACGCAGCCTGAGGGGATGGATTGGACTTATGATGCTATGTATAACAACAACAGCTAGAGGTAGAGTATGAAAATTCTCGTGTGCATCAAGCAGGTTCCGGATATGGAATCAAAGTTCAAAATCGATGCGTCGGGCATCTGGTATGACAATGCCGACCTGGCCTGGCGTATGAATGAATATGACGAATATGCGGTGGAGCAGGCGGTCCAACTCAAGGAGCAGGTCGGAGAAGGCGATATCACCGTCCTGTCCATCGGCCCGGACAAGGTCAAGGAAACCATGAAAAAGGCGCTGGCCATGGGCTGCGACCGGGGGGTGCACGTCAGCGACGATGCGGTTTCCTCCAAGGAGCCTTTCCAGATTGCTTCGATCATAGCCTCCTTTGCCGGTGACAAGGGCTTTGACCTTATTTTCACCGGCATGCAGTCCCAGGATCGGGGCAGCGGCCAGGTTGGCGTGCTGGTGGGAGAAATAATGGGAATTCCCAGTGTGTCAACCGTGGTCGACTTCGATTACCAAAACGGCAGCGTCACCGCCAAGAGAGAGCTCGAAGGCGGCAGCAGAGCGATTGTGCAGGTGGCGGCTCCCGCACTTTTTACCTGTCAACTGGGGCTCAACACTCCGCGCTACCCGACCCTGCCCAATATCATGAAGGCCAAAAAGAAGGAACTGCTGACTGTCCCGGTGGCTGATCTGCTCAAGGTCGAA
>JABDQA010000027.1 GCA_013042475.1 Desulfofustis sp.
AGTCCGATAATCATCGCAATGATGACCTTGGGGTTATCTGATAACGCCAGAAACCCTGCTGCTATGAGCTGAGGAATCTGGTTAAAGGTCATCCACCAGCCAAGTATCGAAGCAGAAGCGATAATCAGGAAGATTACCCCGGTAATGCGGGTGGTACGAACCAGCATCTCATAGAGATCTCTCATAGTGATTCCACGGTATACAAGACCACCAACCACCAGTGCGTAAAAAACCGCAATCGATGCCGCTTCAGTGGGGGTTGCAACCCCAAATAATATAGACCCCAGAATAAACACGGGTAATACCAGAGCGAGGAAGCTCTTTCTGAAGGCAACAAAAATACTTCTCAGGCTCGGTCTTTTATCTGCCTTTGGTAGATTCAGCCTCCTGCCCAAGCCAGCGATTACAGCCATACAAATCAGACAGATCAATAATCCGGGCACTATTCCCGCTGCAAACAGCCCCGCAATTGAAACCCCCATGATAGACCCGTAAATAACCATCAGAGTAGATGGTGGTATGGTCGGTCCAATGATAGAGCCTGCTGCGGTCACCGCACAAGCAAATGGTTTAGTGTACCCCTGTTTGACCATTGCCGGTACCAGAGTGTTGCCAAAGGCTGCAGCATCAGCAGTTGCTGCCCCGGTTATTCCTGCAAACATGACCGATGCCACCATGTTGGAATGTGCCATACCGCCACGCAACCACCCAACCAGAGCATCGGCAAATTCAACCAGGTGAGTAGTGATGCCGGAACGATTCATAATTTCACCGGCAAGAATAAAAAAAGGCATAGCAAGAAAAGGAAACAGGTCCAGCCCGGCAAACATTCGGTCCGGCGCCATGGCGAGAAAACGCCCCCCGCCCATATCGAAGATACCGACCATACCGGCGACGCCAAGCACAAAACCAACCGGCATACCGAGTATGAGTAATCCAAAAAAGATAATGGCTACCAACCACATTCGGTTAATCCTCCATCCGGTTTGCGCCGATAGCATCACCGACAGTAAAAAAATCGTGAATAGCGACTAGTACCAATTGAATGCAAGCCATCGCCGCGGCAAGCGGAATCCCCATGAAAGGATAAGCCTTGGGAATCGCCTCAATCATGGTAAAACGACTGAATCCCCGCTCTACCATACCAAGTCCGTAAAAAAAAATGAGCGCAAAAAACACCAGCGCGATCAGATCAAATAAGACCGCCAGCCATCTCCGCAACGATGGCGGGAAGCGCTCAAACAGCACCAGAACACCAATATGCTCGCGATGACTTATACCGGAGGAAACGGCTAGCAGCGCCATCCAGATCATCAAGTAGCGCGCCAACTCTTCAGTGAAAGTAGCCTGAAATGGCAGGACATAACGCGCCAGTACCCCGAGCCAGACATCCAGCACCAGCAGCACCAGTAATAAGACACAGACTCTTTCTACAAGCCAGTTAAGACGCCTGCTGGCTCTGATTGCTTTCGTAGAAATATTAGATACCACCATAGCTGGCATTGGATTAGCATTAACAATTGGTATCAACAACTTTCTTTAAATTGTTGACAGCGTGGCAGAGAAATACTCACATAATTCGTGCTGATGTACATCCCTCTGATAATTAATCTATCTTTAAACAGTGCTGTCCCATCAATAGATGAATTACTACAGACAAATAACGGTTCAGAGAGTTTTTTGCGTAATATTGAGATGTGCAAATGATTAATCAATACGAAGGGATTCGACCCACACCACATTCTAACACAATACGCAATCATTTGACCGCTCTTTTTCCACGACATTGATTTGATTAATTGCCAAACGCCCACCGACTTCCCCCCCCACATCCGGACGTCAAGATTTCGCTCATCCGGTTCCTCAGAACACACAAGCTTCAGAACCGTGCATTGCCAGACAGGTCTAACTCCGTCTGGCGCATAGCTCAGCTGCCCGACTGATCATATCTGATGCAGTATCCGCTCAACTGGCGGTGACTTATGGCGGCGGCTTTGCAACCTGTCGTGAAGATTACGCAGATTGTCTTAGAGGTTATCGGCGCAATGCTGTGCCGTTTCCGGGCTTACCCGCAGACTTCTCTACTGACCTGCCGGCTCGGCTTTAATCAGGTGGGACTTGCATCCGTTGCAGCTACGCACCCGCCGGCTGGCAATAACCAGTTTCTGTCCCGAACGGGACTGCCGCGGTTGTGGATTTATTTCCTTCTGATTGTCTACCACAACCAGTGCAGTTATAGTTAAATGCAGGCTGCTTTATGAAAAACTGCTTGCCAGAGTATCTGACTGGTGAAAACTGCCTGCTGACGACTTCGCAGCGCATAAAAGTGTTATTTTAGTCAGGACAAAGAAATGCCATATTTGTAACAATAGATTCAATTACTTGTACAATTACCGATACATTTAATCCGGCCATTTGAAAAGGAACTGCATCTTGCCACGATTTTATGGAACAATCCTTGTCTGCTGGTTTTTTGCCGTCACTGCCTCTGCACAAGAGAACTTTGCAACAATCGGCTCGGCAGGAGATGAATTTACTTTTATTCGAGTGCAATTTGATTCCAAGAGACCGGGTTGGGGAAGTGGTGCATGGGCACATGATTATCCGGAGGCGGAAACTAATTTTTTGCGAGGCGTCAGCAGGTTGTCAAGGATCCACGTTCATGCCGATCCCGCGGTTTTGAGATTGGATGACGAGCGGATTTTTGAATTCCCTTTTTTATACCTGGTGGAGATTGGCTTAGACGGTGGTCCAGATTTTTCAGAAAGCGAGATTGAAAATTTACGAGAATATCTTCTGCGCGGCGGTTTTTTATTAATCGATGATTTTAAAGGTGAGGCAGGATGGCAGGTTTTTCGTCAGGTCTTTCAAGAAATTTTTCCAGATAGCCCATGGATCAAATTAGATCCACATCACCCTGTTTACCATATCTATTATGATATCGACGGCGCCCAGCGGATCCCCGGTATTTATTTTTTATATGGTAACGCACCCTACGACCATATGAGTCCGGAGAACTGGGCTATTCTTGACGGCACAGGACGGATTATGGTTTTGGTCAACTGGAATTCAGACATGGGAGATGGCTGGGAACATACCTACGACGAGATGTACCCTACGAAGTACGCAAACCTCGCATATCAACTTGGGATCAATTATCTGTTATATGCTCTGACCCATTAGTGTAAAGACCCGACCAAGCTGAAGGCTGCCCAACCGGATAGCGCAATGCAGGTGTCCTGGACACTCATCTTTTTGAAATTGTTACCATTTTGTTTTATATTACTAAAGTGCCCACTAGACGATTAGTCCCTTTCGATTTTCTGGTTCAGCTAATCGCCTGCTGAACTAGTCATGTTATTAAGTTTTCTGGTAATTCTGGCAAGATCAATCAACAGCACCTCCATTTCCTTCTGGTACGATTCGGCCGGTAACTCCGCCTTGCGGCTTCGCAGGAGGAATACAGAGCGCTCCAGTGCCCTCTTTTGAGCGGTGAGGTTGCGAATGATGGCACTGTCTGCTGCTGTTGAATCAGTATCGTCTGTGGATTTTCCGGCAATAAGATCGAGGAAGGCGATCTGGGCGAGCATGCCATCGTTTTGAAACGGGTCAGGCTTATCGCTGAAAATTCCGTCGCCATTATCATCAAGGACGGCATGCTCGGTGGGTATCCGGTTCTGATTTGCATACCAATTTTCGACTTTCTGGCTGGCAAAGCTGAAAGCTTCCCAGATGGATACTCGCCGATTTTTATCCCGGTCGCCGGTGTGACCAGCCAAAGCGGCAATAAAAAATTCGGCAAACATCGTATCATATTTTTCAGCCGCGGAGCGCGTGGCGGAAACAATCACACGACCCGGTCCGGAAAGCAATGCGCAGAATGGATAACTCGCGGTGGATGCATTTACCAGGACAATATCCTGCTCAGAGAAAGTCTCTAAAATTGCTGCCATATCCCTAGCAGTGATATCTATTCCGTGAATGACAAACTTGGCAGCCTCCTCATCGCTCGTACCGTGGCCCAATAAGAAGATGAATAGTTGGTCGCCGGAATTAACAATTTCTCTGAGGTCTTGCAGCGCATCCCTGATATTATCAGCCTGGCTTGACCCGGTAATTCTTGCGTCTGCCGGATCAGCCTGATTCATGAGCAGGACAATATGATTGGCCTCGTAGCGATAATCTTCAGTCAGGACATCATGCAGGCGCAACGCCCAGCCCTTGATCTGATTTTTATATTGCTCTTCGATTGCCGCTCCCGCGAGGATGACCACATATTTCTGCACGGCAGGTTTGGGTAAAAAATAGTCGCGCTGCTGGGCAGACGTCGAAGCAGTGCAGAAAAGACCTGCACAGAGTACCAGGTAGATTATGAACCTCATGACAGTCCCGCTCTCCTGCGCAGCAGCCATTCCAAACCAAAACAGAAGAACAGCAGTAAGAAGACGATCGGTATATTCCAGATGTCCAGTTTGTAGGTGACGGTGTGGACCTGCGTGTTGTTGTTCAGGTCCCGGACAAGCAGGTCGGCTTTTTCGGGTCGATAATAGTTGCCGCCTCCGACCTGAGCAATTTTCTCCATGAATTCCTGGTTCATCACGGCAGCACCGCGCATCTCCTGCAGGGAGTCCGCGGCCAGGAAACTCAAGGATGCATAACCGTCCGTGGATAGCCCTCCTGAAGATGAGACTTCCAGCTGATGAACCCCCGATTTCGATGCAGTAAAAGCAGCAAGGTAAGCGCCGGACCGGGCAATGTCCGCCTGCATCTGAATATCCTCAACCGCGCCATCGGGATTGGTTACCTTTAACCAGACAGTGGCAGCAGAAACCGGTTTGTAGACTTCATCATAGATCCGGGCTTTGACCTTTACCTCATCGCCGGTACTAAATTTGTTGCGTTCGAGAAGGATCTCCACCGGGGTCGGCGAGCTGGCAGTCAGCCAGCGCAGAAGCTGCCGCCAAAATCTCTCATGCGAAGTGTCCTCATGGGGCTTGAGCATCTGCCACCTCCAGGTCGTCGCGGTCATGAGTGACATCGTTCGGCCACGACCGTAGCGCTGATAGGCCAGAACCGGCAAAGGCTCGCCCTGAAAAGAGAGGGTGGGATGAACGGCCAGTACCGTTGCCCCGGGCTTCGTACGTCCGGCAACATTTATTCCTTGAAGTTCTGGCATATCACGCCACAGCTTTCGGTTGGCCTCATCCTCAATCTCCAGGCGAAGGATCATGGATTGTTGGCCTTCAGTGGTCAGGCGCGGAGCGAAAGTTTGTCCGGTAGGGTGATCACCCTTACCCACGCCACCGCGCAATTCAGGCGGCAGATATTTTTCATTAACCAAGGACACCGGCAAGAAATCCGCAATCGGCGTCCCGATGAATCCCTGGTCAAATGCGGTTGAGCCGCCAATTATGAGAAAGCCACCCCCGCGTCGGGAAACAAAATCACGGGTCATGACTAACTGCTCGTCGGTGAACAGGCTTCTGGTGAGGTCCCCGAAAATGACGGCGTCGTATTTAAACAACTCCTCTTCAGTGGCTGGATACCCGCTTGCCAATTCCCGGGCCGAATCGATACCCTGGCGAAGGAATTTTTGTGGACCTGTCATTAAGTAAGTTTTTAGGCGTACTGCACTATCGGTCTCGACCGCCCGACGGATAAATTTATACTCGTTGCGCGGATGCCCCTCGATGTACAGAACTTCAAGCTCTTTTGCCGGATTTTCCACAAGAAAGGGCAATTTATTGTTGTTACTTATAATTTCATCTTTCTGCACAGGTATCCGCGCAGAGTAAACCAGTGCCCCTTCTTTTATCGGGCTCAGATGAAAGGTGAATCGCTGCAGTCTATTGTCGGGCCCCAGTTCGATTTTCCTGGCGGAAACGATCTCTTCACCAAACTCGATCAGCAAATCAGCTTCCTGATCCGTATAGCCGCGACTCTGCACCGTGACATGCACCTCGAAAATGCCCCCTTCCATAATCGATCCAGAGGTACTGACCTGGCTGATTTCAATATCTCTGACTGCCGTGTCGGCCCCGATGCCGATGACATGCAATGGCGTTTTTCCGGCTTGTAAGATGCTCGCCATATGCAGGGGATCTTCACTGCTGTTGTCGATTCCGTCCGTAACCAAGACCAGGGCTTCAAAAGGCAAACCTTCCATGGCTTCGGCAACATGGCGCATAGCCTTGGCCGTAAGCGTTTTACTGCCGGTGAAAGACACATCGCCAGGATCGAGAAGGGGACGGGTGGTGCGGTCGAAACTGAAAATCCTCAAGGTGAAATTTTTCTGCAGCCGCTCGATCAAACCGTCTTCACCGTACAACAGATCCATCGCCGTCTCACCGCGGGAGAGCGCTTGTTCCATATCGCGGGTGCTCATGCTGCCTGAGCTGTCAATCAGCAGGCCGACGAAACTTTCCCGAGGTTGCGGTGATGATATGGTCATCATGGGCTGCAAAAGACAAAGCAACAGGATGATCAGGGCCATGGACCTCAGCAGGATCAAGACTGTCTTCAGTCCTTGGTTTGCAGGGGTAGTTGTCCGTCGATAGAGGATGAGGATAACACTGATCAGCAGCACCACTAAAGCTGCAATGGCAGATCGTCCCAAGGGGGTCTGCAAGACGAAATTCCCCTCTGTCCACAAGTCTGCTGTATGGCCAAAGAGAAACTCGACGATTGCTGTCATTTGTTGTCTACTCTTTGTCTCGGATTAGTTCGGACAACGACCGGTAATATGTTTCAACCTGGGATTCATAGGGTGACGGCGGCGTCTGTTCTGAAGGAGAAAAGGCGTTGTCGCTGAGTCGCTCCATCTCCAACTGTGCCTGCAGCGCAGAAGCCAGTTCGCGTGAGGGTTCCAATAGAGTCTGCCAAAGCGTAGGCTGGTTGATAAAATCCTCTATCTGGGCACGGCTCAATTGCCGATAAATTGATCTGGCATCTACCGCCCAGCTTTCACGCTGGGCCCAGGGTGCCAGAAGGCCTTCGGCATATCTTCGGCTGCGTGCCAGCCCATCGCGAACAGCGTTCAAATCCGCTATTTGATCAGAGCCGGAGTTCCCGGGCTGATTTCCGGGCTCACTTCCCGACCCGGCGGCCTGGTGTTGCCCTGATCTCAGGGCTTCTACCTGCTGCTGCAGATTTTCCAGTTCGTGCGACAAGGCAGCGGCAGCGGCAGCGGCCCGCTGATTTTGCGCCACACTGGTACCGGGCACCAGCAGATCAAATTCGTGCAAGCGGTCGCCGAGGCGGCGGATGGACTGTTCGATTTCTCTTTCCGTTGCCATTGCATCCTCCAGCTGTCCGGCGAGCAAACCGGCTTTGCTGGCCTCAATGCGCCGTTCTATGTCTTCTTGGTTCAGAGACCGCAGCGCTTCCTGGGCCTGCCGCTCGAGCTCAGGATGGCTCGGCCGCCCGGCGGCGCCGGCCGCCCGAATGATATCTTCTGTTTCCTGGAGCATCTCCTGTAAACTGTCTTTCTCCGATATGATCCTGTTGAGGCCCTGACGGTTTTCAGACTTTACCCGTTGAAAATGTTCCATCTGAGCAAGAATTTCATCTTCCTGCGCCTGCAGTTGCTCGGCCTTTTCACCAAGTTCCCGCACCAGATCGCCAGTGGAAGTTCCCTGACTGCGCTCGATGCGTTTTTGCTGATCACGCAGCTTCTGTAGAGCCTGACGGCCGCTCGCGGCAGCAATTCCCGGATCGCGCTGTGCTAGATTGCGCGCCGCCTCCTGCATCTGACTGACGGCCTGCTCAAGGGAGCTTAAAGAAGATTGGGTGCGATTTATGCCGGGCTGCCGGGACCATCTCCGGGCCAGCGCTTCGGCTTCACGGCCCAACTCTTCCTGCTCACGCCGGAGTTCTTCCAGTTGGCGCTTTTGCTGTGCTTCGGTCAACCGCTCATGGCGGCGGTCGGCGTCGGCTTGGGCCCGGTTTAACCGTTCCTGCCGCTGCGCCAACTGGCGCAGCCGTTTAAGAGCCTCTTGCTGATCACCTCGCCCGCTTGCTGCTGCAGTACGGGGCATTTCGTAGCGGTTTTCAAGGCGGCCCATCTCCATTTCGAACAATTCTCGCAGATCCTCCCGCTCATTCATTGCGGCGCTGCCTGTACCGCCAGAGCCGCCTTGAGAAGCCATCTGGATCGCCGTTCGCCGATTCTGAGCGTTTGCTTTGAGAATGGCCTGCAAGGCTGCCTGTTCAGGGCCCAGGGCTTCCCTCAACCGCCCGGAAAACAATTGCTCTGCAGCTACCTGCATATGCTCGACCGCTTCGCGCAGATGGGTGACGGCAAGATCATAGCTTTCATCTGCAAAGGAGAACCGTTCGTTGAGCCGGTTCAATGACATTTGCGTGCGTTGGGCAATATTTTGCTGGGACTCGGCCACAATTCTTACGTCTTCTGTAAAGCTCTCTCCCGTGTCCTTTTTCATTCGGTTCAACAGCTTCCATGTAGCGGCAATAATATTTTTCTGGTTTTCCAGCAAAGCACTCGATTGTTGCTGCTGCCCAAACTGCCCAGCACCTCCACCTTGCTGAGAACCACGCCGAAATTCTTCGTCAGTGCTGATCACTTCGAGGAAATAGATATCGGAAAGAACCTCAGTTCTGCCGACAACCTCATTATTATCCTCAGCAGTCAGGAAATAGGCGATAAAGTCTCCCGGTAACACCCGCATATCTTCTAAATAGAGCACCATTTTTTTGTCCACAGCCCGAGGAGCACCACTGGTTTGATCATCGAGAAAAGTGACATTGTGCTCGAGTTGACCGGCAACATTGTAGTTTAAGGCGAGTTTGGTAATACCAAAATCATCACTGGCCGATACAGCGATACTGACTTCTTCCAACGCCATTACCTTGAGGTCTCGGCCAGGCACGTTTACGGCAATCTCCGGTGGAAGATCGGCAGTGGAACGGATTAGGTATTCCAGCGGGTTTTCGATATGCCTGCCCTCCAGATCAAGGGCGTCAACCCTGTAGCTACCGTCTTTTGTCACCGTGAATTCGCCTATGGCAACGTTATCCGCGTGGTGTAAATCGACGGACGTGCCATCCTCAAACTTCAGAACACCCTTCTCTATGGGCCCGTCAAAAGCTACACGCAACTGAACCCTGGTGCCTGCGGGTGCGATGATGTCGCCACCATTTTTTTCAGTCTTGTTCTCCAGTCCGGTATATTCCGGATAGATGTAGTCAATGTCGATCGTTTCAACTCCGGTCAGATCATAAACCTTGATGCGGTATTGTCTGGATTCGGCAGCACCGCTGCTCACATAGTAGGAGAGGTCATCGGTAACTTCGGACAGATAATAGAGGTGGTCAGAGGTCGTTTCGTCAATCCGCATGGGAACCCGCTCCCACTCCGAGGCCTGGTCTCGAAGATGAATAAATACATTTTGCGAGCGGTTATTTTCTACCCTCGCCGAGATTGCTACGTCGTTGCCGCGCCGGATGAAAATGTCTCCGGGGGTAATTGTGAAGACTTCGGTTTGCAGTGCATCTGCGGCCGGGGTCGACCAGGGCCAGGCCACCCTCAGCGCCGCGGTTGAAAATCGTGTTGAATCCCAGAGTGCGCCGGCCAGTAGGCAGACAAGCGAGAAGGCAATGCCGACGGCAATCCACGCCGGCCGGGAACTTGTCACCTGCTGCACATTGCTGCTGTGAACATGGGCCACCGTATCGAGCCAGAGAGATTCCACCAGTTGGGAAGACGAATCCGTTCCCTGTTTTTCCCACAATTCCATGGAGGTAATAAGGCGCTGCTCAAGATTCGGTATGCGCTCGTCAATGTAGTGTGCCAAACGCCGATCATCGCTGTTGAAAAGGCGCACCGCTCGAGCATACCACCAGCACAAGATTCCAATCGCTCCCCCCATAAGAAAGAAGAAAAGCGTGGTGAACAAACCCGAAAGATCCAGGCTCATTTCCAAGATGACGAAAACCATGAACAGGGCAGCCAGAATGGCCAGACTCCAACCGATATGGCGTACGTGCAGGATCAGGTTGCGGCGCCGCCGGACGCTTCCGATGGTCTTCCGCAGTTCCTCTATGGTTGTTGGCGCATTCATTTTTATCTCAACAAGTTGTATATTTACTTATCAATCGGAAATCAGCCTAAATGGATTAGCGGTAGGTGCGGTTGGCTAAAAATATTTCAACAATACCCAGCCCGAGAACCATGAGCAGAAGCCACCACCATGAGCGCTGAGATTTTTCCAGCTGGACCTTTACCGTTGACATCTGCTCTGTAGCAGATGCTGCCGGCGATGTTTCAGAAGAGGATAGTTGGGCCTCGATGTCATCCACCGCAATTGTACTAAGATCAGACTCCTGAGCAGCCGCGTTGACGGCGAAACTGCCCGACCATTTCGCCGACCGTGTCTCATAAAAACCCGGTTGTTCGGTTGACTGATAGAATGTGGGACCTGCCGCCGTGTGACGTAGCAGGGTGTCTTCGCCCTGGGGCGATATAATCCGTGCAGCACCCCCCGGTGCGATAGAGAAGGGGACGAACTCACCGACCTGGTAAACGGTCTTTTGAACATGGCTGCCGGCCAGATGGCGCATGGCTTCATGTACGAGCGGCAGGTACATCACCTGACGAGGAAAATTGTTCCACTCAGGATCAAGGCTGGAGGCAAAGAAGAGTACACGCCCGTTTCCCGCATAGCTTGCAACCAGGGCCGCAGCACCGTTTTCGAATCTCAGGACCACCTCGCTGCCGGCAACAGGCTCAACGCCCCAGTAGCCGTGAAATCGTGCTGCACTGAAATCAATTGGTCCGCCGTCCTGCAGCGAACGAACAATGGAATGGTAGCGTTGTACCTGGGTAATTGAAAGAGGCGCATCCTCGCTGAGGAGATGCTTGCGCTGCAACAAAACCGGAGTCAAGTCTGCATATTCCCGGTTGAACGATGTTGCCTCAGCCCGGTCGTCCGGCACCAGCATAAGGCCGCCGCCGCCCCTTACGTAAGATTTCAGACCATCGATTTGTGCTTCAGTCAGGGTCGCCACCTCCATCAGGACGACAACTGCATATGACGGCAGGGCCTCAGGCACCAATTGTCGGGGACCAACAACATCAACCTGGAAAGGTACCGCGGCCTGCTGGTCAAGGGCTGAACGCAGCCAATAGGCTTTGTCCACCTCGCTTGAGCTGGACCTGCCGGCAATGCACAGGACCCTCATGGGGGGCTCGACCCGGATGGTAAAGTAGTACGTGTTGTCTGCCTCGAAACGGTCGCCGGCAACACGCAGAGTGCAGCGATGCAGACCGACCTGATCGAGGACGATGGGAAATTCCACGACAGCCTCTGATCTGTCCCCCAGAGCCACCGATCTGGTTGCCGCAATCGAGCCATCGATGGTGAGAACAACCTGAACTTCGGAGATGGCTTCGCTGCCAGAATTTTTGACACGGCCGAGGATTCGGTGCGTCTCCTGGTCCTGATCAGACAGTTTCATCGCGCTGACGCCGGTTATCGACAGATTTTCAGTCTGGGCCTCTCCGACCTTGATGGTCTTAAGCCGGGTGTACGGGCTTAATTTCCATCCAGAACTTTGCGCTGGCAGGGCGCTGCGCTGATAATCAGAAACCAGCACTATGGATTTCTCCTGATAATGTGCGGATTGCAGAATCTGATCCGCCAGGTGCAGGGCCGACAAGAAATGAGTGGGGCGATAGCCGGGTGCTGGAGCGGTCTCCACGAAGGTTTTTAAAGCCGTCAGATCAGTAGTCAGCAGCTGCACCTGGGCCGGACTGTCGGCGAAGGTGACTATTGCCGCCTCATCCCCTTGCCGCAGCGACTCCAGCTCGCTGATGACCGCCGCTTTGCCCTGATCGAATCGATCTCCATAGCGCATGCTCATGGATGTATCCAGCAGAATGACCGATGATTGCGGGGAAGCGTCTACCAGCGTTGACAAAGCACCGGAAAAGATGGGCCGGGCAAAAGCGAAGGCCAGCAGACCTATGATGGCAATCCTCAGGGCCAGCAGCAGCAGTTGCTGTAGTTTCTGAAAATAAACCAGCTTTTTCGGGGCCCGCTGCAGGAAACGCGCGGTTGGCAGCACCACACGCTCAGCCTGCTGGCGTCGAATCAGATGAATTGCCAGAGGGATGCCGATTCCCAGCAATCCCAGCAGATACCATGGTGACAAAAAGGACATCTAGGAATTCCTAAAAGCTTCTGGCCCGCTTTGACAGGTATGAAGCCAGAGCGCTATCCAAAGGTTCGGTGGTGTTCAGCAGGCAATAATCTATTCCGCCGGACCGACATTTTTCTTTGTAGTAGTCGCAGAACCGCTCAATCTCCTGCAAATAGGTTTCGCGGACACGCTGCGGCACCGCTTTTTGAATCTCATGTGTCTCGCTGTCTTCAAAATCTGCAATGCGCTGAAAGGGAAAGGTCAATTCGGCATCGTCCAGAACATGAAAGACGATCACGTCGTTGCCCTTGGCACGCAGCTGGTGCAAACCTTTCATGGTGTTCTCATTTTCGTCGAGCAGATCGCTGATCAGGATGACCAGCCCCTTGCGATTTAGCGAATGGGCCAGGTTTTCCACAGGCTGGAGGATGTCAGTTGCGGCGCCGATGACAGTTTCGTTCAGAGCCCTGAGGATACGCATGAGGTGTCCCTGACGATAACGGGAAGGCAGGTGCTGCTGAATTTTGTGATCGAAGGTGATCAGTCCCACTGCGTCCTGCTGGCCGCTGATAAAATAGGCCAGTGCCGAGGCCAGGGTGCGGGCGAATTCGAGCTTGGTCACGGAGTTGGACCCGTAGCCCATGGAAGCGCTGCAGTCCATCAGAATATAGCAGCGCACATTGGTTTCATCCTCAAATTGCTTGATGTAGAAATTACCTGAGCGGGCATAGACTTTCCAATCCACATAGCGAATGTCGTCGCCTGGATAATAGTGCCGATAGTCGGAAAATTCCGAACTGAAGCCTCGATGCGGACTCTTGTGCAAACCGGCCAGAAAGCCCTCCACGGCAACCTTGGCACGCAGCTCGAGGTCCTTTATGCTGGCCAGGACTGCCGGATCAAGAATAGTGTGTTCAGCCTGAATCATTGTCTGCTTGCCCTGCGGCCTCCTATAAGCCCGAAGAAGGTGACGGTACGGCTTCCAACAGCCGGTCGATAACCTGGGTGGTATCAATGCGCTCGGCATGGGCATGAAAATTGACGATCAGGCGATGCCTCAGTACCGGGTGCGCCAAGGCGCGAATATCTTCATAGGAGACATGAAAGCGCCCATTGAGCAGAGCCCGCACCTTGCCTCCCAGTACCAGGAATTGCGAGGCCCGCAGCCCGGCCCCCCAACTCACCCACTTATTGATGAAATCTGGAGTAGAACTGTTTCCGGGTCGGCTCGCGGCCACCAGGCGCACGGCAAAACGGGTGACCTCTTCGGCAACGGGGACTTGTCTGACAATATGCTGGAAATCAAGGATATCCTGGCTGGTCAAGAGCGGGGCTACGATCATCGAGGCTACGCCGGTAGTCGTGTCGACAACAGCGATTTCATCGTCTTCAGGCAGGTAATCTATCAGTATTTTGAACATGAAACGGTCCAGCTGGGCTTCCGGAAGCGGGTAGGTGCCCTCCAATTCGATGGGGTTCTGGGTAGCGAGCACGAAAAAAGGGGCATCCAGTTTGTAGGTAACCCCCCCGGCGGTTACCTGTTGTTCTTCCATTGCCTCGAGCAGGGCGGACTGGGTTTTGGGTGGTGTGCGGTTAATTTCGTCGGCGAGCAGAATGTTTGCAAATATAGGGCCTTTGACGAACTTCAAGTGTCGCCGCCCGGTAAGGGCATCCTCCTCCACGACTTCAGTGCCGATTACATCCGCGGGCATCAGGTCCGGGGTAAATTGAATCCGGCCGAAGCTGAGCTGGGTGATATCGGCGATCGTTTTGATAAGCAGGGTCTTGGCCAATCCGGGAACGCCGGTTATCAATGAATGTCCTCCGGCAAAAAGGGCGATCAACACCTCCTGAATCACCTCATCCTGGCCGACAATCACTTTTTTAAGCTCCCTGACTATCTTTTCCCGGCCAGCCTTCATACGATCCACCAGCGCAATTTCATCTTCGGTATCGACCAGGGGTTTTACTTCGCTTACTTTTGTTTCAGGCATTGGTATAGCCTCCATTGTCATCACGTGACCCGTAGTGCAGTTGTCAAAGCAGACAGTAGCTCTCGGGTTGTGTCCCGCCTGGTTACTGCACCATACAGCGGATTACCGATATTGGCCTCCAGAACCGGTTAGTGGGTCAGCGCGTACATTAAATAGTTTATCCCCAGCCGATAAGCCATGTTGGCATATCGGGTCGGATAGAAAGGGTGATACGTATGTTCCCAACCGTCGCCGATATCTGAGTTCCAATTCATTAGCACCATTACCCGCCCGTCATCATCGAGGACCGCCCGGTTGATGGCGACATCGATGTCCTGTTCGGGATAATTATCAACGTTATGGACTCTGGGAATCATCTGTGGACCATCGATGTCATAGTAAGAATGAAATATCTGATGATCCCTGGTCAGTTCAACGACAGATTTATCCGGGAAAACCTGTGCAAAGGTTTTATAAAAATTAGCCCATTGCCAGGTTCCCCAGAAGTCGTCAATAAAGAGAAAGCCTCCCCGCAGAAGGTATTCGCGCAGATTGTGCATTTCCTTTTCAGAAAGTTGAATTCCCTGCCGGCCAACTTCAAGCATGTACAGAAAGGGGTATTCAAAAATCCGATCATCATCGAGCCGCATGACGATAGGCTCCCTGTTGACGTGGATATTGGTCAATCTGCGGACACCCCGCAGAAAATTTTGATCAGCGGCAGGAAAGTCTACCGCCCAGGTGCGCCAGGGTCCCCACTCTTCATCTCCATACCAATCGCCGCCGGTGGTATCATATTCTATGCGGACAAAGGTGAAGGCATCGCCCGCTTCATGCAGCTCATTACTCTGTTCGGTGGAGAGAGAAATTTCAGCACCACTCTCTGCTCCGATCAGGGTTAGGCCGGCACAGAACGCACAGAGCAGGATAGTCGTTTTCATGTCAATGGCTACCTGTGGTTTGATTCCAAGTCTCTGAACAATGCAACTGATCAGACAGTGCAGGGTTTCAGACGCTACGCTCGAGCCCGGAAATTGTGCTATTCAGGAGCTAGAACAGTTGACCGGATCAGGTCGGAGCTGAAAGCTCCTTTTACTTTCGCGGCTTAGGTGTCTTACGCGACCAAGTCTTTCTCCAGCGGCGACTCAAGGATCCACTGCGCTCAGGAGGATATCCTGGGCCCGCTCAAACATCGGAGCAATTTCCAGAGCCGCCAACGCATAACGTTTGGCCTCTGCTTTTTGTCCATGAAGCAAGAAGGCTTCGGCGAGATTTGTATTGGCCAGGGCAGGGTCCGTGTCATCAAGAGCTAGTAAAACGGTGTATTCCCGAATGGCCGTTCCATAATCCAGCTGTTCCATGGCAGCAGCAGCCAATAAACGATGGACACCCTGATCGTATGGATTGAGAGAAATGGCTTTTTCAAGATAATCGGCAACCCGGTCATAGTTACCACCTGATTGTGCCGCCCGGGCCAATTTGAGGCAGGCGTCATAGGCATATGGTTTAACCTGAATGAGTGCCTCCAGTTCACGGATCAGGGCCTTCGTATCCCCGAGTTCCTCGTATATAGCAGCCAGAATCTGCCGAGGATTGGGGATGCTGCTGTAGTTTGGCAGTAGTTCACTGGCTATGGTCAAATGATCTAAAGCCCCGACAAGATTGTCGTCAGCGTAGAAAACCAGTCCCAACTGAAAATGTGCGTAGAAATTGCGCGGGCTGGTGGTCACAAGTTGAAACAATGCTTCTATCAATGCGTTCTTCTGCTCCTCCGAAGCCATTGGGCTTTTACCGCTGCTGTGAGAAGAAAACCAACCGTGGATGTCAGCCACCGCCTGATCCACATCGACATCAAGCATCTCTACCCGATGGTTGACCCAGGAAATAAACTGCTTTTCAACCTGTTCCAGTGGAACGGCAAAAACCTCCAGGAAAACATCGCCGATATCCACCTGGTCTGCAAAACTGTGGATAACCTTTTTGAGTTTTTCAAAGCCATAGCGCTCGACAATGAACTCGACCAGCAGGGACGACTGATAATAAGCAAAATCGAGGTCTTCCAGCGATCTGGCCCGGGAAAAGCTCCCGTTGAGGTCGTTTAGCCCGATGATCCTGTTGTCCTGAACTGCCTTTATGAGCTTGATTTCCTGGTATCGACCCCATTCAGGACGGCCGTTTTTTTCTTCAAAAACGGAAATACCTTCGGAGAGCCAGCGAGGTATATTGTTTTTTGTCATCTGCAGGGTGATGACATGGGTAAATTCGTGCCAGACAACCTCCTGCCAGTTGATTGTACCGGGTGGTGTATGCCCCTTTGGAGAGCCAAGGGTGATTACACTGCCAAAACAGACCCCGAGGAGGTGGCCAATATTCGGCAGCCCCGAAGTTCGCACGGCAAAGTCCTCGTGCTCGGAGAACAGTTCAATTAGAATAGGTCCCTGGGGGATGAATTCGTATTTGGCGGTGAGCGTATTCCAGCTCTCTTCCAGAAGCGGTTTCAAATAGGGCCAGAGCACATTTGTCTCAGAGGGATGCAGGCGGACAACAAAGTGTTCAGTCGTTCGAGTTTCATAACCATCGAGCACCTCGAGCACCTGCAGCAGGTTCATCGCCCGCACGTTAAACGGGTCTCCCCGAAAGCCCTCTTCAAGGTGATATTTCGCCTTTAATTCATCTCCCTTTCGCAGCAGGTTCATACCCAGGGTAGTGTGCCCACTCCAGAGCCGGTCGTTCAGCTCCACGGCTATACGGGCCATCTCAACGGCCTTGTCGAAGCGATAACTGCGGCCGCAAATTTCAGCGATGCGCGTATAAAATTCCCCATTACCGGGGCTCAATTCCGCTACCTGTTTTTCAAGTTGCTGAAACGTCTTAATATCGTCTTTGAGAAAAGCAATGGCCGCCAGAATAGCCATGGCCTCAATAGACTCGGGATTGATCTGCAGTGCCCTCTCGAGCAAATGGACTGCCTCATCATGGTGTTCATCCTCGCTCAACAAAATAGCGCGGGCCACAAGAGCTGGTACGGAGCGTGGATTGATTTCGAGGGCGCTGTCCAGAAGTATGTGAGCTGCATGTCCCCCCTCAATAATCGCCATTCCCACGAGTGCGGGAACATAGTTTTCATTTTGTTTGAGAATTTCCTCGTAAGAGCGCCGTGCTTCAGCTTTATTGTATTTATCACTAAAGAGATCTCCCCACAGCTGTTGGATCTCAAGGTTCTCGGGATCGAGGCGCGCGGCCTCTCTAAACAGGTTGTTGGCATCGTGAAAACGCTCAAGTTCACGGCAGGCTACTCCCACAAAGGCAATATCTCCAGCTTCAAAAACCAGCCCACGATCATAATAGGAAATTGCCCGGAGATAGTAGAACTCGGCTTCGGACCGTCGCCCATGTAAGGTGAGAATATTGCCAAACTGCACCAAAACTTGGACGCTGGCAATCTGTTCAGCAACGAAAGGCTTCAAAACTTGAAGCGCTTCACGTGAGCGACCAGTCAGTGTAAGTACTTCAGCAAACAGGGAGTGAATCGTTTCGTTGTTGCCGAGGGCTGCCAGCGACTGCCGCAAAGATTCCTCTGCTTCGGAGTAGTCACCGGTCACAATGCGGATGCGATTGGCACCGACAACTGCAGCAAATCTGTACTCATCTGACGATAGGTCAAAAAAGTCAAGTGCAGCTTGATAGCTCCCTTGCCGGAACGCTGTTTGAGCCTGGTCGAGATATGAGTTTTGAGAATTGGCGTGTGCAGCTGGGAGCAGACTTAAAAGTCCAACTAACGATGCAATAAGGTAATTATTTACTGACAAGTGGTGCATGCGACATCTCAATCAAACCCCGAAGTACCCGCTTCAACTCTGCATCGAACCAACTTTTCGAAGACAGGCGAGCGAAGCCACAAGGTTTGAGCATAATCGGGTAAGGATGAAGATAAATATGAAAATGGGAAAAGCAAGAGTGGAACTAGTGCCTAGGTGAGCCCAAGCGCATTGCTAAGTCGAAATACATGGGCCCCTTCCTTATCTGTGTTGGTTCTCGAGCTGTAAAGCCCAAAACTACGCTGGGAAGTAGATAAAACTCTGCCAACCTGAACTTTACTGACAAGTAGTCAGGATAGGATTCCCGTGTGTTCTCTCCTGCGACTGAGCACTGAGCTTGATATTGACGATACAAGCCTCTTCAATTGCATTGGAGGGAGGTTCTGCAACATATCAGAAAGAAATCAAAGCTAGTTCACCCTGCAGGGCGATTTCCTAAATTCAGCTCCTCAGGTTTTAATTAATCTTACCTGTGGTAGTATCCTCTTATACGACGCTATCTTCTCAGCGGTGAAAACCCATTAGTCAAAACCAAGATACTCACTTTAACGGCGGGGTAAAAAATGGCTGATTTAAAGGAGCTTTTCTCTACACACACCTCAGTGGAATTGGAAGACAGTGAAATAGCAACATTGTCTGACATTGCAGAGCAGCAGCATTACGAGAAAGGTGAGGTGTTATTTGAGGCAGATGATCCTGGTGATTCAATCTTTTTGGTTGCTTCAGGTGCGGTGGATCTTTTTACCATTATTAACGGTGATATTGAGCAAACTCTTTTGGCGGTGAGAGAGGGGGGCTTCGTCGGAATCATGGCACTAATCGACGATGGTACTCGGGATATCAATGCTCGTATAAGTGAAAGTGCAGATCTTTATAGATTTGAAAAAGACAGCCTGTCACAGATCATCTCAGACGGGGCTGAACTAGGTTTAAAGTTATTGAGATTAATAGCAGATATCACCAGCACCCGTACTCGTATAGTCTTAAGTAGTCTACGACAAAACCTTGAGTGGACGATGCAGGTTTCAGGCCTTGCAGCCCTTGATATCAGCCAACTCATTGTCGACCAGGTCAAGATCAAAATAGAAATGATAAACGGCAAAAATATGACGGGAACTATTATCAAGGCTGAGGAGCATCCCCAGGGCTATGAACTTTTCGTTAAGACGGGTGATGGTACGATTCACTTCATTCCCTATCACGCCATTGTATCTGCGTCCTTTCCACTTGGCGATATCGGCAGCGATACCAGCAGAATCAAAGGAATGTGAGGTGCGACATGGCTAAAATAGATCAACTTCTCAGGTTCATGGTAAAAGCGGGCGCCTCTGATTTACACCTTAGTTCCAACTGCCTCCCCAAACTCAGAATAGACGGAGAAATGCGTTCCGTTTCGAGCGAGAAATCGGAGGAGTTGACCCCCTCGCAGGTGCACGGCCTGTTGGAAGAGATTGTACCCGATCGTAATAAAGAAGAATTTGATAATACACGGGATACTGATTTCGCTTACGCAATCGATGATATCGGCCGATTCAGAGTAAACGTATTTAACGATTTGCAGGGAACCGGAGCGGTATTTCGCTTTATCCCTCAGCAAATAATGAGCCTTGAAGAGCTCAACATGCCGCCGATATTTAAAGAGCTGTGCGCTCTGAGCAAGGGGCTTGTACTTGTTACCGGGCCTACAGGCAGCGGCAAGTCAACGACACTGGCCGCGATGGTCGATTATGTCAACAGGCAGAGGCAGGATCATATAGTAACCATCGAAGATCCGGTAGAGTTTGTCCACCAGAACAATAGATGTCTCATTAATCAGCGTGAAGTGAAAACCCATACCGACAGTTTTCAGAAGGCTCTGAGGGCGGCACTGCGCCAGGATCCTGACATCATTTTAGTTGGTGAGTTGCGGGATCTGGAAACGACAGAAATAGCCTTAGAGACTGCTGAAACCGGGCATCTGGTCTTTGGTACTCTGCATACGTCGACCGCTGCCAGCACTGTCGATAGAATCATCGATCAATTTCCCGTAGGGGGGCAGGCCCAAATACGGACCATGCTGGCTTCATCCTTAAAAGGGGTGATCTGCCAAAATTTGTTGAAACGAATAGGTAAGGGCCGGGTGGCCGCCATGGAGATCTTAGTGGTCAACGCCGCTGTGGCAAACAACATTCGGGAGGGCAAGACCCATCAAATCCCCAGTGCCATCCAAACAGGGAAGCGATTGGGCATGCGGCTGCTCAACTCCCACTTGATAGAGCTTGTTCAAGATAAGATAGTAGCGCCTGAAGAGGCTTACCTGAAGGCCGCTGATAAAGACGATATTGCTGCAAAACTGAGATCTGCCGGCTTTACGATTAAGGTTGAGTAAGTATCGAGTGTATTGAGAACCTCCCTGATATGCCTGTTTATCTACAATCTAGGGAACTCACCTCTTGATGTCGTGCTGGAGTATGGATAGGGACGGGTATGTTCCTGTCGGTTGGCACAATCCAAGAGATATCAAAAGGGATGCAAGAAAGCCCCCCTGCAAAAGGAGAGTGGTGGAGAAGAGAGGATGCAGGGGGGCTGAGGTCAATAAAAATCTTGCCATATCAACCCATACTACATTGTAGCACAAATAGTGTGCGAATGCACGAAAAAATCGCTCCACACTTCAGCGCTGCTCCGCCGGCTCCTCGCTCCCGGCTTGCCAGCATACAAGGTAGTGGTCGTCGATCCTCGGGCTATCCCCCGAGCCTGCTTATCCGTTACGTCTGAATATTATTGTGTTGGCAGGTTCCCAACTAGGACTAGGATATTTACAGTGTCTGCTATGAAATATAAATCATCGGAAGAGTTCCACGACCATCTGTTAGGTGCGATAGAGAAGAAGCGCGGTTATCACCTGAAGAGATTCGAGGAGCATAAATCAGAGCAGGACAAAGGCGCGGTGGATGCGTTGGCCTGGGCTTACACCCTGATCAAATTCGGGAAGGGAAATATAAAAAAGTGATCAACCATGAAAGTGGTGCCGCGGGCGAGAGACGGGGTGTAATGCTGAACTCTGCACTTAGATTAAACTTATAAAATTACCTCAAGGGGAGGAGAAGACCATGAACTTGAACGATTTGATTCAGATGGGAGCTACCGTCTTCCGAGACAGCAACCTCAGCGGAGATGCAGGCAGCAACCTTGATATCGAAGCCATCACCTCGGCATTGTCCGGTTTGACCGCTGGCAGCGGCGGATTTGATTTAAACTCGGTGGTTGAGAATCTTGGGTCAAGCGGCCTGGGAGACACAGCCAAGTCCTGGCTCGGAGACGGAGCAAATCAATCAATTTCTCCCGAACAACTCGGCAATGCGCTCGGTTCTGAGCAGCTTTCCCAATTTGCCTCGAAATTGGGGATAAGTGCCGAGGAAGCTGCCGGGGGGCTTTCGGACGCACTCCCGCAGATGGTTGATAAAGCCAGCAGCGGAGGCTCACTTCTGGAATCGTTGGGCGGTGTCGAGGGGGTAATTGGCATGGCCTCCAAATTGTTCAAATAAGCCCATTTTTCCAAGAGCTCTCCCCGGGGCTCATTGAAGATCTTAAAATCAGTGATGCTCACTCCTAATAACAATGGGGATCAGCTGAGTAGTGCGGGATCATCAGAGCTTTGAATTTAGCCCTTCTCGGCCTCCTCTCTTTTTGACAGGGCCCATTTCTTTTTTGTAAAATAAGGATTACAGACAACTTCTTCGAAAGGGCAAACCTGGGGCAACCTGGGGACGCAAAGCCGCGGGCCAGCACTTGCTGGCAGCCGGGCTGCCGAAAAGAGGGGCCCATCCAGTTTCCCACGCCCATCTTCGGCCGAGAAGACGGGCGTTTTTTTATGGGCTGCAGCAGCCGCGTACACAATGGTAACCG
>JABDQA010000033.1 GCA_013042475.1 Desulfofustis sp.
CATTACCACCGATATAAGTATAAAAAAAAGAACAAGCAACCAAAGCAGAAGTTAAAAATTACAATTCCCAGAAACATGAGCAGTATAAACGACATTATCTGTAGATTAAGTTTGCATTCATCCTTGGCCATAAATCTTCCCTCTTGGCAATTACTGTGAGAAGGTTCTCAAAATTTTCGATGCGTTTGTTTAATTATTGATTAGCCTAGCGGAATAGCTCTTATATTGCAACGATTCGTTCAATGATGCCGGGTGCTTGAAACGCTTTCGAGAGCTATTTTTTTTTCGTGATAAACAATGTTACGGTTGCTTTTCTTGCCTCGCCTGGTGATCATAATAGGCTCTGCTGAGCTTTAGCAACCGGTCTCTGTTGTTGATCTTCTGATTCAGCAGGATGATGAAGGGGTCAAGATTTTCACCTGAGGAAAAATAACCGGCATAGCCGTAGACACCGGTCATGGTTCCCGATTTAAGGAGTATGTGCTCCGTTTCGCTCAGCAGAGAGGCATATGGTTTAAAACGTTCAAGCAGGGTAATGGCTGCCGCTGGAGTTATCATATTCTTTCTCGACAAGCCCGATCCTTCGAAAATGATCACCTCCTCACTTTTCAGCCCGGTCGTCGAGTATAGAACGTTGGTCATAGCCTCTCTGGCTTTTTCCCAGGTCGCCGGTGCACCATATTTAAGGGCTCCGCAATAGAGAAAGAGCTGGTTGGCGATAAAATTATTTGAATATTTCAAACATGCCCTGAGCATTTCAGCTACCGTCATTTCACTATGATAGGTGTAGAGCAGTGAGTCATTGGTCTCAACCCGCCCCCTGTGGAACTTTTTTCCGACTGCAATGTTTTGGCGACGCAGCTGTGCAGCGATAAGTTCGGCGGTAAGGCGGTGGGGAGTTATGCTTGTGTTTCTATGGGAAAAGGCGGATACATTGACTCGGTGAAGTCCGGGCTCAACCAGGGTGCCGATCTCTCCGGTTATATCCAGCATGGGGGTCTGTGGCTCGAGTGAGTCGATGGTACCGGTATCATGTTTAATTAGCGCCACGGTATTAAAATTCACTGCCAGCGCCGAATTTAAGACATCATAAGGATTGGCCGAGTTTTCCGCACCATCAGGGGGGCCTTCGAGTTGAAAGAAACTGTCGTCCAATAAAATGGACTCCACCCGGTCAAGCCCCTTGTCTTTCAGACTCAGTGCAATATCCTGCACACGCTCGGAGATCAGGTAGGGATCGCCGTAACCTTTGACGCACAGGATTTTGTTATTGCGTAGATAAAATTCCGTTTTTATACGATGTGATGGCTCCAGAATCTCGAGGATCGACAGGGCCGTGGCGATTTTGATGGTCGAGGCAGGAATTAAAAGAGTGTCACTATTTAATTCAGCGATGGTTGTGCCGTTTCTGGTAAGCACGTATCCGCCATTCTCTATGAGTGTGTCGAGGGAGGAGGAATCTTCTGCTACGGAGACGGCGGTATAAAAAAAGGCCCACAACAGGAGTAACATACTCGGAGCTGTGGGCCTGGAACAACGCATGGGCGCTGCAGTATTATATAAATTTAAAGCTTGGGCAATTTGGCCATCGATTCGGCAATCTGTTCCGCGGGATAATCAAAATCCTCGAGTTCACCGGCAAAATATTTGTCGTATGAAGCCATATCGATAAGTCCGTGGCCTGAGAAGTTGAACAGAATGGTCTTTGGCTCTTCGGGTTCTCTGGTGGCCTCGATTATCGCGCCGCGGATCGCGTGGCAAGTTTCCGGTGCGGGGATGATACCCTCTGTTTTGGCAAACAGCACCCCGGCTTCGAAACATTCAAGCTGCTGGAGTCTGATCGGCTCGACGATCTTATCTCGAACCATGGCCGATACAATCGGAGCCATACCATGATAGCGCAGACCACCCGCATGGATGCCGGGCGGAATGAAATCATGCCCCAGGGTATGCATGTAAAGCAGAGGCGTGGTCTGGGCAGTATCACCGAAATCCCAGGTCAGCTCTCCTGCGGTCAGAGTCGGACAGGAGGCCGGTTCGGTGCCGACAAAACGGATTTTCTTTCCTTCCAGATAATCAGGGAGGAAGGGGACCGCCAGCCCGGCAAAATTGGAACCACCGCCGCAGCAACCAATGATCACATCAGGGAAATCACCGGCAATTTCCATCTGTTGCTTGGCTTCGAGGCCGATAATCGATTGGTGCAGGATAACGTGATTCAACACTGAGCCGAGACTATAGTTGGTGTCTTCCCGGGTGGCGGCATCTTCAATCGCTTCCGAGATGGCGATGCCCAGAGAGCCGGGTGTGTCAGGCATCTTTGCACGAATTGCACGACCGGTGTTGGTCTCGTCGCTCGGACTGGCGACGACATTGGCGCCATAGGCGTGCATGACCGATTTGCGGTAAGGCTTCTGCTCGAAGGACACCCGGACCATATAGACCTTACATTCGATGCCGAATTTATTGGTAGCCAGGGACAGTGCAGAGCCCCATTGGCCGGCACCGGTTTCGGTGGCAATTCTCTTGATGCCCTCGCGGGAATTGTAGTAGGCCTGGGCCACGGCAGTATTGGGTTTGTGGGAACCAACCGGGGAGACGCCTTCGTTTTTGAAATAGATTTTGGCCTTGGTGTTAAGGGCTTTCTCAAGGGTGGTCGCCCGCACAAGGGGAGAGGGGCGCCAGATTTTTAGTATTTCCAGTACCTCTTCGGGAATGTCAACAAAACGCTCTGGCGTCATTTCCTGCTCGAGCAGACCCATGGGAAAGATGGCGGCAAGTTTTTCAGGCCCCATCGGTTCCTTGGTTTCCGGATCAAGCGGCGGCTGGAGGCCTCCTGGCAGATCGGGGACCACGTTGTACCACTGGAGGGGCATTTGATCATCACGCAAGACGATTTTTTTATTCATGTTCTCTCCTGTTGGCTTGCAGATAGTGTAGTCAACTTTCAGGTGCGCGGAACAAAGGTCTTCTTACCACGAAATGTCTGCTGCCGGCAAGGGGGATCACTCCTCCAGCTCAGACCATGAGGTTTTCAAGATCTGAAGCGTGAGCATTTCTGCCTCGTCAAGATGCAGAAGGGCCGCCAGTGCCTCCACTGGCTTTGTCCCGGGTTCTGAGCTTCGGTTGATCAACTTAAGAGTGATACGATTACCTGATTTCAGTGCAATCCCTTTGATCAGGGGGCGGATGTCGAGGGACTTTTGTCTCCCTTTTCTGAACCGTTCGATATTCAGCGAATCGATTGAGTCAAAGTCTGCAACAAGGCTCTGTTCCGATTCACTGAGATCTCGTGGAAAGGTGATATCATAGGTGCTGATAATGTTCTGTGCCAGTTTTCCTGTGAGGGCGCTGATATCGGTGATCTCCATGCCGGCTGGGAGCACATGGTTAAGGATATTTTTTGCCTCGGCGGGCTTGGTGATGGGCTTGAGTAGATCGACCGAAAAAAATTCACAGTAGCTCATGGTACCCACCGGTAGAGCAGGCCCGAAGGAGATTTTCGGGGAAGGGTTAAACCCCTTAGAAAAATGAGGTTTCAGTTTGGCCCTGCGTAGAGCCCGATGGATGATTTGCAGAAATTCCAGATGACCAAGGTAACAGATGGGGCCAATCCTGGAATAGCTGATCAGATAGCGGTAGTGATTCTCGGCCGAGTCCTCAACAACGGTTTCATCACGGATGGCGGCTCGCGGAGGAGGAGATTTCTTACGATTGTGGACGACCGGCATGATCGTTTTGAAATCGCATAAACCACATTTCTGGCAGGAGTGGTATCGGCAATCCGGTGTGTATTCCCGAGTGCGGCTCTTATATCGTTCCGCCACGAAAAACTCCTGTTCTATCATGGGGTCTATGTGGTCCCATGGTAGTCGCTCGTCTTCAGCCCGTTCGCGTAAATAATCATCAAGATCGATGTCCATCCGGGTGGCTGCATCGCTCCAGATGGACAGGTCGAAATGTTCGCTCCAGCTATCCAGCCGCGCCCCGCTCTCCCAGGCATTAATGAGAAGGGCGGTGAGTCGTCGGTCACCTCGGGAAAAGACGCCCTCCAAAAAGCTCATTTCAGGATCGTGATATTTTAAAGTGATCCCCTTCTTCCTCAATTTGGATTTGAGCAGGCCGAATCGTTCCCGACTCTGCTCCACGCTCAACTGGACTTCCCATTGAAATGGGGTATGCGGTTTTGGTACAAAGGTTCCGACACTCACCGAGATCTTCTTCCTGCCTCGTCCACTGACCTCGCCAGCCAGCGCCGTTTTCTCGACCAGGTCGGCGATGGCTTCAATGTCTTTCTCGGTTTCGGTCGGCAGTCCTATCATGAAATAGAGTTTGATCAAGTTCCAGCCGAGTGCGTAGGCTTGCTGGGCTGTCTGCAGCAAATCTGTTTCGCTAATCCCTTTGTTTATGGTTTGCCGTAGCCGTTCACTACCGGCTTCGGGAGCCAGAGTGAAGCCTGTTTTCCTTACCCGACGGATCTGATCCATGAGTTCCCGGGTCAGGGTTCCCACCCGCATTGACGGCATAGCCACCGAAACCTTTTCGGAGGAAAAACGGCGCATCAGCTCGGGCAGTACTTCAGGTAAGCAACTGTAATCTCCGGTTGACAGCGATAGGAGGGAAATCTCATCGAATCCGGAATGGCCGATGCCCTGCTCAGCCAGTTCCATTACCTGCTTGACACTGCGTTCCCTTACCGGCCGATAGGTCATCCCCGCCTGACAGAAGCGGCAGCCCCTGGTGCATCCGCGAGCTACTTCAACAGCCAATCGGTCATGAACGATACGGGCGTTGGGTACCAATGGTCTGTGAAGGTGGTCAATCCGGTCAAGATCTGGCAACACTCTTCTTTTAACTGAATTCGGTCCTCCTTGCAGAGGAGCCACCGACAATGTTTCCCCCTGATCATTATAGCGAGGCTGGAACATGTGTGGTATATAGATGCCGTCGATCTTCCCAAGTCCATCAATTATGCTTGAGCGGTT
The DNA here is from genome assembly GCA_013042475.1 of Desulfofustis sp. Taxonomy (GTDB): domain Bacteria; phylum Desulfobacterota; class Desulfobulbia; order Desulfobulbales; family Desulfocapsaceae; genus JABDQA01. The sequence continues at coordinate 4,986 of JABDQA010000033.1, forward strand.
CAGGCCTTTTGCTTTTAGTGATGCAACCATATGACTTACGTCGGCCACGGCTTCTTCTCCATCGCCGATGACAAATGCGTCGAACAGCTCAGCAACCGGTTCCGGATTGAAAGCGCAGGTGCCTCCGCCGATGATAATCGGAGAGGATTCGTTTCTGTCGTCGGCACGAAACTCAATCTCGGCTAGATCGAGTATGGTGAGCACGTTGGTGTAGCAGAGTTCGTGAGGCAGGGTGATGCCGATCAAATCAAGTTCCCTCAACGGGGTGGCGGTTTCAAGCGTTGTCAGGGAAATGGTTCGACGACGCATCAGCACTTCTGCATCAGGAGCCGGACAGTAACAGCGTTCAGCGGATACAGAGTCAAGATCGTTAAGTATGTGGTAGAGGATTTGCAAGCCCTGGTGGGACATTCCGATCTCGTAGAGATCGGGAAATATCAGCGCCCACTTAACCTCGGCGCTGGTTTCAATCTCAGGCAAGTTGAATTCGCAGCCAAGATAGCGCCCTGGTCTATTGATTAATGGTAGAAATGTCTGATCGTCCATACACTTACGATGTGATCATCTGGAGCTTCGTGCTCCGTGCTCGGGAGCCTCAACAATTACTGAAAATAAGTTGACTTTTCAAGAATGGATAAGGTATTGAAATAGTATCTTATCTAAGTATAAATGCAGAAATTCACCTCGTCCGACGTTGTGATGTATTTGAGATTCTGCCCCTTGGTAAGGAATCCGGCCCGGCAGATGTGGATTGTCGTTATCCTTACGATCTTAGATTAATGTGAGACAATGGGTCCTGAATTTGTGAAGCGGTTATTGTACGGACTGGCCTCTATCTTTTTATTTTCCACTATTCTTGCTGTGGAGGCCAAGGCAGCATCAAATGGACTGGTGCTTGGGTCGATTGAGGTGGTCGCTGGTAACGATAAGCCCGAACAGGTTGTATTCAAGCTTGATGGTTCCTATACTCCCAAATCATTTAGGTTAAACGGCGACAACCCCCGGTTGGTATTCGATTTTTATGGGGTGAAATATCCATCTGAAATCATCCGGATCGACGATATAGACGGCAACATCATTGCCGGGATTCGAGTTGGCAGGCACAACGAGCCGCCCAAAACCCGTGTGGTTGTCGATATTCAAAAAGATAGCCCCTATCTGCACGAAGAGACTTTTAACGTCTCAAATAATAGCCTGGTCGTTACCTTTACTCCAGATTTTCCAAAAGTGGCCTCTGAGGATAGTATCGACCAACCACCACGTATCGTGGTGGAGAGTACCAAGGTTGTGCATTCCGGCAGCCAGACCAAACCGGAAGGTGAAGTGCCTGCAACTGACGAGAAGGAATTTACACAGGGCAAGGATACCCCGGTTGAGATTGCAGCGACTCCTACGCAAGAAGATACCCCGGTTGAGATTGCAGCGACTCCTGCGCAAGAAGTCCAGGAGACCGCCACCTCCTCACCGGCGGCAGAGCCAGAAACCCCAGCGGAACCCTCACCTCCCGAGCCTCCAGCACCTCCGGCCCCCTCCCCTCCTGTTCAACCGAGCGAACCGAGTAAAACGGAGCAACAAACGCAGCTGGCGAAGCCGGAGCAGCCCGTTGAACCACAGAGCATTGAAGCTGAAGATATTGTACCGGTATTGCTCGATGTCTCATTTGAAAAATCAATCAATGATAGTGAAACGGTCCTGTTCAGGCTCAATCATTTTTATCCGCCGCTGGTCTTCGGTATTGAGAAAGGAGAGCCAAGGGTCGTCTGCGATTTCTTCGATGCCGAAATTGATGAAAAGATTTCGCCGGTAATCGAGGCTGGCGGACAATTCGTCGATCGAATTATAGTGACCAACGAGTCCGACCCTGACAAGGTGCGGGTCGAGCTGGTGCTCATGCCCAACCGAAACTACGACCTCCAACAGCTATTCTTCAAAGAGGACAACCTCTTCGTTGTTATCGTCAAAGAACTCAAGGAAGATTCAGCAGCAGCCAACTAGTTTCAGCACGTAAACGGCCCATTTGTTGACGCTTGGTTGCGCTCGAGACTTATCCTTAAAGAGGGTACATGCCTAAGAAATATTCATCGTATATCTAAATCTTGAAACGAAATATTTCGTTTTCCGATGGAAAGTAACTAGCTTCCATCAAAATCTTCATTCAGGCTAGGGGAGCCAGGCTCTCAGGAAGCCCCTGGGAATATCGATATTGAAATCCGCAGGCACAAATTTACTCTGTCTGATATCGGAAAAGCGCAGGTCGACTCTGCCGTGAAGTGGCAGTCCATCTATTGACATGGCAACCGGGTAGAGACATTGGTCTATTTCCTGCCACTCGATGTAGGCGAGAGTGGCGAAGGTTCTATTACCTTCATCGAGCAGGATTCTTTCAATAATTCTACCATTTTTCCAGTCAAAGAGAAGATGCTCATCAAGTGCTTCAGAATCGGCACCAGCCATGCTCAGCCAGGCCCCGCGGCTCTTGGAATCGTGTCGTATTTCAACTATCTGGCCGACTGGAGCCGATGAGCGCCCGCCCATCCAGTCCAGCCAGGTTCCATTCACCAGGTTGAGCGGCAGGTCGTGGCGCATTGCCCATGAGCGCAGACCGCCGGTGACAACTGATCGGTCTACCGTGTCGATGTCACTATAAATCTTACCATTGGTGGCTATGACACGGAGCGGCTGGCCCAGGGGATTGGAGACGATGAGTTTCAGGTAAGCAGGTTCCAACATCCGGCAATAAGCATTGAAAGAGAAGTTACTGACTGACGAAGTCCAGCGGATCTCAGACTCTGCATCCCAACTGGGACCGCAGACAGCCTGAGACGCGATGAAATTCATATAGGAGCTCTCAACGGCGCTCTTTGGTTCACCTTCGAGTGATGTAGTCCATGGTGTTTTCGCACAACTGCTAAGTGCCAGAACAACCAGAAGGGGAAAAAGATGGCCTAAAGCTGCTGAATTTCTCGATCTAGCTGTTCCGGAGTGCATCGATCTTCTTTTCGACCTCAGCTTTCTTGTCCTCATCCTCAAAGTACTTCAGTGCTTCCCTGTAAGCTTTGATAGCTTTTTTTCGTTGTCCCAAGGCACGGTAGACATCGCCTAAATGGTCATGTAGATAAGGGTCATCCGGCAGCAGTTTGATGGCGTTAAGCAACTCGTCTCTGGCTCGTTCCAGATTGCCAAGTTTGAAATGAACCCAGCCAAGGCTGTCCTGGATATAGCCGTTTTCGGGCTTCAATTCCAGGGCCTTTTCTATGTAAAGCAGGGCGCGGTCCAGATTACGATCGGTATCTGCCCATGAATATCCAACGAAGTTTAGGGCTTCGGCATGATCCGGGTTGAGAAGCAAAAGCTGTTCCATGACGCCTATGGCCTCATTGAGTCGATCGGTCCGCTCAAGTTGCAGCCCGTATTCGAAGAGCAGCCGTTCATTGTCCGGATAATTTGCATAGCCTGAGGCAAGCACAGCACTGGCCAGTTCCATCTGTCCTCGGTCTCGATAAAGAGAAGCAGCCATCACGTAGAACAGCGGTCTGCGTGTTGATGAAACGGTTATGTACTCGTTGAGCATTGCCAGGGCATCGTCTGCCTTCTCCTGTTGATGCAGCAGACGGGATCGTAAAAAGACGGAATCCTCAAATTCTTCCTGATCAGCCCCGATGCCTTCGAGTGCTTCCAGCGATTCGGATAGACGGTTTTGTTCAGAGTACAAGACGCCAAGCAGATAACGGGCGGAACTGTCATCCTCAACTTTGATTACAGCGCTTAAATGAGCGATGGCCTGGTCGTACTTGTCGAGTCGAACATAGAGTTTGCCGAGCGCGAGCGAAAGTTGAACCGGCGAGCTACGATAACGGGGGATGAGGCTGAGTTCAACAATAGCCTCGTCTTCCCTGCCTGATCCAAGAAGCGCCTGGACGATAAGCAGACGCGCCTGTTCTTCAGATTTGTTTTGATCGAGTATTTCTCTGAGGGTTTTTATGGCCTGATCGTAGGATTTTTGTTCGATATGAAACTGCGCTACCTCATGGGCGAGTTCAGATGACCAATTGAGCGAAAGTGCTTTGAGATAGTAAGGTTCTGCTTCATTAGGTGAATCGCTCATCCGGGCCAGCGCCAAATAGCCGAAGTAGCTCTCGGGGTTGATCGCAACCAGCTTTTTGAGGGTGCGACGCGCTTTTTGAGACTTACCCGTCTGTTCCTGCAGGACGCCAAGCCTGAGCAACACTTGATCGTTTTCCGGATCGTAAGAAAGGATCTCGTTATATTGGTCAATTGCTGCCGTGAATTCTTTCTGCTGAGCCAGCAGGCCGGCCAGCAGCTTGCGGCTGGCGGTATCCAGAGGGTCGTCCACGATATTTTCCTGGAGTATCTTGATGGCTCGGGCGGTGTCGCCTTTTTTGAGATGCAGCAGGGGAAGCTTGTGCTTTATATAGATGGCAGAAGGGTCGCAGACCAGGGCCTTTTCATAAGCATCAACGGCTTCATCGAACTCATTTTCGTATTCAGCATGGGTACCCCAGAGAAAATAAAAATAGGCGCAGGAAAGATCTTGAGAGTCTGTGGGAGATTCGTCGGTGACAAGACTGCTCTCAGGCGTTGCACAGCCACCAAGGAGAAGCAGTATCAGTGGCAACAGCCAGGCGGTTTTAAATCTGCCGATTTTCACTGATGCTCCCCTGATACTGAATGGAATAAATGGGGCAGCAACCTCTTTATCAGCTCTCGCACTTGTCGATGAACATCCTCTTCGGCTACAGACCCGTCAACACGCTCCAGATAAGGTAAGTCCATCTGTTTGAAAATACTATCAACTTTTTTCAAACTCTCGAGCTGTTCGAAATCGTTGAGTTGATCACCTCGTTTCTCGGTAATCCTGCGTATGCAGAGCTGGGGCGGCACCTCGATGATGATTGCCAGATCCGGGTCGGGCGCGAAGCGATGACAGGCAATTATCGCTTCAGGACTGCAACCGGCGGCGCCCTGATAAGCAGCCGTGGACAGGAAGTAACGATCACTGAGAACTATTTTACCGGCTCGCAGGGAAGGGTTGATCAGGGTATCAATGTGCTCGCGCCGGTCCTTGATGAATAGGTCGAGCTCTTCGCTGGTAGACACCATCGAGCGATTTTGATAGAGTGCCCGGATTTTTTTACCGAAGACGCCCTCGGTCGGCTCGCTGGTGACCACGACATCGTGCCCCATTTTTTTGAACGCGTTAGCAAGTCGGATTATCTGTGTGGATTTTCCCGTTCCATCGATTCCTTCAAATACGATGAATGTCCCTTTTTTTGTTTTCGTCATGGCAACTTCTTCATTTTCATCAGCTTATTCGTAGTCGATTTGCTGCCATAAAATCCGCGAACCTGACGGCCGCCTTGAGGCTGTTGGTTGCGGCGCTACCTTTACCGGCAATATCATAGGCTGTGCCGTGATCGACGGAGGTTCGGACAATGGGCAGGCCGAGGGTAATGTTGACGCCATCATCGAAGTGGAGAAGTTTAAACGGAATGAGCCCTTGGTCATGGTACATGGCTATCACGGCGTCATACAATCCGGTCTTGGCCTTGTAGAACACCGTGTCAGGCGGATAAGGACCGCTGATCTGTGAGTGGGGATGGCAATACCTGCGTGCTTCTTCTACTGCTGGCTCGATTATAATCTGTTCTTCGTTGCCAAACAGGCCGTTTTCACCGGCATGGGGATTGAGACCTGCCACAGCTATGCGGACCTGATCAAGGTTGAAATCGGTCCTCAAAGCCTGCTCGGTCAAAAGTATCTGGCGTACAAGTCCCTTGCTGTTGAGATTCTTGACGACCTCAGACAGCGAGCAATGGATAGTTGCCGGCACGATCCGCAGCGTATCTCCGGCAAGCATCATGGCCACGTCGTCACTGGATGTGCGGCGTGCCAACAGTTCCGTGTGGCCAGGAAAGTCATAACCTGCTTGATTTAGTGATGATTTTGAGATGGGGCAGGTTACCAAGGCTCGTATGTCTTTACCAAGACACAGTGCGATCGCTTTTTCCACGTAAGAAACCATGGCCACTGAAGTTTCATGGGTCGGTGATCCGAAGGAAAAGGACTCAGTAGAAAGCGATGAGACGTTTAGCACATTGAGGCACCCGGCAGCGAGTTCTTTTCCTGGGTACCAATCTCTGATGTCAACCGATAGAGAGAGCAGATCAGAGATCTTTTTGAGAACATTGCGATCGCCGATGACAATGACCGGCACTTGAGTATCCATGTTGTCAAGGTGGAACTTGACAATGAGTTCGGGACCGATGGATGCCGGACAGCCCATGGTGATGCCGATTGGCCTGTTTATTTCTGCCTGTCTGCTCATGGTTGAATTTCGTTTGGGCAAGTGACGCCTTACTCTGCCTCAAAGGCACCTACGATATGGCTGATCTCCGGGCCCCACTCTTTAAGTATAACCCCAATTACATCAAATCGTACCGGTGTATCGAGCAATTCCTCAATGTTCAGATAGAGCAGCGCCGTGCGGCTTATCTGCATCTGCTTGCGACGGGTTACAGCCTCTGTCGGATGGCCGAATTCGCAGTGCTGTCTGGTTTTGACCTCGACGAAGACATGAGTGTCTCCATCTTTGCAGATAATATCAATTTCGCCTGTTTTCTGTCGATAGTTTCTGGCCTTGATCCGATACCCTTTGGCCCGAAGGTATGCTGCCGCGACTTCTTCTCCTCGTTTACCGAGGTTTATCCGTTTCCTGGACAAACTCTTTGACTCCCTTGAAGCTGTATCGATGGACGGGACAGGGCCCATGAGCACGGATGGCCAGACGATGTTCTTTGGTGGGATACCCTTTATTGGCGGCGAAATTATAACCGGGATAGCGCCTCTCATATTCTGCCATGATCGCATCCCGGGTGATTTTGGCAACGATCGAGGCAGCTCCGATAGAAGCCGATCTGGCATCCCCTTTGACCAAGGTCTCCTGCGGTGTGGTGATCAGAAGTTTCTGGTTGCCGTCGACCAGCACAAAATCAGGTTCCGATCCTGCCCTGCTCAAATCAGCCAGTGATTCTTTCATGGCCAGCAGCGAAGCCTGGAGAATATTTATCTTGTCAATTGTACGGGAAGACACGATCCCAACACCAATTTCGGCACCAATCCGCTCGAGGTAATCTCTTAACTCACTCCGCTGGAGTGCTGTTGTCTGTTTTGAATCGCAGAAAAGGGCAGGGTTGTCATTCGGGGGTAATATGACAGATGCAGCCACCACGGGGCCTGCGAGAGGTCCGCGTCCTGCTTCATCGGTGCCCGCTATTCGGGTAAATCCCCTTTGGCGGAGCAGTCGTTCGAAGGTAAAGTTGTCTTCTGGATCGAAATTATCCGACAGCAGCGACCGCATCAGTTCGTTCTGCCGGACCGTTATAGCCAGGGCTATCCGGCCCGTTTCGCAGCTTTGAAAAGCCCGGGTTAGCGAATTCCGCGTTCCCGGATTCGAGCTGCCTTGCCTCGGCGTTCACGCAGGTAGAAGAGACGGGAACGCCGCACCCTGCCGCGGGAGACCAATTCGATCTTTTCGATGCGGGGATTGTGCAGGGCAAAGGTTTTCTCAACTCCGACGCCATGGGAAACTTTGCGCACAGTGTAAGAGGCGTCCATATCGCCGCGCTTACGCTTGATGACGACCCCCTGGAACACCTGAATACGTTCTTTGCTTCCTTCGATGATGCGGATATGCACCTTGACGGTGTCGCCGGGGCGAAACTCCGGATGATCAAAGCGCATCTGCTCCTGATCTATTTTATTAATAATCGGATTCATGATTTTACCCTTTTGTTTTAATTATATGTGTTTTCTTTGGTTAAATAATTGCACTATTTATCTCTGTCACCCAGCAAGCGGTCCAGTATGATCGATACCGCCGAGCGGACTGACAGGTGATTGTAATCCGCATGTCGTGCAATTGGCGGTAATACTGCATCGGCTTTTTCCATGATCTCAGGTGCCAGGCCGTGTGCCGTGCCGAAAAGCAGAAGAACAGGCGATCTGTTCATGTTGAGGTGGATTTTCAGCGCTTCGTAGCTCATCTGATTGGGGCGCTGTCTGGCGCTGGTCGCGACCACCAGAAGGCGCCGGTTAAACCTGCTCCTCATCTCTTTGATGACAGTTTCGAAGCCGTTTACGGCCTTGACCATGGCCAGAGCTTCCTTCCGTGCCGGGTTCGCCGTAGCGCCGTGCCCGTTCTGCCAGTGGTCGGTAATCTCTCTCACAAGCTCTAGCTGATCCTCAAACGGAGTGGCAACGAAATAGTTTTTTACCCCGTAAGTTCTTGCTGCTCTGCTGATATCATGCAGATCCAGGTTGGTTACCGCCGAGCCGATCGTTTCTCCCTGCTTGTTCAGCACCGGGTGGTGCAACAGAGCTATGGCCAGTTCAGGTTCAGTAGTATCCATGTTCAGACCAAGTCAATCCGCCCCCACATCCAGGCCGTAGTCTTCAAGCAAACGTTTTTCCTTGTCAGTAAATCCGGCGACAGCTTTTTTCAGCAGATCGGGCCGCCGTTCAATGGTCCGTTTCACCGATTCGATAAAACGAAATTCTTCGATCCGGTTGTGATTACCGCTGAACAGGACTTGCGGAACTTCCATCTTCTCAAATATTCTCGGACGCGTATATTGCGGATGTTTGAGAAGATACCTGCTGAAGGTGTCGTTGGCCGCTGAATCAGCGCAGCCCAATACCCCGGGCAGCAATCTGGTAACCGCGTCCACCACCATCAGAGCCGGCAGTTCACCGCCGCTCAGGATGAAATCGCCAACTGAGATTTCCTCATCCACGTATTTTTCCCTGAACCTCTCGTCAACCCCTTCATACCGGCCGCATATCAAAATCAGCTGCTGTTGACGCCTTAGTTCAACTGCTGTCTCCTGGCAGAACTTACGTCCCTGCGGGCTCAGCAAGATTACCCGTCGGTTCTGAACCTGTTCCCGGACAGTACGGCGGATTGCCAGGCTGAGCGGTGCGGGGGTCATCACCATTCCTTCCCCTCCGCCAAAGGGCCGGTCATCTGTTGTTCGGTGCTTGTCGTGGGTGAAAGACCGGAGGTCGATCGGTTCAATTTCCACAATTCCCTCGTGTCGAGCCCTGGCAACAATACCGCTCTGCAAGCAGGATTCGATTAAGGACGGGAAGATCGTTACAATGGAAAAAATCATCTCTCTTATGCTCTGTTGATGTCGAGCAGCCCTGGAGGCGGATCGATGATTAATCTGGAACCCTGGCGGTCGACTATTATGTCATCAACCAAGGGAATTAAAAATTCCTCTCCATTGTCACGCACAATCATGATGGGATGTGCACCTGTATGGCTGACCGCCTCGATTATGCCAACAACTTTGTTGTCGACGGTCAACATTTCGAGTCCAACCAACTCTCGGCCGGAACTGTTTTCCGCCGCGACGGGCAAGTCATGGCGATTGCAGAGGACTCCCATGCCTGCGGTCAGATCTGCTTCACTCTTGTTGTCAATGGTAGCAAGTTTCAGGATGACCTGCCTTCCCTGTGCTCGCCATCGAACGATATCGAGAAGTTCGGTCATCCGGCCATCGGTCGCTACGAGGGCAACCCGGCCGTAATTTATAAATTCTTCCGTATCTCCCTGCAGGGGGAGTACTTTGATCTCCCCCTTCAGGCCGTGAGATTTTGTCACCCTGCCAACCAGACTGAACTTTTCGGCCGGGTAAGGGTACTGCGGGGCCATGACAGGCTGGTATTATTCCAGAATGTCGAGCCGAGACTTTTTGTTGTCCCGCGCTGCAGCGGCTGACAAAATCGAGCGCATGGCCCGGGCCGTCCGACCCTGTTTGCCGATCACTTTGCCGAGATCTTCCTGTGCCACGGTCAATTCCAGATTGATCATGTCACCGTTTTCGCTCTCGACGACATTAACCTGATCAGGTTTATCTACCAATGCTTCGGCAATGTGTTCAACAAGTGTTTTCATAATCTACTCAGCAGCCACAGCCGCCTTCTTGATCAGGCTTTTGACCGTGGTCGAGGGCAGGGCGCCTTTGGTGAGCCAGTCCTGCAGCTTGCGGTCGTTGATCTCTATCCTGGCAGGATCCTGAAGCGGATCGTAGGTGCCGACGATATCGAGAAATTTACCATCCCGTGGGCTCTCGCTGTCGGCAACAACAATTCGGTAAAAGGGTTTTTTCTTCCTGCCGAGTCTTGTCAATCTGATTCGAACTGCCATTATTTTTTTGACCTCCACTGTTGATTGCACGGTTCGATTACCGTACAACGTTATCTTCTCATTCCTTTGGGGACTTTTCTGCGTTTTTTTCCTGCCATAGCGCCAGGCTTTCCACGCATTTTTTTCAACATCTTAAGCATCGCCGAATAACTTTTCAGCACTCTGTTCACTTCGGCCACAGAGGTACCGGATCCAGCGGCTATCCGTTGACGGCGGCTGGCATCTATAATACGGTGATTGCGCCGTTCTTTGAGGGTCATCGAACGGATAATTGCCTCGGTTTTTGCCAGCTCTTTCTCGTCGGGCTGGGGAGCATCCTTGAGCTGTTTGAGCTTGTTGATGCCGGGTACCATGCCCATTATCTGCTCAAGCGAACCCATTTTCTTGATCTGTTGAATCTGGTCGAGAAAATCCTCGAGGGTAAATTCATTGCGTTTGAGCTTTTTGGCGATTTTATCCGCCTTCTTCTTATCGACTACCTCTTCGGCTTTTTCAATGAGGGTCAGCACATCGCCCATGCCGAGAATGCGTGACGCAGTGCGGTCGGGGTGAAAAACCTCTAGTGCATCGAGTGCTTCGCCTACACCCACGTACTTGATGGGCTTGCCAGTGACCCTCTTGATGGATAGGGCGGCGCCGCCGCGGGCATCACCCTCCATTTTAGTCAGGATCACCCCCGATATCTCGAGATCCTTATTGAACTTGTCGGCGACCGTCACCGCATCCTGGCCGGTCATCGCATCAGCTACAAAAAGAACCTCGGCGAGGGGGACGGCGGCCTGGATATCCTTGAGCTCGTCCATCAGCGCCTCATCAACATGAAGACGGCCGGCGGTATCGATGATCAAGGTGTCATAATTTTTTTCTCGGGCTTCAGCGGCAGCCTGGGTGCAAATTTCTACGGGTTTGATATCCGTGGTCGACGGGTGCACCGGCACATCGAGCCGCTCGCCCAGGACCTGAAGCTGTTCAATGGCAGCCGGACGATAAACGTCGGCGGGAACGAGATAGACTTTTCGACCTTGCTTTTTTAATTGAGCCGCCAGTTTACCCGAGGTGGTGGTCTTACCCGAACCCTGAAGCCCAGCCAGCATGATGGCTGCCGGTTGATGGCCGTCCAAGCGTATATGCTCGGTATTGCCGCCCAGTAGTTCAACCAGTTCCTCGTGCACTAATTTTATAACCTGCTGACCAGGGGATAGTTTCTGGGAGACTCCACGGCCAACGGCTTTTTCAGTAACCGTTTCGACAAAGTTCTTGGCCACCCGGTAATTGACATCAGCTTCCAAGAGAGCCATACGCACTTCACGCATCGCTTCCTTGATGTTGTCCTCAGTCAGGACACCGTGGCCTCTGAGTTTTTTGAATACTCCCTCGAGCCTGTCTGTCAGGTTTTCAAACATATTCTGTCTTTACTGGCTTGTGTCACCGTCCTCGAACTTCATAAAAGAGAGTAGCTACCCTTCCTACTCATGCAGTGTTACGGCTCAAATATTTAAATCAAAAGGAAATAAAAATACTTCGATTTGATGATTAAGTCAAGCAGGTAAAGGCAGGACAAGAAATTGGTCGTTACGGTCGTTTATCGATTCCTGAACCCGTACATGGGAAGATAGATAAGCACAGCAGGCATGCATAGAAAGATGAGGAGCACCCAAAAATACTTTTGCCAGGGGCTGGAAAATGAACGGCTGAAAATATCTTTGTAAATGACGAAAAGCAACCCCACATTAATAGCAACGCCGAGCAGCGATAGAGGAAGAAGGTATTTGATTTTCCAGGCAGCAGGTGAGGTCATCAGCACACAGGCCAGTCCGGCGATATAGCCGATTGCCATGAGGGAATATGTTTTCTCGGCGCGATTCATGGATAAGCAGGCAGTTGTCTGGCTCGAGTTGTTATTTAGAAGAATCGCTCCAGCAGTTCCTTGCGCCAACCGGCAGTAAATTTATGAGGCAGGCGAGTCGAGTTTTTGCCATGATGCTTTATCAATTGTTTGAATTCCAAATTGTTGCCTACAATATGCGGGTCGACCCCCTGGACCTGATGAACTTTGTCCAGATATCTAAGCAGTTGCTTATAGGCAGACATCTCTGAACTACTTAGCCTGATACGCCGGTTGGTTCCCGGTAAATCTCTGTCGTCTAGCGCCAACCCGCTCCTCACTGCCTTCGTGATGAGGTCGCCGTAGCGCTGTGCTTTCTTCCCGGTAAGCAGATTCGACGCCGTCAGCGTTGCCAGTGAATCCGTCCGCTCTCGGGCTATGGTCAAAAGAGTTTTATCACTGACAATGTGGCCACGGGGTTGGTTGCGGGTTCGAGCCTCTTGCTCTCTCCATCCGGCGAGGTTGCGCAGGATCGCCAGGCTGCGGCGATCAAGTGAAGCGCTCCCTTTGATCCTCAGGTAGCGCAAATCATCGGCAGGGGGGGCATAAGCTTTGGGGAGGCTGAGCAACTTCATTTCCTGGTCCAACCACTCCCTGATCTCAGGTACAATGATTCTGGCAAGTAACAGGATCCTTAAAGCCCTTAGATAACGCACATCATCCAGGGCATAATCGATCTGCAAGCTATTCAGCGGGCGATTGAGCCAGTTAGTACGGGTCTCGGTCTTGGGCAGATTGATTTCAAGGAGAATATTGATGAGATCGGCAAGAGATATCGTCGAAGACAGTCCGGAAAATCCAGCCGCGATCCTGGTGTCGAACACATTTTGAGGGACGACCCCAGTAACCCGGAAAAGAATCATCAGATCCTGAGGTGCATCATGCAGTATCTTGACCACATCGGGATTGGTGAGCAACCTGCCGAACGGCGTTAAGTCGTCAATAGCTAAGGGGTCTATCAGAAAACACTCTTCATCGGACAGCGCCAGCTGAATCAATCCGAGTTTTGGGTAGTAGGTTCGCTCCCAGATGAATTCGGTATCGAGCCCCACACAATCAGTGGCACACGCTCGTTCTATGAGGGTGTTGAATTCTCTAACAGAAGTTATCATGGGATCCAGTCTTTTTTGTTACGGGCTAATTCCTGATGAGGGTGGTTCACGAAAAGACAGCGATCGACCCCATTTCCTGGCCAAGCTGTAATATAATTACCTGTGCACTGCAATAGTTTACATATGGCAGGAGGTCTTTTATCTTCGCCTTCAACAGAGGCGATATTGAAGTTCAGATGCAAATCTAGGGATATATGCAGAAACCTCCAAGATTGCTCATCAGACAAAAATCACTCTCTGATCGGAGGACAGCAGCATCTAAATATTTACCCAGGTCGCATCGAGGTCGTGAACTTCAAAGGAGACGTATATCAGGGAGCATGAAGGGGCCGCCTTTGGACTGGCCGATCGGATGATTTCTATTGTATACTCCTTTGGCACAATCACTTAAACCATTGCGGGTTCAAAAGCTGCAGGACAATGCTGAGCTATATCGTAAAACGGATATTATTAATGATTCCAACCCTTTTCGGGATCATGCTGATTACGTTCACCGTCACCCAATTCGTGCCCGGAGGACCGGTCGAGAGGATGGTTGCCGAAATCGAGGGGCAGGGTCAGGCGGGCGCAGAGGCGGCCTCTTCGACGTCTGCCTATCGCGGCGATATGGGCCTTGACCAGGAACGTCTGGACAGCCTTAAGCAGCTCTATGGCTTTGACCAGCCTCCCGTTACAAGATTTCTGAAAATGATGGGTAATTACCTACGCTTCGACCTGGGCTCCTCTTACTATTACCAGAAAGACGTGGTCGACCTGGTCATCTCGCGGATGCCCGTTTCGATGAGTCTGGGGCTCTGGACATTTCTGATTGTCTATGGTGTCTGTATTCCATTGGGCATCGCCAAGGCGGTTAGAAACGGCAGCAGATTCGATGTGGTCAGCAGTACGGTTATACTGGTTGGTTATGCCATTCCTGGATTTGTCCTAGGTATCACCCTGATCGTGCTTTTTGGCGGCGGCAGTTTCTGGTCCATATTTCCACTCAGAGGACTGGTTTCCGACAACTGGTCGGAGCTGGGGATGATTGCCAAAATACTCGATTATCTATGGCACATGGTGCTACCAATTTTCTCCAGCGCGGTTGGCAGCCTGGCGGTGATGACAATGCTGACAAAAAACTCGTTTCTTGAGGAAATCGGCAAGCAGTATGTGTTGACCGCCCGTGCCAAAGGGCTAGAGGAAGGGACAATAATGTTCAAGCATGTATTTAGAAATGCCATCATTCCTATCATTACTGGGTTTCCCGGCTATTTCATCGCTGCGTTTTTCACCGGCAGCTTGTTGATTGAAACTATTTTTTCTTTAGATGGTATGGGGCTTTTGGCCTATCAATCGGTGCTGAATCGGGATTACCCGGTGGTGCTGGGAACGCTTTATTTTTTTACCATAATCGGGTTGGTGGGCAGGCTGCTTTCCGATCTCAGCTATGTTGTAGTCGACCCACGCATAAGTTTCAGCCGTGTTGAATTCTAATGGTTCAGCAGTGGTTCACGCAGACCGAACCGTGTCTCCGGCCAGGAGAAAGTGGCTGCAGTTCAGGGCAAACAGGAGGGGATTTTATAGCCTGGTTATCTTTTCCGTGCTCTTCGTCCTCAGTCTTGGAGCAGAACTGGTAAGTAACGACAAACCTTTTTTGATCGTCTATCAGGGCACTTATTACTTTCCACTTTTCAAGACCTACCCGGAGACCACCTTCGGCGGGATCTTCGAGACGGAAACCGATTATAAGGACCCATTCTTCGTCAAGCTCATGAAGGAGGACCAGAACCGGGCCTATTTTCCACTTAACCGCCACTACTATGACACCATCAACTATGAGCTCGACGTCCCGGTACCCTCGCCCCCCACAAGGGATAATATACTCGGAACCGATGATCGGGGCAGAGACGTTTTTGCCCGATTGCTCTACGGATTTCGCCTTTCCATTTTGTTTGGTCTGGCGCTGACCGCCGTCGGCACGATAATTGGTATAATCTGCGGGGCGTTGCAGGGTTATTTCGGCGGCAGAACCGATTTGTTTTTTCAGCGGTTTATTGAGATCTGGGGATCTATGCCGGAGCTCTATATCTTGATAATTTTTGCCTCAATATTCAAACCCAGCGCTCTACTGCTGCTGGTTCTGCTCTCTCTTTTCAGTTGGATGGGCTTATCCGATTACGTGAGGGCCGAATTCCTTCGAGGCAGGAACATGGATTATGTAAAGGCGGCGCAGGCTCTGGGGGTAAGCAATACTGTGATCATGTACCGGCACCTGCTCCCCAACGGTATGACCCCGGTGATTACTTTTCTGCCGTTCAGGATGTCGGCTTCTATTTTAGCTTTGACCAGCCTGGACTTTTTAGGACTGGGAGTACCGCCCACGACACCAAGCCTGGGGGAGTTGCTGGCCCAAGGGAAGGCAAATATTGATGCCTGGTGGTTGTCGCTGTCAACTTTTGCGGTGCTGGTAGGTAGTTTGATTCTGCTCATCTTTATCGGTGAAGCTTTAAGAGAAGCTTTTGATCCACGGAAAAAATAATAGATTACGAAAAGTTAAATGGTTTTGGCGAGGAAGATGGCCCACATTGATTTCGGAAGCTGACAACAATTGACTTTCTCCTTATTTTTCTTATTATTCGCTGGCCAGCGCAGCAGACCGATCGGTGGTTCGTTCAATTTTTTAGCGCTCTTGCCGCTGTTTCAGTGCACAAGGCATGATTGAGAAAGGGTCCGTGGAAAAAAGAGGGTTTCACACTCTTGGTAGTTTGAATTTGTTCCAGTCATTGGTAATGCCTGAGGTGAAATGGAGGCGGCGTGATTGTCAAGATTGTCGCCAGGATCACGACTCAGGCGATGGTGATATCGTCGATTTTTCCTCATTTACGATAATCCGATCTTGGTTCTACTATTTTGATGGAAATTGCGATAGAATTTGAAGTATTGACGAGTTGTCTCATCAAACTATTGCAAATTCTAAAGGGGTTTTGACCGGGCCATGCGTGCTGTCCATAGCATAGTTTTACTCGTGCTGTTGTCTGTGCTTCACACTGCGAGCGGAAAAGCCGATACGGCGGTTGGGGGGATTGGTGCGGAAGTTGATCCCATGCCGGTAAATCCCTATCCGGATTTATTGGACGATGAAGATGGTGTGAATGCACCCGACCTGCTTGACGAAGCCCCCCTCCTCAACGAACCTGATCAACTGCTTGGGGATCCAATTTTCGAAGATGACTTCACCTTCACCGAGTATCCCCCCGAGATCTATGACCCGCTGGAGCCGCTGAACCGGGCCATGTTTGTTTTTAACGACAAGGTTTATTTCTGGGTTCTGAAACCGACCAAGAATGCATACTCCTATATCCTGCCGAGCGATATCAGGCGCAGTATCGGAAATGCGTTTTCCAACCTGGCTGCACCGATCAGACTGCTCAACAATGTGCTCCAGGGAAGATTCGAAGATGCCGGTGTGGTGCTTAGCCGGTTTGCAATCAACAGCACGCTCGGGGTCTTCGGATTCGGTGATCCCGCCTACGTCGATTTTGATCTGGAACCACGGTCCGCTGATCTTGGTCAGACACTCGGCAAGTGGAAGATTGGCGATGGATTCTACCTTTGCCTGCCTTTTTTGGGACCTTCCAATGTCCGTGATACGGTCGGCTTTGTGGGAGATATCTACATGCATCCGGTGCCCTATTTCAGCCAGAATTTTACCTTCGACATGACTTACCTTGTCACCAGCAGGGTCAATCTTTTATCGATCAGTCCCGATGTCTATGAAGAACTCAAGCGGATATCGCTTGATCCCTATGTGGCGGCGCGCCAGGGCTATTACGACTATCGTCGCTCGATTATAGAGCCTTGACCTCAAGAATAATTTTTAAACAACAAGCGAACTATGAAACACTTTGTAACGACTGCTTTTGTATTCTTCTATCTCGCTTTGACGGGATTAAATTTGTGTGCCGATGATCACAGTCCGACGGAACAACTTCAACCGGTGCTCAATCAGCTCATCGAGGTTCTCGATGACGAATCTCTCAAAGGTGATGCTCTGCGAGAAAAGAGAAGAGGAAAGATTATGGCGATTATCGCAAGCGTCTTTGATTTCAAGGAAATGTCGCGGCGGGTGCTGGGCAGAACCTGGAATGAAATCTCTGAAAAAGATCAGCAATATTTTGTCACTCAATTCACCAAATTGCTGGAGAACGTCTACATTGGCAAGCTGGAATCCTACGGCGGCCGGTCTTACGAATTCGTGGCCGAGAGAATAAAGGGCAAGCGGGCCCAGGTGACAACCCTGATTCCCTATGAAGAGTCGAAAATTCCCGTTCATTATATCATGCAGCGGGAACTGGATAAATGGATGGTCTATGATATCAACATAGAGGGAGTCAGCCTGGTGCGTAATTACATGGAGCAGTTCAGGACGATTCTGAGCAAGGAGCAGTATGATGGGCTGATAAAGATCATCGAAGACAAGAATAAATCCTTTGCCGAAGAAAACAGAAGAGGTTGAGGCCTCAGGCACAAGTGCCTTGGCGCATTCAAATTTGAACTTTCATTTGAACCCCCACAAAGTTTAACAGCGCTTCAATTCTCACGCGATCCGGTCAGCTATGCACCGAATGATGCACGCTGAACTATCGGCGGACTTCTTACAATGTTTTGCTATTTAACTTCCAATGCTGGCTGTGCGATAGCCCAGCCTACAGTTAGCCAGGCCAATTGAGTTCACTGCTCGACTGTCGGATGTGGTCCGGGCAGTTGATGCTGGCTGGATATACCTGGGGCAAACTTTCTCGCACGCGTCGATCATGAAACAAAATTTCTCGTTTCCCAATGGGAACTAACTAACCGTTTTCTGCGATCATTCTCCGCCGATTATCTTTTCCCCTTTTATTCGAAGATGTCGTGCCGTTGTGGTGGGGATTTTTTTGCTAGCAATTATTAATAATCTTTATTATTGTTACTCGTTTAGCCACTTGACCTGGGAGGTTTGCAGGACGAGAGAGCCAGGCAATATGAAGCTATTATTCACTGATCTCGAACAATCGGAGACTACCTATCCGCTCATTGACGATGGCTGGTTTCCGGTTGAAGAACTGAATTTAGTCGATGGCCCCGAGGGGCTGACTAAAGCGGCACTTACCGGCAGCAGCGAAGCTATGGTTAAAGGGCAGGTGAGATGTACAATTCTTTCCTCCTGCGACCGTTGCTGTACCGAGGTCAAACTCGATCTTGCTGCAGATTTTGTCTATATCTGTATGATCGGCCGCAAGGAATATGAACGGGGGCGCCAGGAAACTGAGTGCCGGCAAGAGGATTACAACAAACTATACCTGAATGAACCGGTTATAGATCTGGGTGAGTTGTATCGTGAACAGTTGTATTTGAGCATTCCGTCGCAGGTTCTTTGCGATGATTTGTGCAGAGGCCTTTGTCAGGTGTGTGGGAAGGATATGAACCAGACTGCATGCGAATGCGAACAGATTGACCAGGAATCACCGTTTGCGGTGCTACGCCAGTTGAAGGATCGCTGACCGGTTTTGTATAAAGGAGGAAATCATGGCTTTACCGAAAAGACGACATTCCCGTTCGCGCACACGCAAGAGACGTTCACATCACGCATTGACCACGCCCGCCCTGTCAATCTGCCAAGATTGCGGTGAACCGAAAGAACCGCACAAACTCTGCGGCAGTTGCGGAAAATACAACAAATCATCCGTATACGTCATTGATTCTGAAGTTTAGGGGGTGACCGTGCAGATCGCCCTGGATGCCATGGGTGGCGACCTTGGCCCACAGGAATTGATTAGCGGCGCACTTCTTGCTGTCGAACGAGATGACTTGAGCATACTCCTGGTCGGTGACGAACAGGTATTGTATGAATACCTCCAGTCTTCCTCTGCAAGCAAAGCCCTGCGTGACAGATTGACAATTGTTCATGCCGAAACCGTAGTCGAAATGGACGAGAATCCAGTTGATGCAATTCGCAGAAAGAAGGATTCATCGATCATGGTCGCTTTTGACTTGGTCAAGTCTGGTGACGCAGCTGCCGCGGTCAGCGCCGGAAATTCAGGAGCAACATTGGCCGCTGGTGTCAGAAAACTGGGCCGTCTCAAAAATGTGGCCCGACCCGGTTTGGCCTCTGCTTTTCCCACCTTGAAGGGGCCAGTGGTGATCATGGATATCGGGGCAAATGTCGAGTGTCGACCTGTCCATCTCTACCAGTTCGGGGTCATGGCTACCGCCTTTTCCAATCTCTACAATGTTGAAAAACCCAGAGTCGGACTATTGACCATCGGCGAGGAGTCGGGCAAGGGCAATACCCTCATCAAGGAAGCTTATAACCTGCTGGAGAGAAGCAGCCTTAATTTTATCGGCAACGTCGAGGGTAGGGATGTATTTCAAGGTGATGTGGATGTGGTCGTATGCGATGGCTTCGTCGGCAATATCGTCTTGAAAATCAGCGAAGGCCTGGCGGTGGCAACCATGAAAATGTTGCGTGATGAAATCTTGAAGTCTCTGCTGGCCAAGCTGGGCTACCTACTTGCCCGGCCAGCCTTCAATCAATTCAAAAAACGTGTTGATTATGCCGAATATGGTGGAGCCCCGCTTCTCGGCATTAAGGGTATCGGAATTGTCTGTCATGGCAAGTCGAGCGCCCTGGCGATCAAAAATGCACTTGCCTGTGCGGCTGAGATGGAGCGACTGAAAGTCAACGATGTTATTGCCGCTGATCTCGCCAAAGGATTTGACACCGTCTCTACAGGTTGATAATGGGAACGATTATTTTAGGTACAGGGTCATGTCTTCCCGAAAGGGTGATGTCCAACGTTGAACTGGAGACCATCGTCGATACGAGCGACGAATGGATCAGAACCAGAACGGGAATAGAGAACAGAAGAATCGGAGGAGCTGGAGAGAAAACCTACCAGCTCGCTGCAGCTGCCGCTCGCAAAGCGCTCGAAATGGCCCAGGTAAGTGCCGAGGAAATTGAACTGCTGGTGGTCGGCACCGTGAGTTCGCATATGCTTATGCCATCCTGTGCCTGTTACGTACAGAATGAAATAGGTGCAACGAACGCCTTCGCCTACGACCTTAACGCCGCCTGCTGCGGGTTTCTTTATGGACTCGATGTGGGCGACCGCCATATCCGTGTGGATCAGCGGTCGAAAGTCTTGGTCATCGGAGCGGAAACCCTCTCCTCCCGGGTCAACTGGAAAGATCGCAATACCTGCATTCTATTCGGGGACGGTGCTGGGGCTGCTGTGCTTGGTCATCACGACGATGGCCGGCGCAAGATAATCGGCACCCATCATCGCTCTGACGGCAGCTTATGGGATTTGCTCTACATGCACAGCGCTCCCAGCCAGAACCCGGACCTGCTGGTTGAAGAAAATCCCGGCGCCCATATTATCATGGAGGGCAGAGAAGTTTTCAAGCATGCGGTTAAGGCTATGGAAGAGGCTATTTCTAGCCTCTTTAAAAAAACGGGGCTGACCATTGATGACGTAGATGTGATGATACCCCACCAGGCCAATTTCCGAATTTTGAATAAGCTGTTGGAGCGGCTGGAAATTCCACGGGAAAAAGTGGTGCTCAATGTCATGCACTACGGCAACACCTCAGCCGCCTCAATCCCCATTGCACTTGATGAAGCAAACCGGGCAGGAAGAATAGAACCGGGCAACACCATAATGTTCTGCTCGTTCGGTGGCGGATTAACCTGGGGCGCAACCCTTCTTAGCTGGTAAACAGGAGACCGGAGATGGATCGTTTTCTCACTGAAGAACAACAGATGATCGTCGACATCGCAAGACAGATCACTGACGAAATGATTATTCCACAGCGGGCCGAACTAGATGAAAAGCATGAGTTTCCGCGTGAAATCTTAAACGCCATGGCCCAGGCGGATCTTTTCGGCTTGCCGATTCCTGAGGAATACGGCGGGTTTGGTGGCAGCTGTCTGGACATCACTCTGGCACTTGAGGAATTCGGTCGAGGCTGCATCGGTGTGGGAACGGCATATGCGGCCAGTGCGCTGGGCGCCTACCCTATCATGATTGGCGGCTCGGATGAAATGAAGCAGAAGTATCTCCCCGATGTTGCTTCTGGCAAAAAATTCGCCGCTTTTGGCCTCACCGAGGCTAATGCCGGCTCTGATGCTTCGGGCATCCAGACCACTGCCGTACAGGACGGAGATGAGTGGGTGTTGAATGGTACCAAACAATGGATCACCAACGGTGGGGAAGCTCAAATCTACACTGTTGTGGCAATGACTGACAAGAGTCGGGGGCCGCGGGGCGCCTCAATCTTTGTTGTCGAAGAGGGGGATGGTGGATTTTCCTGTGGACCCAAGGAAAAGAAGATGGGTATCCGCACTTCTTCGACCACCGAGCTGATATTTAAGGATTGTCGTATCCCGGCCAATCGGATCGTGGGGCGAAAGGGAACCGGTTTCATCACGGTCATGAAAACATTGGATTCGAGTCGACCTGGTATCGCCGCACTTGGAGTTGGACTGGCCCAGGGGGCTCTTGACACGGCGGTAACCTACGCCAAGCAGAGGGAGCAGTTCGGCAAGCCAATCATCAGCTTCCAGGCGGTGCAGCACTTGCTGGCAGACATGGCCACTCAGCTGGAAGCCGCGAGGGCACTGACTTATGCGGCCGCCAGGCATATCGATGCCCACCCCAAGGACATGTCAAAGGCCTCGTCAATGTGCAAGGTATATGCCACTGATGTGGCCATGAAAGTGGCTACCGATGCGGTGCAGGTGATGGGTGGTTATGGCTATATGAGCGAGTATCCAGCCGAAAAGATGATGCGCGATGCCAAGATCCTGCAGATCTATGAGGGGACCAACCAGGTGCAGCGCAACGTTATTGGTCAGGAGTTGAACAAGGAGTACAATCGTTAAGATTGTCCAGTGAGTGGCCAGGCAGCCGCTCCGGCTACCTGCATTCATATCCTCTCAGGCGCTATTCAGGTCTACAATGAAGATAATTGTATGTGTCAAACAAGTCCCCGATGCCAAAGATGTGCGGCTTGATCCCGAGACCAATACCTTGGCCAGGGAAGGGGTCGAATCGATCATGAATCCCTACGATCAGCACGCGCTGGAGGCTGGAGTCAGCCTCAAGGAGGGAAGTGGTGGCGAGGTAACGGTGATCACCATGGGGCCTCCCCAGGCCGAAGAGGTGCTGCGACAGGCGATTGCCTGTGGAGGCGACAACGGGGTACTCATATCCGATAGAAAATTTGCCGGAGCTGATACCTGGGCGACTTCATATACCCTTGCCAGGGCGATTGTTGCTCTGGGCGATTTTGATCTGATTATCTGTGGAAAACAGGCTATTGACGGAGATACTGCTCAGGTTGGTCCTGGCCTGGCAATGCGACTCGGAATACCTTATGCGACCTGCATCCAGAAAATACGCGAGGCGGAAAACTCATCAATCGTCATGGAACGGATGATGGACGACGGATATGATGTGCTCAAATCTGGCTTTCCTCTCCTGATAAGTGTGGTCAAAGACATAAATCAGCCTCGGGTTCCGTCTCTCAAGGGCAAGATGAAGGCCAAGAAAGCGGAGATACGTGTTCTCTGCGCTGCCGACATTGGAGCCGACCCGACCTGTATCGGATTACCCGGGTCGCCCACTCAGGTCGTCAAGGTTTTTCCCCCTGAACCACGCGGGGAGCGGGCTATGTTGACCGGCACAGTCGACGAACAGGTCGAGCAGCTGGTGGAGCGACTCAAGCCCTATCTAGTCTAATACGAAATTGTTATGTTACGCATAGATAAAGATATCTGCATCGGCTGCGGCATCTGCGAGGAAAGTTGCCCCTTCGGTTCCATTGAAATGGTTGATGGATTTCCAGTTGCGGGCGAAACCTGCAATCTCTGTGGTGCGTGCGTTGAGGCCTGCGATGTCGAAGCCATGTCGATTGACCAGGGTGAGGCAACAAAACAAAAAGATGATTTAGACGCCTACGCGGGTATCTGGGTCTTCTGTGAATTTGCTAAAGGGACTCTGGCCCCGGTGGCTACCGAGTTGCTCGGCATCGGGCGGACTCTTGCTGACGACAGAAAGGTGCCTCTCACCGCAGTACTTCTGGGGTATCAGACAGGAGATAGTGGCCAAAAGTTAATAGGCCACGGCGCCGATCGAGTATATCGGGTGGATGATCCAGCCCTTGAGTTGTTTACCGATGATGTTTACGAGAAAATTCTATCCGATCTGATTCTGGAGCACAAACCTGAGATCGTGCTTGCCGGGGCCACTGCCATCGGCCGCTCTTTTGTACCAGGTGTGGCGACCACCGTTGACGCCGGGCTGACCGCCGACTGCACCAGGCTGGAGATCAGACCGGAAGATGGGATATTGCTGCAGACAAGACCGGCGTTTGGCGGCAACATCATGGCTACCATAGTCTGTCCCGATACCAGGCCCCAGATGGCCACCGTGCGTCCCAAAGTGATGAAGGAGCTGCCCTTCGATACTCAGAGGCAGGGTGAGATCATCGATATTGCCCCTGATCCTGAAAACCTCACCAGCCGCATCGAGGTGCTCGAGTCAGTCAGTGAACAGCAGAGCAAAGTAAATATCCAGGAGTCCGATATCCTGGTCTCCGGGGGCAGGGGACTGGAAAACGAAAAAGGCTTTGAGTTGCTCGCCAAGCTCGCCGAGGCACTCGGCGCAAAAGTTTCGGCCTCGAGGGCGGTGGTTGATGCCGGTTGGATCCCCTATCCCCATCAAGTGGGCCAGACGGGTAAGACCGTGGCCCCGAAACTCTACATTGCCTGTGGGATTTCCGGGGCGATTCAGCACGTCGCCGGTATGCAGTCTTCTGAGACTATCGTGGCCATCAACCGGGATAGTGATGCACCTATTTTTAATGTCGCCGATTTCGGCGTGGTGGGAGATATCTACGAGGTGATCCCAAAATTAATCGATAAGATTGAGGAGAAACGCGGCCAATGACAATTCAGGGCAAAATAGCGCTCGTCACAGGCGGCAGCAGGGGTATCGGTCGAGCCATATGCGCCCGGCTGGGAAGTATGGGCTGCTTTGTCTGGGTCAACTATGTAAGTCGTTCCGATGCTGCTGAGGAGACCATCGAAATGGTCAGACAGGTGGGCGGCCAAGGCCAGGCAGTACAGCTCGATGTGGCAGATTTTAATCAGGTCCAGGATGGGTTCAAAGATATCGTCGCCGAGAGCGGTTCAATCGATATCCTGGTTAATAATGCAGGTATTACCAGAGATGGCCTGGTGGCCAGAATGAAGGAAGGGGATTGGGACGCTGTGCTTGATACCAATCTCAAAGGCGCTTTTAGCTGTGCAAAAGCTGCAGTCAAGCCAATGATGAAGAAGCGCTGGGGCCGTATCGTGAACATCAGCTCCATAATAGGCTTTTCCGGCAATGGTGGACAGGTTAATTACGCTGCAGCCAAGTCGGGCATGATCGGCTTGACCAAATCACTGGCCAGAGAATTCGCTTCGAGAAAAATCACAGTGAATTGCGTTGCCCCTGGCTACATCGTTACCGAAATGACTCAAGACCTGGATGAGGCCGTCAGGGAAAAAATGCTCAGCGAGATTCCTCTGGCAGCACTTGGTGAAGTGGACGACGTGGCTGCGGCGGTGGAGTATCTGGTCAGTGATCGAGCCGGCTATGTGACGGGTCAGACCATCCACGTCAATGGTGGTATGTACATGTAGAATGTCTTGAGATCATTCCGATCATCAACCGCCTAGTTGGCATGTATTAGCGGGATCGTCCTTTGACAATCTTTAGGTGTGTGGCGCGGCAGTCAAACGGAAGTTCACTAAACAACTGATTTTTCAAATAGGCAGGTAGTGCTTATGGTGAGGGGCGGGAGATTGAATGACCATTTGGGCCAGGCAATTTGTAGTTGCAAAATTGACGCAATTATTAAAGATTGCATCATCTAACTTTGTGTGAGAAATCATCTCATATGAATCGAGTGTAGTCTTCTGCACTGTAAATGAACAATCATTGAGGAGAACAAAAATGGCTATAAATCAGGAATTGGTAGATATCATTGTTGAACAATTGAGTGTTGAAAAAGATAAAGTAGTTTCCGAGGCATCCTTTGTTGATGATCTGGGTGCTGATTCTCTTGATCTGGTCGAATTGATTATGGCCATGGAAGAGAAATTTGATATCGAGATTCCGGACGAAGACGCTGAGAAAATAGTCACCGTTCAGGACGCCGTCGACTACGTTGATAAGATCAAATAAGCGCAATGGTCCGCGATCGTGAGGACGATTTAAATCCAAGGAAACTTTAATGGCTAGCCGAAGAGTAGTAATTACCGGGACCGGACTGGTGACTCCTCTTGGGACCGGAGTTGCCAAGGCTTGGACAAACATCTGCAACGGTGTGAGCGGGGTGGACCGCCTGACCCGCTTTGACCCGACCGATGAACCGGTTCAAATAGCTGCTGAAGTCAAAGATTTCAGCGCTGAAGATCACTTTGAAAAAAAAGCAGCAAAACAGCTAAAGCTTTTCGTTAAGTACGCGCTGGTTGCGACTCGCATGGCGCTTGAGGAGAGCGGTTTTACGATAAACGAAGACAATTGCGGTCGAGTGGGGGTTATCACCGGTAACGGGATGGGGGGATTGCCGACCATTACTGAGCAGCATGAGACTTTCCTGAACAAAGGTTACAAGCGCATCTCGCCGTTTTTCATACCAAGCGCCATTCCGAATATGCCATCGGGCCACATATCAATGGACATCGGATCGAAAGGCCCCAATCTGACCATGACCACGGCCTGCACTGCCGGTACCCATGCCGTTGGAGAGGCTTACCGTCATATTAAATACGGTACGAGCGAAGTGATTATTAGCGGCGGCACCGAAGGAGTAATCTGTCCGTTGGGAATGGCCGGTTTTTCTTCCATGAAGGCTCTTTCCAAGAGAAATGATAGTCCTGCCGAGGCCTCGCGGCCGTTCGACAGGGATCGGGACGGGTTCGTCATGTCTGAAGGTGCCGGGATTTTGATCCTTGAGGAGTTAGGTCATGCCCGGGCCCGGGGAGCACAAATTATAGCCGAGGTTGTCGGCTATGGTCTCAGCAGTGATGCTTACCATATCGCCGCGCCACCGGAGGATGGTGAGGGAGCTGCGCGAGCCATGCGTTGTGCCCTGGACGATGCCGGTCTCAATCCGGAGGATATAAATTATATCAACGCCCATGGCACTTCAACACCGCTGAATGATCGGTGCGAAACCATTGCAATTAAAGAGGTTTTTGGTGATCACGCATACAATTTGGCGATAAGCTCTACCAAATCCATGGTTGGACATATGCTGGGGGCAGCCGGTGGTATCGAGGCGGTATTTCTGGCATTGGGTATAAGGGATCAAATAGCCCCGCCAACCATCAACCTGAACAAGCCAAGCCCTGAATGCGATCTCGACTACGTACCCAATTCAGCAAGGAATATGCGCATTGTCTATGGGCTGTCCAATTCATTTGGATTTGGCGGCACCAATGGGGTGGTGATATTCAAACAATTCACCGGGTAGGGAAATGGCCATCATGAAGATCGCGATAGGTGCCGACCACGGCGGTTTTGAACTCAAACAGACTCTGACGGCAAAGCTCAGCGCCATGGGCCACGAGGTGATCGACATGGGAACTGATTCGGCAACATCGGTCGATTATCCTGATTTTGCCGACCAGGTTTGTGGTCAGATACTGGATGGCAGAGCTCAATTTGGCGTTCTGGTGTGCGGTACCGGCATCGGAATGTCAATGGCTGCAAACAAATATCGAGGCATACGTGCTGCGCTCTGTGATAACGAATATAGTGCTCGCATGAGCCGTGAGCACAATAATGCCAACATCCTCTGCTTGGGTGATCGGGTATTAGGCAAGGGATTGGCCGAAAACATCGTCGAAGTTTGGCTGTCGGCGTCCTTTGATGGCGGGCGACATCAGAGGCGGGTTGACAAATTTAGTGACTGACCCAGCTTCTTGGACAAAACAATTTGAGACCGGTATTGCCCTGGCAATACCGGTTATTTCATTTCAGAGCCGCTTACTCCTGGCATCGTTATTGATTGGTTGATATGCTGGTGTTGTTGAAGTCATTAGACTGGAGGAGCTTATGAAATGCCCTTATTGTGGTCATCTAGATAACAAGGTGATAGACAGCCGCCTCAACAAGGATTGCACCATCACCAGACGCCGAAGATCATGCCTTGCCTGCGATCAGCGATTTACCACCTACGAGAGGCTCGAAGTGATGATGCCAGTGCTGGTTAAAAAGGACGGCAGAAGGGAATCTTGGGACCGCCAGAAAATAATCGTCGGCCTTGAGAAGGCATGCGAGAAACGTCCCATCAGCCGGGATTCCATCGATCAGTTTGTCGACGACATAGAACACAAGTTGCAGGATCTGGGGTCCAAGGAGGTTGCCTCATCGGTCATCGGCGAATGGGTCATGGAAAATCTTTCCCGTCTTGATGAAGTGGCGTATGTGCGGTTTGCTTCGGTATATCGACAGTTCAAAGATGTGAATGAGTTTATGGATGAACTCAAGGTTTTACTCGAATCACGAGAAGAGCAGTAACGGGGTTTAGAAGGTGGGTGGCGAATTTAAAGATTCTGATATTCATTTCATGCGGATTGCTCTTCGGGAGGCGCGTAAAGGGCTGGGAAGAACATCACCCAATCCCTGTGTTGGGGCCGTGATTGTCAAAGATGGAGATATCATCGCCCGGGGGTATCATAAAAAAGCCGGGGCCCCCCATGCTGAAATTGAAGCGTTGAAAAAGGTTGGTGGGAAAGCTCGAGATGCCACAATGTATGTCACGCTCGAGCCTTGCAACCATCATGGTAAAACCCCGCCCTGCAGCAATGCGTTAGCCGAAAGCGGAATTAAAGAAGTAGTCATAGGCATGCTTGACCCCAATCCGCTCGTAAACGGCAGCGGGGCAGAGTTTCTGAGCAGTAAGGGGATCGAGATCAGATACGGATTGCTTGAGGAACAATGTCGAAAATTGAATCGGCCGTTTCTTACCTATATCAAAGAGGCAAGGCCATGGGTGATGCTCAAAGCAGGTCTGACCCTGGACGGCAAGATCACGTTTAGAAATAACAGTGGTGACGCAATCACTGGTCATGATTCGCTCAAATGGGTGCATAGAATGCGAGATCGCTGTGATGCGTTACTGGTCGGCAGCAACACCATAACTGTCGACAATCCATTCCTGACTGCGAGGATAAAAGGACGCCGTGGAGAAAATCCGATTAGAATTGTGCTCGATACGAATCTCAAAATTCCTTCAGACGCCAATGTGGTAAAACAAAATGACGATCGTCGCACCTGGGTTTTCTGTGGTTCATCAGCGCCATCCGGAAAGATTAGTGAATTAAATGAGAACGGGGTTGAGGTTTTTCAGGTTGCGGTCGGGGATGCAGGCAGAGTCGATCTAGGTGAGGTTTTACGCATGCTTGGTTCCAGACAGATCACCTCTCTGCTGGTTGAGGGGGGAGCTGAGGTACATGGCTCCTTTCTAAAAGCAGGACTGGTTGATAACATCACATTATTTTACGCTCCATATGTTGCTGGAGATAGAGGCACCGGTGTGATCCAGGGAATTCAGACCGATGGTGGAAGAGAGGATGCTATCAGGCTTCACAATATTTCCCATCGCCGACTGGGAGATGATTTGATGATTTCTGGGGATGTTCTCTATCCCGACCGCAAAGAATAACCGAAGGTGTGCTTAGACGAAATTTTTAATGCTATCCCAAGCTTTTGAGAAAGCATCAAAATTGCCGAATTCAATCTCCAAAGTGACCTTATCGGTCTCGAAGGAGGGGCTTGGAGAAACTCTGCAATTAGCCGACAGATTCTTTTCGGCCACCTGCCTGAGAAACGTTTCTTCTGCCACACTTGATTCTGGGTGACTAAGTTCGTAGAGCCGCTTCATCAGCGCATTGGTTTGTTGTGGCACATTGTCGATTGTGCTGCTACATAACTCAGCGAAGTGGTTCGTTATAACGCGCTCTATAGTCCACCCTCTAGCGCCAGTTACGATCTGAACAAGTTCAAGAAACCGGCGTTGCTTATTTCCATTAAGTGACAATTTGATGAAAAGGTCATGAACAAATGTCCTTTCCGTACTTGACATTTGGGCCATGGATAATCCTGTTTTATTGGAGATATGGCCACGATGAATAGAAGTCCGGATGGGTTTTTCTAATTCAAGCAGCGATAAGAGCCGACTCCTCTGAGTTGTGCTCGTGATAGAGGCAACTCGACTGAGCATCTGCTGGTCCGGTTCTTCACACCATATATTGCACAGAGCAATAAAGCGAGCAGCTTCTATGGGCGACAAGGGGCCGGTCTGGATCTGATCCTCTGCTACGAGCGAAAGCAGATCTACATGGGAGATGTCCCTTTTTACTACCGAGCATGCTATGGGGAAGGATTGTCCCAGTCTTCTAAGCACTCTCAGTCGCCTGGCCCCGCAAATTAACTGGTAATCCTTTTGGTGGGCTTTAACGATGGGGGGCCGTAGTAAGCCTAGATTATTTATGGAGTCAATGAGGTCGGGGTCGGGTTCTGTTGGGATATCCTGGTGCAGACTCCACTGAGTGCCAGGATTTATGGAATCGATTGGGAGAAGTTGAGGGCTTAGAAGAGGCATGGCAGTAGAATGATCCGTGCTGTGTTTGTTTATAAAAATATGCTTCCAGTCAGGCACACGGGCAATGAATAGAAAAGGCCTGTAGCAAGTAGTAATAACTCGCCACAGGCCTTTAAGAATTGCCCGCTCCCCTAATCCGATAAACGAAGAAGGTTATTTGTTGATTTTCTCCCGCAGGATGCCGGATGGTTTGAAAGTTACGACCCTTCTCGCATCCAGGGTAAGTTCTTCGCCGGTCTGAGGGTTGCGGCCTCTTCTGGAATTCTTATCCTTGACGTTGAATTTTCCAAAGCCGCTGAGCAGCAGATCAGAGCCGCTAATAAGCGACTCTTTGGATAGGCGCAGAAAAGCTTCCACTGAAGCAGTGGCCTGAGCTTTGGTGAGCCCTTCATGATTTTTATACACCTGTTGGACCAGATCAGCTTTTGTAAGAGTCATGGTTTCCTCCCTGCCAGATGCGGGTTTGATGTAACTAACTAACTAAATTAAAATCGTTGCATTGAAAGTCAATAGTTTCTTGTAAGAATATAGCTTCTTAGACTTCTAATTTAAATATGACTTGCCATTTCAAAGATAGGCAGATACATGGCCACAACCAGAGTTCCGATCATACCGCCAAGAAAAACCATCATAAACGGCTCAATCATTGCGGTCAGATTGGCAACGGCCTGATCCACCTCTTCATCATAGAAATCGGCAATTTTTTCAAGCATGGTATCCAACGCTCCGACCGATTCACCAACGTTAATCATCTGCACGACCATATTGGGGAAGACGCCGCTTTCCATCAACGGTTCAGCCATCGGCCGGCCCTCGGCGATTGCGTCACCGACCCGGAATACAGCCCGTTCAATCACCTTATTTCCAGCTGTTTTGGCAACAACCTGGAGGGCCTCTAATATCGGTACTCCACTCTGCAGCATGGTGCTTAGGGTGCGGGTAAATTTAGCCACTGCTACCTTGCGGATTAGGACGCCGACAATCGGCAGCCGCAGAAAAAACTGATCTATCCGATAGCGGCCTTTCTCTGTGGAATAGACCCTTTTGAAGATATAAATGAGAAGGATTAGAGGCAAGAATATCCACAGCAGATTTTCCTTAAAGGCATGACTTATAGTCACGACAACTTGGGTTGGAACCGGCAAGGCAGCATCCATCTGAGAAAACATTTCCTCAAACACCGGAATTACAAACACCAAGATGACGACCAGTATCAGCAATGCAATTGCCAGACATATTGTCGGATAGACCATGGCTCCTTTGATCTTTTTTTTCAGGGCCATGGTCTTTTCCATAAAGACGGCAAGACGGTTGAGGATTGTGTCCAGGATACCGCCAGTTTCACCAGCTTCTATCATGTTTGAGTAAAGATTGTCGAAAACCTTTGGATGCTTGCGCATCGAATCGGCGAAGGTAGTGCCTGCTTCCACGTCTTCCTGGATTTCGGCAATGGTCTTCTTAAAAGTGGAATTTTCCTGCTGCTTACTTAAGATCTCAAGGCACTGGACTAAAGGTAGGCCCGCATCGATCATCGTTGCCAACTGTCTGGTGAAGACTACGATATCTTTGTCTGTAACCCTTGGCTGGAAAAATGGAATATTCTCAAGTAAATCTTTTGGTTTTTCTTTTACCACCGGATCGGCGATCCGCATCCTTTTGACGTGGGCGAGTGCGGCAGCCTGGTCAGGGGCCTCTACCTCACCCTTGCGCTTTTCACCGTACTGGTTCCTACCTTTCCACACATAAACAGGCATAATGTTCTCCAGAAATGCAGAAAATAATCTCAACAGGTGGCTGCTGAGCTATTTGGCCTTTTGGCTGTTTTATCACAAATCCTATTATATTCCATGAGGTTGGATAAAACAAGGGAGGTTCGAATAGTTAGATTTTTTGTCTAATAATTAATAATAAGGTATTGAAATAATATAGTTAATTTAAAAAATTAAGGATTGCCGCTATTTTGGTGTGAAAACAGCTTAATCTATGAAAAAAAAAGATATTTCTTGATGCTGATATGTGATTCTGTTATAATTAGAGGTTCGGCTACCAGTATATCTGGATAGCTTTTGTCAACTTAACCCGACAGTAAAAAACATAGTCAAGGATTTGGAGGCCAAAATGGCAGATGCAGTTGAAGCATTAAAAGGCTCGTTCAAGCCTATTATTGATAAATGCGAAGGATGCGAGCGGATCGTCGAGGAAGATGGTGTAAAATACTGTAAAACCTATGTGAACCCAGAGGCTAAATGGCGACTGGGGATCTGCAATTTCGCAACCCACCAGAAACCTGAGATAAAAGTTGCCAAGACGCGCATAAACCCACTCAAGGCATCAAAAAGGGCTTCCAAACGAAAAAGCTGATTTAACCTTTATACTTTCAGCCCGGTCTGGAATTTTCCATGCCGGGCTTTAATATTCTTCTCACTAAGATCTACCCACCCCTGCATATTTGAATCCTTGTTCCCTGACCAAGTCAGGCTGATAGACATTTCTTAAATCGATAAAGATCTTCTGCTTCATCAGCGAGCCCAATCGTTCCAAATCGAGTGCACGATACTGGTTCCACTCGGTCATTACAACAACAGCATCGGCACCGGTGCAGGCTTCGTAGGAATTCTCTGTATAGACAATGGTGTCGGGTAGCAGTCGGCGCGCCTCCTCCATACCCTGGGGATCATGGGCGCGGATCACCGCACCCTTTTCCAGTAGTGCAGGAATGATGGTAATTGAGGGGCTGTCTCTCATGTCGTCTGTTTCCGGTTTAAAAGTAAGGCCCAGCACGGCGATTGTTTTTCCTGCTTCAGAGCCTCCCAGCATATCACGAATCTTCTTTACCATCTTGGCTTTCTGGGCACCATTGGCTTCGATTGCCGCTTCAACGATGCGGAGGCTTTCCCCATTTTCCTGGGCAATTCTCATCAAAGCCATAGTGTCTTTGGGAAAACATGAGCCGCCAAAGCCGGGGCCGGGATGGAGAAATTTGGGGCCTATTCTCCCATCCATACCGATGCCCTTAGCAAGTGCTACGACATCGGCGCCGATTGCATCGCACAGTAAAGCCATTTCGTTGATAAAACTGATCTTAGTGGCCAGAAAAGCATTGGCGGCATACTTGGTAAGCTCGGCTGTTTCTATCGAGGTTTTAACGATGGGATTTTCTTGGAGGTAGAGGGGTTGGTAAATGGCTCGCAAGATTGCCTCGGCCCTGTCAGATTCTACACCAATGACCACACGGTCCGGTCTCATGAAATCATTAATCGCAGCTCCCTCTCTGAGGAATTCAGGATTTGAAGCAACGTCAAAATTAGCTTCTGGATTTACTTCCTTTATTACTCTCGCGACTTGTCTGGCCGTTCCCACCGGCACCGTACTTTTATCGACGATAACGGTATAGCCTTCAAGGAAGGGGGCAATCTCTTTTGAAGCCTCATAAATGTAGGTAAGATCGGCATACCCGTCCCCGCGCCTGCTGGTGGGCGTACCGACAGCTATAAATACAGCCTCGGCACTTGCCACGGCCTCTGCCAGGTCAGTAGTGAAACTGAGGCGTCCCTGCTGGGTATTCTTCGCAACCAGCCCGTCGAGACCTGGTTCGTATATGGGAATCTCGCCCTGAAGCAGCAGATCGATTTTTTCACTGAGCTTATCCACGCAGGTGACATGATGTCCAAATTCGGCAAAACAGGTACCGGTAACCAGGCCGACGTATCCGGTACCAATCATTGTGATCTTCATTGTCTGTCCTTGATGGTTATCTATTTTGGGATAGCGGCGGACGTTCGCCAAATATCGCGGTTCCGATTCTGATTAGGGTCGCCCCTTCTTCAATTGCCACATGGTAGTCATGGGACATACCCATGGAAAGCTCTATCTTACCATGCCTTCCCAGTAAATTTTTTGCTTCCATCATTACTGCGATCTCCCGCAGTGCACGGAACGACGATCTGACCATCTCCGGGTCGGGGGTATAAGGCGGCATGGTCATCAAACCGCGTAGCTTCAGCCGGGGAAAATCTTGCATATAAGCCAAAAGCGATTCAGCATCCTGCGGGAGTACCCCCGATTTCTGTGACTCCTCGCCAACGTTGACCTGGACCAGCACGTCCAGACACCGATTCTCACTCTCCAGATGCTTATGCAGAGTTTTGACTATTTTAGGCCGATCAATCGTTTCGATCATATCGCAATACTCAACTGCTGTCCTGGCCTTGTTGGATTGCAGATGGCCAATGAAATGGAGCTTGATTCTATTATCCAATGTCTGCTTTTTCTCTGCCGCTTCCTGAATGTAATTTTCCCCGAACACTACATGGTTGGCTGCCAGAGCCTCCTCAATGGCGGCAACTGGAAAACGCTTGGAAACAGCGACCAGTTGAATATCGTCTGGGTTACGGTGGCAGCGTAGCGCAATATCGTTGATCGATGACCGGATCTTGTCGAGGTTCTGGCGAATGGTCGGCATGGTCTGGATTCAGCAGTTAAATTCGGTCCCGAAGATCCATTGGCAGTTCTCAGTGGTCTGCCTGGCAAGTTCACCAAGCTCGATGCCCCTGAGTTCTGCTATTCGGGCTGCGGTAAAGAGTGTATAGAGCGGCTCATTTCTTTTACCCCGATATGGGACCGGAGCAAGAAAAGGACCGTCGGTTTCAACCAGCAGTCGCTCTATTGGAACATGGCTGGCGACATCCTGCATCTCGTCCGCTTTGTTGTAGGTGACGATACCGGGAATCGAGATATGGAAATTATTGGCCATCACTCTTCGGGCAAAGTTCAAGTCCCCTGAGAAGCAATGCATGATACCGCCCTGTTCGAAAGGGCCTTCTTCTCTGACAATGCGAAGGCAGTCCTCGTGAGCGTCACGGTCGTGAATAATCACCGGCAGCTTCAACTCCCGTGCTATGCGCAGCTGTTTGCGAAAAACACTGCGCTGGGTTTCCGGTGGGGAATATTTCTTCACGTAGTCAAGGCCTATCTCGCCCCATCCAACAACTGCCTCCGTATTTTTTTCCACTAAATCTACCAACTGTGCAAGAGCTTTCTGACTGGCTTTGTCAGCATCATGGGGATGGAATCCCACAGTGGCCCTGACCGCCTTCCAGCGTTTGGCGATCGCAACGGCATCTTGAGAGCTGGACAGGTCAATGCCGATGGTAACAATTCCTTTCACATTGTGTCGGGCGGCTCTGTCTATCACCTGGTCAAGATCAGATTGATAGTCAGCCATGTCGAGATGACAATGGCTGTCAATCAGACAGAAATCATCAGGCAATGATGGAAGCGGTGGTTTTTTTCTG
>JABDQA010000041.1 GCA_013042475.1 Desulfofustis sp.
AACTTGTTCAGGTTGATGGGGAATTGATTATTGATAGCGGAAGTTTTCAGGTTAAGGTTCCTCAACAGTATTATGACGCCTATGGCAACTACAAAGACAAAGAGGTGACATTTGGTGTTCGTCCAGAGGATATTACCGATTCCTTACCGGTAAACTCTCGAGGACAATGGGAAAAACTTGTCGCCAAGGTGAGGTTGGTTGAACCGCTTGGTGCAGAGATCATT
This sequence comes from Desulfofustis sp., assembly GCA_013042475.1. GTDB lineage: Bacteria > Desulfobacterota > Desulfobulbia > Desulfobulbales > Desulfocapsaceae > JABDQA01. The sequence continues at coordinate 225 of JABDQA010000041.1, forward strand.
TTGGAATTGGAGTCTGGACAGCATAGGTTCACGGCGCGTGTCGATCCTCAATCAAAATCACGTTCTAAGGAAGAAGTTGAAGTGTCTTTTGATATGCGAAAAATGCATCTGTTTGATGCTGAAACGGGAAAAGTAATTTCTCGTAATTAAACGTTATTCTTACAGCAATTTTAAAGCAACCAATTCTCTTCCTCGCTGCAATGAAAGACGTGTACTTCAGGTGATCCGTCGAATGGGTGAGGCGTCAAATACCGAGCTTGCCCATCACCCCAATCTGACCAATACAGACGCAGGTACCAGCGTTTCCAATTTCCACGGTGTAAATTTTTTGTACCGAGGAGGAAAGCACTGACATCCAAGCATCTAACAAAGGAAAACTATTATGACAATAAGACTTTCCGCGCACAGTCTTGGAGACATTTCTTCGGTGGCCGCAACTCCTTCCTACAATCGTCAGGACCTATCTGCAGGTATTGTCCATTTCGGTGTTGGCAATTTTCACCGCGCCCATCAGGCTGTTTTTCTTGACGACCTTTTCAATACCGGCCGCGATTATGACTGGGCAATAATAGGCGCCGGGGTCCTGCCATGGGACGAAAAGATGCGCCAGGTGCTCGCCGCCCAGGACTTTCTGACAACCGTTGTAGAGCAGTCCGCCAGTCACAGTGCTGCCCGTATTACAAGCTCAATGATTGATTTTCTTTCTCCCGATAGCACAACTGCTATTATCGACACACTCGCTTCCCCTGCTGTTCGCATTGTGTCGCTGACCATCACCGAGGGCGGATATTTCATTGATCCAGCAACAAACGTTTTCGATGCTGACAATCCGCAAATCGTTTCTGACGCGGCTACACCCGAGACCCCGAAGACCGTTTTTGGTCTGATTGTAGAGGCACTCAAACGCAGGCGCCGGGCAGGGATTCAGCCTTTTACGATAATGTCATGTGACAATATACCCCACAACGGTCCAGTTACCTGCAACGCAGTTGCCGGACTGGCCAACCTTTCAGACCCTGAATTGGCTCAGTGGATTCAAACAGAAGTGGCCTTCCCAAGTGGCATGGTGGATCGTATCACCCCGGCGACAGGTGAGCGCGAACGCGAAATACTGGCAAGAGATTACGGCCTTGAAGATGCCAGGCCGGTTTTCTGCGAAGACTTTATTCAGTGGGTACTTGAAGATAATTTCCCAGCCGGTCGTCCGGCTTTGGAGACTGTCGGGGTCACTTTCGTCCCTGATGTAACATCCTATGAGAATATGAAGATTCGTATTCTCAATGGCGGGCATGCGGTTATTGCCTATCCCTCCGGCCTTATGGATATCCATTTTGCTCATGAGGCAATGGAACATCCATTGATTCGGTCTTTTCTTGAAAAAGTTGAACAAGATGAAATCATACCCACCGTCCCCCCTGTCCCGAATACAGATTTGGCGGATTATTTCAAAAAGATCGAGGAGCGATTCGCAAATCCTAAGATTGGGGATACGATTCGACGACTGTGTCTGGATGGATCAAATCGGCAGCCGAAGTTCATTATCCCTTCCATTGCCGACCGTATAAAAGCTGGTGCAGGAATTGACGGACTGGCGCTCGAGTCGGCGCTGTGGTGCCGCTATTGTTACGGTACAACCGAAAGCAATCGAGATATCGAGCCCAACGATCCCAACTGGGACCATCTCGTTTCCGCTTCTCGTGCATCCAAGGATAACCCAATGATATGGTTGGAAATGGAAGATATTTATGGCACAGTCGGGCAAGCTGCAATGTTTCGGGAACGCTTTGCCTTCATGCTCCAGAAAGTCTGGTCTGAAGGTGTAGAGAGGGTTATAGAAGGATACCTGCAGAACTCGCTTGATTAAAGCTTGCCCCTGGGCTTGAAAATCAAGGGCGCCATAAGGAGTTTGATACCTTTTCCGGCTGAGCGTGGCGCACTCTATAACCAATTGGATATATTTAAATTAATCATTAGTCTGTCTGTTTTTTTTCTTCTCTGGCTAGGCACGCATTAAATCATGCTGCTCACCCTCAGTTTTCAAAAAGATAGTAGAGGTAGTTGAATGGAGCAAGTTAAGATTGCTGGTATTGGTGAGATACTATGGGATGTCTTGCCTGATTCGGAGCAACTGGGTGGTGCACCAATTAATTTTACTTACCACGTTTCAGCTCTTGGGGCTGAAGCGGTGGCTATATCGACAATCGGTAACGATAACAGAGGTGAGAACGCCCTAAAGGAGTTGCAGAAAAGAGGAGTAAACACCTCCTACATAAGTGTTTTAGAGCAATTCGACACCGGATATGTCACTGCCCGAGTTGATGGAAAAGGAATCGCAACCTATGAATTCCCTGATGATGTTGCCTGGGACCACCTCACCATAAACCCTGCCGCGCAACTATGTGCAGCGGAGCTTCAGGCCATTTGTTTCGGCACACTTGCCCAAAGATCAGATTCGGCACGATTAACAATTCAGAATTACCTGGGAACCACATCTGAAAAAACCTTGAAAGTCTGTGATCTCAACCTTCGCCAAAACTTTTATAACCGGGCGATCATTGAAACGTCGCTCAAAATATGCACGGTTTTAAAGCTTAATGATGATGAACTAACCGTTATATCATCACTTTTTTTGCTTAGCGGTGCCGAACATGAACAAATAGAAGCACTCCGGAAACACTTTGATCTTGAGCTTGTAATTCTTACCAAGGGAAGTAACGGCTCCGTTTTAATTGCGAAGGACGACATATCCAGACATCAGGGCATCGCTACCGAAGTCGTCGATACAATTGGTGCTGGTGACTCATTCACCGCAGCCGTGGTAACTGGATTGCTGCGCAACAACACACTAGATGAGATTAATGAAAAAGCAAACCGCCTGGCAGCATACGTGTGCGGCCAGCCCGGGGCAATGCCGCCAGTTCCTCAACACTACAGGCTACCTTGAAAAATGGTATTTTCACCCGAACTCTGAGTTGCGGGTGAAAATTTAATCCTTGACATATCGACTATATGCCTGCGGTTAAATTTGCGCACGCGCCTTGATGTTGAACAAAAACTTTTATTTTTCCAGGCAGCCTACAGGTTGGAATGAAGGCAATATAAAAAATAAGAATTATTTACAAAAAGCGGCAAAAAGTACCCGTAAGATCTGAACACATTCTCTAGACAAAAATCTGATCATAAAATCGCTATTCTCAAAACCACCTTCTACCTACCAATTTTTTAAATACCATGAACATTCGTCCCTTACACCATAACGATATAGAAAAAACTGCAAAAATACATGAAGCTGCATTTGTGCGACAAAAGCTGTCGTACGAATGGATTGAAAGTAATAGCAAGGCATATCCTAGAGTCCAATACTATGTGGCAGAAAATCAGAACAATGAGATAGTTGGCTACATCCAATGGGTTCAAAAAAGCGGTTTTCGCCAAGAGGTAGTTCTTGAAATGGAGCAACTAGCCGTTCTTCCCGAATATCATGGAAAAGGTATTGGCAGCAAACTGATTAAAGAGTCGTTACCGCAGATAAATTGTCAACTTGCTGGCAGAGGTGCAAAAATAAAACACATTATCGTCACCACCAGGTCGGATAACTATGCTCAAAAAATATACCAGAAGACAATAGGGGCGACGGTGGAAGCGACTATTAGGGATCTCTATTCAGCAGACGAAGTATTAATGGTCGCGCGAAATGTTGAACTATCAACCTAACAAAGTGGACCCTTAATTGATAATATGATTTTTCCGTTACGCACAATTGCTTACAAGAAAAATTTACACAAGAAGATTATCCCTAACCTTTTCTTAGACGATCATATGTTAATCAGATTGGAATATTGACTCGATAAATCTTTTAGCAAATTATATGGCCTTTGCTAATATCGTAGATTTCTATAAATCTTTATCTACACCTTTCTTTTTAAAGATAAGATTTCAATTGCTTATTTAGAGAAAAGTGGGACAGAAGGGTGCCTGTACATCCTGAAATTTATTCTCAATGATCATCGACGTTTTTTAAGTAAATAAATGATACTTGATCAACCCCCTAGGCTCATTAATCGATTCACATCTTACCCTTCCACGGCACAACCTTGCGCTCAATCAGGCGCATGAGCAGATCAAAGAGGTAGGCAATACCGGCGATCACCACAATGCCCATGATGACCACCGCCGTCTGTAAAAATTGCGAAGCAGTCAGCACCATGTAGCCGATACCCTTTGTTGCCGCGACCATCTCGGCAGCCACCAGGGTAGTCCAACCGAAACCGATCCCAATCCTCATTGCTGTGATGATCTCAGGCATTGCCGCGGGGAGGATAACATGGCGCAGGACCTGCCAACGGGTTGCCCCGAATGAATAGGCCGCATGGATTTGCTCGATCGCAGCAGAGCGCACACCTGCTCGGGCACCCAAAGCAACTGGAGCAAACACCGAAAGAAAAATAAGAAGCACTTTTGATGTCTCACCGATTCCAAACCAGATGATCATTAGTGGAAGGTAAGCGAGTGGCGGGATCGGCCGATAGAATTCAATTGGCGGGTCGAATATACCTCGTATCAGTGGACTCATACCCATGGCAAGACCGAGCGGGATACCAATTGCACAGGCCAGCAGAAAAGCACTGAATACCCGGCCAGCCGAAATCAGGATGTGCAGCCAGAGCGACGAGCCGGTAAATCCGTCTTGCCAGATGCTTATAAATTTTGTCACGATGCTTTGCGGAGACGGGACAAATAGCGGCTTCACCCAGCCCATTGCAGTGATCAACCACCAGACGAACAGAAGCACGGCAATCGTAGCCAGGCTGAGCAGCAGGGTGTCTCCGGAACCGGGAACGCCATAAGTCTCGCCGGGCCGCGTGGGCCGTTCCCGGGCCAGCCTCGAGATCAAAGAACCTGAGGCAGACTGCTCTTTCTTGCCATTCTCATTGCTCGTGACGCTCATACAGCCTCCTCATCGGCGAAGATGATTGCCAGCACTTCCTCGCGGATTTCAATGAACTCTGGTGAAGCCTTGACCGACCTGGCACTGGTTCCCTCCAGAAACTGTTTAGAAAACGGCAGCTCAAACTCGTGAGTAATTCGGCCGGGCCGCGGTGACATGACGACCAACCGGGTTCCCATGAACAAGGCCTCCTCGACGCTGTGAGTGATGAAAAAGACGGATTTGCCGGTATCGTGCCAAAGCTGCAGAATAAGCTCCTGAGCCTTTTCCCGCGTCAAGGCGTCCAGCGCACCCAGGGGCTCGTCCATGAGCAGTAATTTGGGGTCGCAGGTGAGAGCGCGTGCAATACCGACGCGCTGCTGCATGCCGCCGGAGAGATCATAAACCGGTGAGTCTTCGAAGCCGCTCAAGCCAAGCAATTTGATGTAATGATCGGCTACTTTGCTGCGCTCTTCTTTGGCGTTCCCCTGCAGCATCAAACCGAACTCGATGTTGTTGCGGACATTGAGCCAGGGTAACAGCGCATGCTTCTGGAAAACCACTGAGCGATCGGCACCGGGACCTTCCACCGCAGAGCCGTCTAAAATGATGCGCCCATCCGAAGGGGCCAGAAACCCGGCAATCAAATTGAGAAGAGTCGACTTTCCGCAGCCAGACGCCCCTATTGAGACAACAAAATCGCCATCATCCATGCTCAGGTTGATCTGCTGCAGCGCTTCGGTTGGAGGTCTCCCATCTGTACCCGGATAAATGACCGTTGCGTTTTCGATTTTTAGGCTCATGATGCTGGGTCTCCGCTTAGTCTTCAACTTGTCCCACCCTCTATTACGAGGGTGGGACTCGTCAATAAATGAAGAGTGCAGATTATTTGACTGCAGCTTTCAGATAATCAACATTTACCGATTGTGAGTAATCATCAGCGGCCTGGTCGATGCGACCCGCTGATTTGAGAAAGGCTGCAGTATCTTTAACCGCCTTGGCGATGCCACCGCCCATCCAGGCAGGTTCGAGCTGTTCCGACAGGGGAAGGAATTTGTAGCCCTTGAGCGAGTCCACCACTGTTTCAGGAGCGGCGCCCGTTTGCGCGGCAATCGCTTTTACCTGGGCACTGTCAGCCGTCCAGGCGTCCATGTTCTGGAGATAGTCGAGATTTGCGGCATCGACCGCTTTCATAAAGGCGATCAGAGAGTCTTTATTGGCAGCTGCGAATTTCTTGTTGACGACCCAGACGTTGAAAGTCGGATAGCCCCATTCAGCCACTTTATCCGCACCAACCAGACGTGTACCGGTTTTCAGGATCTCGGTCTGCGCCGGAGGCCAGACAAAAGCAGCATCGATCGCTTCCTGCTGCCAGGCGGCAGTAATCTGATCCGGCGGCATCCCCATGATGGTCAGATCGTTTTCAGCAATACCGGCGTGATTCAAGGCCCCCATCAGGGAGAAATGCGCCGTCGAACCAAGGGGCGTAGCAACGCGTTTTCCTTTCAAATCGGCCAATGATTTGATGCCGGCGCCATTTCGCACAATCAGCGATTCCGATTCACCAATCACGAAATCGAGCATGAATGCTTCGATGTCGACTCCCTGGGTTGCGCCAATAGCGAACGGTGAGGACCCCAGTTCGGCGAGGGCAACATCGCCGGATGCCATTGCCGCAATCACGTCGGTACCTGAGGCGAATTTACGCCAGTCGACATTCCAGCCGGTAGCCTCTGCCAGTTTACCCTCATGCGCAGCCATCTGAACAGGCAACGACTCGCCGAACGTGCCGATTATCACCTTGTCCGCTGCATGAACCGTCACGGTCAGCGCTCCGCACACCATCAGTGCGCTGAGTAAAAATTTTAAGCTTCTCATTTTCATTGCTACCCTCCTGTCTTCGTTGGTTGTGTTTTTCCGACCCAAAGCTGCGCCCATTCGCTGCTTTGTCTTAGTGCCGAGGCCCCTCCAGGAACCTCACACCAATTTACCATTTGAAACACCGTACTTTGTTGTGTAGTTGGACGTTGTTGCAGTTTCCCCCGTTTCCCAATTGTTTTATCACTCTCCAGGCCCCCTATCTAGGTTGTGTGGTTCTTCAATGGGCAACCCTGAATATTGTGCCGTAGGTTTCTTTGATGACCTCCAGTCCGCTTTCGACATTGACAGCAATTGTCTTCTGGAGTCCTTCAGTGTCCTGTTTTTTGAGTGCTTCAATAATCAGACCATGCTCTTTGTTGAATTTAACGCAATGCTCTTTTTCACGTCGATAAATATTGAGGAAATTTTCCACAGAGCTTCGCAATATTCTGGCGATATTACAGAGATGAGGAAGATTTGAAGCATCATAGATAAGAAAGTGAAAACTGCTGTCCAGATGGTGATGATTTTCCGGGCACTGCTGCATGGCGACATGAAGATCTTTAAGATTGGAAATGACATGATCGGTTATGTTGCCCATTGCCTCAACGCCAAGTTTGACCTCCAGATCTATACGCAGATCATAGATATGGAGAATCTCCTTTCGGGTGGGCGGGGTCTCGACGATAGCACCCTTGTAAGGAATGTTTTTTACCAACCCAGTTCGATCGAGCCTCATGAGTGCTTCTCTGATCGGGCCGCGGCCTATGTTCAGTTCCTTTTCAAGATCAGATAGAATCAGGCGGGAACCTGGGAGTTTTTCCCCGGTCAAGATCATATCGCGAATAATCTCATACGCTTTCAAAGATTTCATTGATGATTGAGAAGCGCCCACTGCAATACCTTTAGTGAGTTTCAATAAATCTGAGTAGGTTTATGGACTGGTACATAGGCACTACGTACTTAATCTACTGCCGATGATGATGCGGCAGAACGGTTCAATCAAATAATATCTCCAGAGCGACACTTCCTATAATCTCGACAATCGCTTGACAATCTTCCTCGCTGAATGTGAGTGGAACACGCATATCGCACATAGTGCTCAAAATACGATCAGTAGCGGGAAGAGAAGGAAGTTCGTCAATATACTTCCAGCTCGAATAGGCGCTGGTAAATCCGACAGGGTCCTTGTTGCCGAACCACTTAAGTTCAACACCCAAATCCATGCAGCTTTGAAGAAACGCTTGAATGGTCGCTTCATCCCTGCCGATCAGGGAGAACTGGATGGAACTTCCCACGTACGCTTCCCTCGGATCTCTTTTCGGGCAGGCAATGCCATCAATGCGATTAAGCCCCTGTTCGAGAATCCGATACCGCTTATTCCACCGGGCGCACTGCTCATCCAGCATCTGCAGTTGTGGTCTCAAAATGGCGGCCCGGAGATTGTCCATTCGGCAGGAGTAGCTGGGTACCACGGTCTTGAGGGGCTCGAACACCTCTGTGGAAGGACGTGACGTGTGCCGGTCATAGAGCATGTAGGAGCCGGAATGTATGGTTGCTCTGCTGATAACCTCGGGGTCATCGGTCACCAGCAGGCCGCCTTCCCCGGAGTTGATATGCTTATAAGTCTGAGTGGAAAAGCATCCCACCTTGCCGAAAGCCCCGGATTTCATGCCGTCCCATGATGCCCCCATGGTATGGGCGGCATCCTCGATAAGGGTTAGGTCATGGGCCCTGCAGATCTCCATTACTCTGTCCATATTGACAATGTGCCCTCGCATGTGAGAGAGCAGGAACCACTTGGCTTTTGCTGCTTTGCGAATGAGATCGTCGAGGTCGACAGTGTAATCATCCGTGATTTCGACGAGTTCGACGTCTGCGCCCGAGTTTTCTATTGCACCTGGGACCGGGGCTAGCGTGAAAGCGTTGCATAGGACTTTATCCCCGGGGCCGACACCCAGTGCTTTCAGGGCCAGATAAATGGCGCTTCCGCAGGATGCGCAGGCAAGGCAATATTTCTTGCCCATATAGGCGGCGAACTCTTCTTCCAAAAGAGCAGCCTCGCCTTTTTCTCCACTGTCGACATTATATCGGTGAAGTTTGCCGGTCCTGAGGATCTCAAGTGCTTTTTCTATGCCCTCTTCACAGATGGGTTCCTGCCTTGTGAAGTTCTTGGTGAATGTTTTTTCCGCCATTGCCTCTTTTCTCATCCCATGCAGATCATCGACACCGTGCGCATTTGCCCCGCGATCACCAGGTTTAATTTTTACGAGCGAACCGCTTCATGAAATCAGCGAGGCGGACGGCGTCTTCCTCAGTAATACAATTGTACAGGCTCGCCCTCAGATAATCTCCCACCCCAAAGGGCGTCAGAGTCCGCAGTCCAACCATACCCTCGTTCCAGCTCTGAATGAGAAAATCATCGGTCATTGTTTCGTCTCCTTCTTTGATGTTGAAGGGGACGTTCATCCGGCTTCTCAATGATGTGTTCTGCACGGGGGTGACGTAAAATCCACCTGAGTTATCGATGACCTCATAGAGGATACTGCTTTTGGCAATAGACCGGCGCTCGTTCTCTGCGACACCGCCCTGGTGTTCGAGCCAGTCCATGAGGAAACCAATGACTTCGATGTTAAAGGTCGCGGGGGTGTTCCAGAGGTTCTCAGCCTCCGCATTGGTCGTGTAATTGAACACTCCGGGGCAAAGCGGGGATGCGCAGTTCTCGCCAAGGAGATCCTTGCGCACGACCGTCAGGGTGACGCCGGGGTGACCGATGTTTTTCGAGGCGCAGGCAAAAAGAACCCCGACACCGTCATCGCGCCAATCGATCGGTTTGGTTGTGAAATCAGAACTCGCATCGATGACCAAGGGAATGTGCCGGCGCGAATCCGGAAGTCTCGGAAGCCTGTGATTCTCGATGCCATTGACGGTTTCGTTGGAACAGAGAAATAGATATTTGCTCTCAGGATCGATCTCCTCCTCGATCAACTCGGGGAAGGTCGTATAGCCTCCCATGGGGTCCCTTCCATCGATGCTCTGGACGGTGCAGTACCTGGTGGCCTCGTCGCGGGCCCTCTCCGTCCATGTGCCGTTTACAATATATGTCGCAACATCCGACTTGTTGTGGCAAAGATTTAAAGGCACTGCGGCGAACTGTCCGTGACCGCCGCCATGTGTGAAAAGCAGTTCGTAATCGTCCGGTATGTTCATGATCCGTCTGACGGACGCCTTGGTACGGCGAAGTATATCTATGAACTCGGGAGACCGGTGCGATAGTGCCAGAGAGGTGAGCCCGGGTTTTTTGAAGCTCTGGGCTATCTCCTCCTCGACGGCCTTTGGCAGTGAAGTGGGCCCGGGGCTGAAGTTGATGAGCTTAACGGATGGACTCGAAGGTCTAAGCGATCCCATAAGGGCAGGGTGGTTGTTCGTGTTCATTTTCTTGTTCTGGTTTGTCTTTTGTTGGTAAAACAAAACTACTATTCAATCCTGACAACTACCGGTGTTTAAGTCTCGCCACGATGCCGGTGATGTGCTCTGAGCTAGATTCATCATAGATGCTCATGCATAAAAATATTTCGCGATTGTGACTCATATTATGCATTTCGGCTTAGGCACCTTATTAAGCGGCACGAAGGACTTTGCCAGCGCAAATGTTAGTCCGTCCCCCGTCACGGAAACTAAATTCTCCATTAGTCATGACGTGGACGATCCCGTCGGGATGAACCCGCGGTTCCTCGACAGTGCATTTAAATGCGACCTGATCAAGGTCGAATACGGTAATGTCGGCGTAGGCACCGGCACGCAGCGTGCCACGATCCTTCAGACCCACACGTGACGCTGGTAATAGGGTCAATCGCCTAATACCCTCTTCCAATGACATGACACCAACCTTTCGCACGTAATGTTCCAGGAAACGGGCAACCCACCCATACCCAGCCAGCGAACCAATTAAGTCGCCGGTCGGACCACCTGGAGTTAGAGCGAAGGTATCCGACATGACGCCGCAGTAAGGACGTTTCAAGATCATTCGTAGGTCGTCCTCGAAAAAGTTCAAAGACGTCCAATGCGCCTGAAGCATTTCTTCTCCTTCCTCTACTAGTATGTCCATGATGGCATCGAAGGGATCCTTATCCCTTTGTCTTCCAATCTCCTCAACTGTCATCCCAATAAGGTCTCGGTTCTTGTGAACATGGTAGAGGATGATCCTATCCCACTTTTCGTCGGTAACGAGGCGCCACATCTGACCCGGGTTCACTTTCATCCGCTCTCGCATCTGCGGATCTTTCAGCCTACCCAGCAATGCCTGGGGGCCGCCATCACGCGCCCAGGAAGGCAGTACCGCAACCAAGGATGTATGGGACCATTCATGAGGAATGACATCGCAGGCGACATCGACACCGATCTCTAGAAAATGCTCAATCATGTCGATGGTATGTTTCATCGCATGGGTGGGACGGCCGTATTTGGGCTGGATGTGGGAAATTTGGGTTCGCACGCCGGTGACACGGCCTATGGCCATCACCTCGCCGAATCCAAGGTCGTAATAGATGTCCCGATTGCGAACGTGACTGGCATGCAATCGGTCGTATTTCGCAACCGGACTGCATAGTTCAGCGAGTTCGGGGGTTGTTGCCCCGATGCCGGGCCAATATTCCAGGCCTGTTGACAAGCCCCAGGCACCCTCTTCCATCGCCTGCTCAACATATCGAACCATCTTCTCCCTTTCATCATCAGTACTGGGGCGCATTTCATCCCCCAAGACAGCGCCATGAACGGTCCCATGTCCAAGCATTCCCAACACGTTGACGCCAAGATCACACTTGGCAAGATGTTCCAGATATCCATCGAAGGTTTCCCAGGTCACATCGATGCCGGGTAGTCGGCCTGGCATCAAGGCTTCCATTCGCTTGGCGTCGGTAACCGGCGCAAAGCTGAATCCGCACTGGCCTATTACCTCACTGGTTACGCCCTGACAAACTTGGCTATCAGCGCGGCCGTCGGCGAACAAAACAGCATCGGAATGGGTATGGATGTCGATAAATCCTGGCGAGACGCACAAGCCGGCAACATCAATTTTTGCTCCCGAGTCAGCGCCAGATAGGTCGCCAATCGCCTTAATTCGGTCACCTTCGACCCCGACGTCTGCTTGGTATGTCGGCGCTCCAGTTCCGTCAACGATCTTTCCGTTTTTTAAAACAATATCAAACATAGCTAAAATCACTCCGTTGGTTTATTCATAACGCCTTCAAATCTGTAGCGGTGAGCAGAGATAATTCAAGGCTTGCCTCATTCTACATTCATGGACGTGCCCCGTAGAAGAAGTCGGGGAGATAGAGAACGAACTCCGGAACAAGGATCATGAAAAGGAGCCCAATGATATAGGGGACAATCAGAGGAAGCACCCCAATGGAGACTTCCTCGACACTGATTCCTGTGACACGGGCAGCTATGAAGAGGTTTCCGCCCATCGGGGGTGTCAAAAATCCAATCTCACACGTCATGACCGTAAAGACGCCGAACAGCACCGGGTCAATTCCAAGATTCACCACAACGGGAAGTAAAACCGGTGTGAATAGAATAATCTGGGCAAGGGACTCCATAAAAGTCCCGATAAAGATGTAGAAAACTCCAATAATGCACATGACGATGATGGGATTTTGCGTAAATTGCAATATCGCATCCTCTACCAGCTGTGGCATGTCATAGAACGCAGCTAGTTGCCCGAATGCAATTGTTGGCGTGAGCATTAGAAGCAGCCCAGCCATCAATGCAGTGAACCTCAATGCACCATATATCTGGGTCCAATTAAGTTCACGATAGACCACAACACCAACAAACAGAGCATAGAACACGGCCACCGAAGCCGCCTCGGTGGGTGTGAAAATACCACCGTAAATTCCACCAAGAATGAGCACTGGGGCTCCAATAGCCCACTTCCCTTCCCAGATAGCCTTTATGAGAGGACGCCAAGAGAAGCGCTCTCCCTTGCCGCCATAATCATTCATAACGCAAATGCCGCCGGCTACGACAAGCAGCAACAGTCCAACGAAAATTCCAGGGACGATACCGGCAAGGAAAAGGCGCGGAATTGATTCCTCGGCCACAAGGGCATAGATAATCAGCAAGTTGCTGGGCGGAATCATACTGCCCAGTGCTCCGGCAGACGCAGCCACTGCCGCCGCGAAACGAGGGGAATAATCCTCGCGCAACATCGAAGGAATGGTGACACTGCCAATCGCCGCGGTGGTGGCAGGACCTGAACCGGATAAGGCGGCAAAGAACATACAACCGAGAACCGTTACCAGCCCTAAGCTTCCCTTATAGGCTCCCACAAGGGCATTGGCAATTTGAATTAGCCGATTTGACATGCCACCCTTTTCCATCAACTGACCGGCGAGGATGAATAGCGGAATGGTTAAGAGCGGGAACGGCTGAAGGGCCGTGAACCCTGTCTGCGACAATAGGGTGAAGGGTATATCGATCAAAAACAGAGCCACAGCCGTGGCAATGCCAACCGAGGCAATTAACGGGACCCCCATCACCGTCAGTACGACAAACACTATGACAACCCACATCGTGTCACTCATTGGGTACGTCCTTTTGGGGCTGTGATTCTTTGGGGATGCCCGGCAGTTCGTGCCGCCCTTCCTTAAACCAAAGGTAATAGATTTGAGCCAGCCGCACGGCCATGAGCGTGTAGCCAATGGCAACGATCATCTGGGGCCACTTCTGGTCTATATGAAGCGAGGGTGAGATGTAGACTTTCTCCCACAAAACAGTGAGGTACTCAATCCCGTACCAGACCATGAAAATGTTGAAAGCCATCCAACAGAGGTCGCTTAAGATGATCACGCCAATCGCAAGGGGCCTCGGCAAGGAGACAACACCAATAACAATGCGGACATGGAAGCGTTCCCGGACCGCCAGCGAAGCCCCCATATAGACTGCCCACACCATGCTGAAACCTGACAGCTCCTCGGTCCAGGTGATGGCAGTATTAAAAACATACCTGGCAACAACCTGTGCGAAGACGCAGCACGCCATAACTGATAGAAAGAAACAGCTAAGAGCCTCTTCAAACCGTTGTTCAACAATACCCCATAACTTGGACATATGAGTCACTTCAGTTTTCATGTCTCACTCAAGTGAGGTATGAGACACGGGATACTTCTGACGATTAGCACCACTGGCGTATCCCGCACCATTATCCGCAAATTATTGGGCTGCGGCACCAATTTTTTCCACGAATTCTGTGAATACCGGCCCCTTTTTCTCAGCGAACATGGCTTGTACCTTTTTGGCAGCATCTATAAAGAGCTTCTTGTCCGGATAACTGATCTCCATTCCATGTTCTTTCACAAGGCGCTGGCGAATCTCCTCGGTTGCCTTTGCCTTGAACTCCGCCTGAAACGCACCCGCCTCCTCCGCAGCCTTCCAAACAGCTGCCTTCTGCTCATCGTTAAGTTTGTTCATGAATCTCTCGCTCGCGAAGAGAGGGGCAACACCACCGAAGTGTTCGAGGATCGTGAGATACTTGGCAAACTCATAGAACTTCATTTCCTCGATCACGTTGGTACCGTTGTCACCACCATCTATTGTTCCGGTTTCCAAGGCTGTTGGGGTTTCCGACCAGGCCAGCGGCACCGGCTCTGCTCCGAAAGCCCTAAAGGTTTCAATCATCACTTCATTTTTGGGCACTCGATACTTCAGGCCAGCGAAGTCCTCGAACTTTTCAATGGGCCGTTTGGTATTGTAGAGGTCACGATAGTCCGCACCACCAAATGTCAACAGATAGACTCCAGTGTCCTTAAGCAGCAACTCACGAATCTCATCGCCAACCGGTCCTGTGGTGACTTTCATCACGTGATCCTGACTTTGAAAGATATACGGAAGTACGAAGACGTCCATGAGCGGAAAGTGTGGAGAAACATTATTTTGACTTACGAAATAACCGTCAACTGTTCCAAGCTGCATCGCCTTGAAAGCATTGTCTTCGGTGGCAATTTGGCCACAGCAGCGCAGTTTCACCTCAATGGTACCATTTGAGTATTGTTCAACCAGTTCTTTGAACTTCTTCGCCAAAATGCCGTAATGACTGTCAAGCGGCGTTTCCCACCCGATGTTCATAGTAATGGATTTGGCGTTTGCCGAACACACGGCTAGAATCAGTGACGCAGTGACAAGAAAAACTCCTACAAATCTAAAACGTTTCATGATCTCCTCCCGTTAGAATTTTGGGTTTTAGACCTAATTGGTCCCGATTAGCAACCAAACACCACTATTCCCATATGGGGTATTGCTTGAGTAGAAATTTTAAAACTCACCTGAAAACACCATTAGATTGTTAACCATTAAACAAGGCAAAGAAGTCATGTCAATCATATTATGTAATATTTCATAAAATATTTTATAAAATATTGTCATGTGATAGAGTTACGCGCATTGGCTGCACAGATACAGGGAAAGAGAGGGGATACACGCCCTAAAGGCCATGGCTGATGATGGTTAAAAGAAAAATTTTGGGGGAAGACTTTTCAGATACATGTGTAACTGCAGTGTTAGAAATGGAAGATATACTGCGGTATGAGTTGGTAGAACCGCATCCCCTTTAAACTGAGACCGCGATTGTCTATTTAGTCAGGGTCGAGGTAGCAGGAAGCCATTACTGGAGCGAAAACGATGAGAATTATTAATCAATTATTTGGTATCGAGGGTCGGGTCGCGCTGGTTACAGGAGCCAGTTCGGGCATTGGCAGGGCAATTGCGTTCTGTCTTGCCGAAGCAGGCGCTGCGGTTATCCATGTCGCCAGAAAAGAAAAACAATTGCAGGAGGCGACTGAGGATGTTGAAAAGATAAACGGCAAGGCAGCGTACTTATGCTGCGATGTGTCCGATATGGATGCGCTGGCTGAAACCGTCGAGAAATCGGCCTCTTTTTTTGGGGCGCCCGACATTCTGGTTAACGCTGCAGGCATCAACCTGCGCCAGTCCTGGGACAACATAAGCGCCGACAGCTGGGACAAGCAAATTGATATTAATTTGAAAGCGCCATTTTTCCTTGCACAACACCTTATTCCGGGTATGAGGGAAAAGGGTTGGGGCAAAATCATCAATATCGCTTCACTTCAATCAGAAAGGGCCTTTCCTAATAGCATTCCCTATGGCGCATCCAAAGGCGGAATGATGCAGCTGACCCGGGCCATGGCCGAGGCATGGTCTGCTGCTCAAAGCGGAATCACCTGTAATGCCATCGCACCCGGCTTTTTCAAAACAGGTTTGACTTCCGTCCTCTATGACAAGGAGGAGGTTATCGATGCTCTTGCCCGGCAAACAATCATCGGCCGAAATGGAGAGCTTGCTGACTTGAAAGGTACGACAATATTTCTAGCCTCGCCTGCTTCCGATTATATCACCGGTCAGACGATTTTTGTTGATGGGGGTTGGACTGCAAAATAGATTTCCATGCAAATATTTTTTCTGTGAATATTGAATCTGAATACATCTCAACCATTTATCAAAAGTCTAAGATGAGCAATGTAAAATCTCTATCGATTTTATGGTGGAGGCTCTTGAAGCCTCCTGTAAAATTATAGTTTCAGAGTAGCAAAGGTGGCACATGGGAACTCATGCCACCCGGATATTCTATTTATACACGCGCTAACGTCTTAATTAATTACTGGAAGGCGCTCAATCCCCAATTGGCGATCTTTCTCCACTAACTGATAGCCAGCTCGGTAGAGACCAGCAGCGATAGCTGCTCGGGTCTCCGGTGGAACACGCTCCCACCGTAGGATCAGCGGAGAGAATTCGTCTACGCCATTTACTTTCAGAAGTGTATCGATGGCGAGGCGACGTTCATTGGGGAAAGGCGAGTCAAGCATTTGCTGGGCCAAGGTCGTGAGTTCTTGTCCCTGAGCGTTTCGGAAGGTTGCCGCGCGCAGGACACTTTCGTATTCCTTGTCCCTGGGTTGACCCCTGGTGAGTTCTTCAAACTCGGTCAGGTTTGTCAGGTAAGACAAGCCCAACAGCAAGGCATAGCGGTCTGTGTGTCTGGGTTGTTCCTGCAGCAGGTTGATGATGGGCTGCAACGCTTTTGGGTCTTCCAGTGAGGCAGCCAGGTAGAGAATGGCAACACGCATTTTTACATCGTCTTCGTCGGCAAAGTTTTTGGCCCAACGGGCGCCGCGCTGGTCACGATGTTTTGCGAAGTAGAGTAATGCCTGGCGTTGCACCACTGCATTTCCCCCGGGATCTTCCAGCACGCTGGTGACGACGCTATAGGATGCTGGGCTTGGGGGCAGTTCAGCAAGTGCTCGCAGGCCGTCTCTGAGCAGCCCGGGCTGCTCAGGATTGGTTTCCACAGCCTTTATGATCACATCCACTGAGCGCGGATCACCCAGATCTTGCACCAGTACAATCAAACGGCTGCGGACCTGAGGAGCGGTGTCCGGCGCGACCAGTGCCCGGTGCATAGCAGGCAGGCTGTCGGGGGCCCGCTCCAGTAGCCGCAGGGAAGCGTGCACACGCCTCGAGCCTGATAAGGATAGTGCGGCGATATCGGCGGCAATCTCCTTTTGGCGCTCTGCGCGTTCATCAACTGGCATTAATGAGCTCGCAGTGGCATCAGGCGCTAGGGTCTGGGCGCTTGCTTCAATTTTCGTTATTGCCTTCGCGGCGCTCTTTTTCACATAGGCCTCATCCTCCGCCTGCGTTTTGTGTAGGTCCGGCAAGGCCGGATGCGCTGCGCCACCGATATCTCCCAGTGCCTGGGCAGCCAGGGCGCGGATCTTCGGCTCTTTATCCTTACGCAGCGTCTCACGCAGCGCGTCAATGGCAGGGGCAGCCGCAGGGCCCATTGCAACCAGCCCCTGAACCGCTTCTACCCGGGTAAAAGCCATCCAGCTTCGAAGGTCCCGAACCAGGCGTCTCACATAATTCTGAATAGCGGGATCATCAGGCCCGCTCATGGCAATTATCGCCTCTGCCAGCGCCGCGCGGTAGCGTCCGGAAGCTTCGGACATATCCTGTTGCGCCAGTTCCCCGCGAAACAGTGGTACCACCTGTTCGGGCTCCGGGCCAATGTTGTTCAACGCGCCAGTCACCGCCAGTCGCAGTTCACGGCTGGGGTCTGATCGTTCAAACAGTGCTAATAAAGCTGGAATGGCGCCCTTAGCGCCGGGACCGATACGTCCCAGAGTGTGCACCGCCATCAGGTAATGTGGATATTGGTCAAGCAGTGTGATGAGGGTCGGCACAGCGGCGCCGGCCTCGGGTCCGAAATTGCCGATAACCCGAGCAGCGTTCTGGCTATAATGATAGTCGTCGTTGCTCAGCATGGGCAAAAGCAGAGGCACCACATCCTCCGCTGACTGCTTATCCAGTAAGTTGAATGCGGCCATACTGGCCTGACGATTATCCGATGCAGCAATTCGGGCCAGTTCCTCCGTGACCGTCACGGATCCTTGTTTCACCTTAGCCAGAGCATAACCCGCCTGACGACGCAAATAGCGATCATCTGCTTCTAGCGCCTTCACCAGCGCCAGTTGTGTTGCGCTGGTGGTTGCAGGCACCCGGGTGAGAGCACTGGCAGCCGAACGACGAACGTGCTTGTTTTCGTCGTCCAGAACGGCAATAATCTGCGGCAGCGCAAAGGAGGCATCTGGGCCCATGTTGCCCAGTACCATCAGCACCTGGGCCCTGACCGACCAGTTCTCGTCTTTGAGAAGATCTGCAGTTGCCAGAACCACCTCCGGTGGCGTGGGTTTGATTTTTGCCAGCGCGACTGTAGCGCGAGTGCGAGTGCCCTGATTAGGGGATTTCAGATCCGCAACCCATTCGAGCGGTTCTTTTTTAGCATTTTTATCAGTGGAAGCCCTGGCTATCTGCGAGTGCACAAATGCCATGGAGATCGTGAAGAGTACTAACAGCAGGGACGTAAGTATCAGGTGCAAAGTGGAGCGGCAGTATACAGACATGGCACTAAGAGGTGACTAGTGATGAATTTCTTTAAATTACATTAATAGAGACCCTTAACAGCTACAGGAGCTTACTGGCTTGCCTATTACTTTCGATATCCACCGATCAATAATCAGTGCGGCACAGCCACAACCGTCATCTGAGTTGACAAAAATCGCCTCTGTTGGACAGTTAGTAGCGCAGGCACCACACTCCATACAAGCGTTATAGTCGACAATTTCAGCCCTTGAATTGGGCAGCTCAAAAATGCGATGGGGGCACACAGTCACACATATCCCACAACCAATGCACGCCTCCACGTCTAGTCTCAGAACCGCCGCACCGTCGATATATCTGAATGTCTTCATGATCATTCCCTTACTGTAAAAATGGTGCCGCTATCCAGAACACAACACTCAAACCAGCCCCGATCATTTGAAACGGCAATCCCTTGCGCATCTCCTGTTCAACACCAGACAAAGATGTGTACGGGGTGGCCCCGGTAAAATTCATCGCCAGATAAGAAGATGCTGTGGTAACCCACAGCAGGATTCCAAGTCTCTCTGGAAAATGGGCTTCCGCCAGAAACAGGAACTGATAGGCAAGGCCCATCAGAAAACCTACGAGAGCTCCTTTAAACCAGAACTGTCGACCTGGAATCAAGGGTAATAGAACGGGAGTCACCAATGCTCCGGCTAATAAAGCAGCCATGGTAGCACCGATGGCGAAGAGTCCTCTCCCCCACAACGCCTCAAGAGAATACCCTCCCGGGACAATGCCTGAACTCACCAATGAAATGAGCGTGATCGAAAGGACAACTTTCCAGGTGAGAACCAGTTCGACCGGTGTCAAAATCAGCCGTTCGCCAAGGCTGAAAGTTACAGATCGCATCGATTCATCAGCCTGGTTGTTGCGCTTCATATATTCGGAGAGATCTTGAGCCCGAATTGGGCCATAGACCGCTTTAAATCCGCATTTTCTCTTGAGCTCGTGAGAGGCCACACCAACAGCCGCTAACTGGGGTAAAATGAGTTTTCGATGGGTCACAATTCTATCGAGATTTGCTTGTTTTACTTGCCGTGCAATTTCATCTGCGGAAAATGTCCCCTTACCGGCTGCGCACCACACATTGATTCCCCTCGTATCGACAACGAGAATCCATAGATCTTCGCCCTGGAGATTGAAGCGCAACGTATCGAAACTAAGCTTGTAATTTGCAGTAACCAGCACTGGGGAATCTTCTGAAGGCGTTCCTACACAATATAGGCCAGGATTGACTTTATAAGTGGTGCGGGCGATTCCCACGCGTACTCTGAATGTGCCCAGGTGGTCGCTTAATTTAGGTGTGGTCTTTGCCCTGGGTATAGAGTTGTTCCCCTTTTCTACGAAACCATCAACGTACGCTTCAGCTTTGTATCCAGGCAGTTCATGAATCCCAGACCTGGGATCGGGTTTTGGGCCTCAACAGGGTGCTTCCTCAATGTTTTCAAGGGGGGGATGCAACCCGACTGGCGGCACTTGTTCTTGCTTGAAGGTATTTAATTCCATCGGTTCGAGCTTTGCCGGCTAATTGGCTCTTATAATTCATTTGCGCTACAGCGTAGTACTGTGCAGCTTAAAACAAGCCTCTCTAAAATTCAATAGAGGTTATCAACATGATGATTTTGGTCCGTTACTGTTTAATTTAGCAGACAATTACAGAAGGAGGAATGTAAATATAAAAGGGGAATACAAGGAGTTTGACGACAAGCTGTCTTCCTGCGAGCATTCGTGCTATTTACTTTGTGGGGGCCTACGGTTGCAGCGCATGAATGGATGGCACCCGCTAAAGAAGGAAACAGGATTAATCCAATTGAATTAGGACAATCATCAATAGATCGTGGCAGAGATGTTACCTTAAAAATTGCGCAGTGTGCCACGGAGAAAGAGGCGACGGTTTGAGGTCTAATGAAACAGGACCCCAAATGGATTCGCCTAACTTAGAGAAATGCCTTCTCACGCATACTGACGGGGATTTCTTCTGGAAAATACAGAACGGCAGAGGAGATATGCCGTCATTTCGTAACGAACTCTCAGAGGAAGAAATTTGAGACGTGATCAATTTTATCAGGGGTGATTCAAAGCATCTGTGAAACAATAGGCTCTAGGATGCCAGATGGCGCGGAGCTGCCAGTCTCTTGCCATACACCTTATCGCCCCCTCTCAATAATAGCCTGCAGACCCTGTTTCTATGTATCTTTCTCCTTCTCGGTTTCAAATGTTATTGCAATATCTTCTCCTGACTCATCCACCAGCCAGTCGTGAATGATGTCTCTCTGATCTACGTATTTGATAAAATCATCGGTGAGTTGAAAATTGCCTACGATCTGATAGATAATTCTTAATTGATCCTTCTCTATTGAAGTTATCTTAATTCCAATACTCTCAAAGGTCTGATAAACGGGAAACCCGGAGAAACGAATGTTCCCATGGGATGGGGTAATAATTTGTACCTGATACTCTTGCTTGTCTATCAAGTGAGACGGTGCGGTGATACAAAGCCCGCCTACGCTCACGTTGATGACACTGGCTTCAACCTTGACATCTCCTCTCTCTAATAGGATTGCGTCACCTGAAGCCGGTACTCGTATATGTAGTCTTTGGTATTTCATCCTGACCAATAGTTACGCATATGCACCTATTGTTACGTAAATATATCCATATGGCAAGGTAATTTTTATGGAAAAACAGTAATTTATCCAGCTCAAGCCCAAAACCAACAGCATAAATGATGCCAATTTGGGATCAGAGGATAAGAAGATGATACGTGCTGAAATGTGGCTATTCGTCAGGCGAACATGTCGAATGTTATTAAATGGTTATCTATAACCCGATAGGCACTCACCTTGCTACCCGAATGAGTTTCAGAATTGCAGTGGAAACCCTGAGTTTATGGAAGTTGATTAGGCTGAAGGTGCGCTGATATTTGAAGAAATGCAGTTCACCATGCGGCGAGCTACGTTTGTTTGTTTTTTACAGTCTACGCAGCCCGATAGAGCAGGGTGACGGTGAGGTTTCGTTCGAGCTCATCCTTCCGAACCGTAATAGATTCTGACTGTAGCGCGTGAACGATCTCAACTTCCGGGTTTTCCTCTAACCACTCATTGAGCTGTAATTCACTCGGGGGGTTGATGTTGGTGGTACAGTAGCTGAAAATTTTGGCTTGCAATGGTTTCATGGTACCCTCCTGGCAACGTTTTGGATGGTTCACTGATGCGCTGCTGTCTTCTCCACGGCAGTGAGCAGCTAGCCTGGTAGAACTCAATAGGAGGTCGCCGATCCAGCGGCTGACCGTGGCGGCGGCAGTAGAGTTGATCAGCTCGCATTGATCAATATAAATGGCCTGAGATTCCCTGTAAAGATATTGTCCAGCAGGAGGCATCAGCTTTTTTCGTTATTCGAGCCAAGTCAAATCTAAGGTATAGAAAGCGCTATTCCGCCACTGTAGACAAGAGCACCGGTTTGAAACACGACCAAACGGGAGTTCTCACAGGTTTTTCTAACTCCCATCATTACCCGGACAAGCTGCGGAAAATAAAGTATTGCGATCCTCAAACAGGCAAACATCTTGTCTTTTTAACCAATAACTTCTCACTACCAGCTCTGACTATTGCCGAGCTGTACCTTTTCCATTGGCAGGTAGAACTGTTCTTCAAATGGGTTAGACAGCATCTTCGTATCAAGGCTTGTTATGGAACTTCGGAGAACGCGGTAAGGAGTCAGTGAGTACGTCAATACACAAGGCGGGTCTCAGGAAATACGGCATGCCAGCCGAACCAGAAGGCTCGGCGATGGGGAAGTCGAGGAGGGGATGTACTTTGTTCGGCAGAGACAAGCTTTTCTTCGGTCACCATCCATTCATTACCGTTACTGTCTACGATGATGCTATTTTGATCGTAGGATACAAAATTAAAACCTGAAGGATCGTACACGCGATTTGCTCCGGTGGTATCAGTGAGAACGACTATATCCTGTTCACCGATCCTGTCTTTGTAGAGTGGGTTCCGGTTTAGAAAATCCGTATCCAACGCCAACTGCTCGTCCGGTGATGCAGGAAATCTTAAGGCCACTACTTCCTGCTTGTTCTTCAACCGGTTGTCTTTGAATGGGGTATTGAACATCAACTCATCGGTAGAGAAATAGGCATGGTAGGCTGCCCCCTCTGCATAATTACGACGATGTCCTGTATTCAGTGACAGCACCGTGGTATCCGGGTGGCGCCGTTGCCATTCTCCCCAGGTCGTCGTCACCATGCTCAAGTGTTCAAGTACGATCCCTTTATCGACAAGTGGACCGATAACCGGTTCACCTCTTACCGTACTCCATAACGATTGGGTGGCCTGATCATACATCAGTTTGTTGGAACGGTAGAGAAATCCGCTGGTACCGAGCGTGTAATCCACCCCTCTCACATTGGTTATATAGGGGATGATGGTGCCGCACAAGGTACAGTAGACACCGGCAATGTCGACTCCACCGATGGTATCGGTGAACATTTCATGCCAGGCAAGGACACGCTTTGGATAGGCACGGGCATCCCCATTAATTTCGATGCCGAAGATGATGTTGCTATCCTCCAGATAGGTTGCCCGGCTTGCCGGGATCATTTCAGGCTCACGTAAAGGGGGAATGCCGTCCTGCAGCACACCTCCCCAGCGGACTTCATCGAGCCTGATGTGCGAAGATGATTGCCGGTTTCGAAAATACTTTGCAAATCTCGGATCGATCTGACCATAGAGATCCGCTTTGAAATCTGCGTAATCAGCCAACAACTTCTCATCTTGATTCCATAGCCAGAAATACCATTCGTTGATGTTGCGCCCGAATTCCTGACCGGTCTTGTCAGTGAGTAACTCAATTGTTTTTTCCAGGGTATAATCGCTTCTGGGAATACTCATGATGTCTAAAAACTGAGGAATAAATTCTGGTTTCCAATGAGTGTCTATAATCAAAAAGGCCTGGTTTACCGCCGTCAGGTCTGAAGTAAAAATGAGCAATGAAAACGCATCTTTTACGACATCGCCGATAATGGCGCTATCGGTGTGTTCCAGCTGTTCCGTCTGGGCGCTGCACACGGGACTTAACCCGGTATAGATAAATACTGCGACAATAATAAAGAACAGGTACTGTTTCATTTTACACTCCTGGAAATGATTAAGGCGATACGACTCTGCATCCTGCGGAGGGGAGCTTTTTCGACAAGCTCATCAGTCGGCGAAGAGTGGAAACATCTAGTTTTGTGATTGGTGTGTCTATTCACTGGCTCTTCGGTGATATCCAGCTACGCAGCATGATATACACATTGAGTTTCATATTTGTGAAGTCAATCGAATACTCCAGGAGGAAACTTAAGCCAGGCAGTGCTGATTGTCTGATGAACTTGCCCGGAGTCACGTTTGAGTGCAGTCCATAAACGAAATTTCATTGTAGTTATCCGTGGAGAAGCGCGATAGCGGTTGATGCACCTGATAATTTACACAGGATTTATCTCATGAAAGCGATTCACAATGAGACAAGACTGGAGATAGGCTTCGACATTCCGGCGGAGATTGGGATGGCGGTAGAGGAAATTGTGACGCCGGCCTGAAAGCCCTGAGCGTCGACAGCGGATTGCCGAAAGTCTTTGGGCGTGACGATCTGAAATATATAAATTGTTCAGATGAGCATGGGGTAATCACAGATCCCGATGGCGCTCTTCGTCTTAACGATAAACTCAAGCTCATACCGGGTCACTGTGATCCGACCTGCAACCTCTTTGACTGGTATGTGGGGGTGCGCAATGGCAGGGTTGAATCCCTGTGGCCGGTAACCGCTCGAGGAATGTGTCTGTAGTTGGAGCGCAACTAGTGATAACCCTATTCTATAAATCATTCGCCGACTAAAAATTGAAGATATGCGAGGGAAACTCCAAAGATTTAGATAGTGCGGGTAGATGAAGGTTCATAGAATTGACCAATGTGAATATGTCCCACCTGAAGACACTATTCTGGAGAAACATAGCAGTAGCATCGGTCCTAACTATCGACCCCCTGCTGGCAATCATGGTGTTTCACTCAATGTTCTTTTCGTGTAACAGAAGCAAACGAAGGATTGAAATGGGTAATTTTGTATTTCTTGGTAAGATATTTGATGAGGTCTTCCTCGGTGTAGTGTTCACCATGTTTCTGAATAAACTGCTTGATGACACGTTTTTTCTCAGAATCTTCGGTGATGCTCCAGATATTCCTAACTGATTGATTATTACTCATTATGATTCCTGTAAAAGTAGATTCCAGAGGCGTTGTAGAGCCACAGATTAGGATACAACTTGCTTGAAAATGAATGGAAAGGATCTAAAGACTAGTTACGATCTGGTTAAAAAACAATACCACAAGAAAACATAATTCATGGATCGGATGCTGGAAATGCACCTATAACCAACGCCAGTAATTGCAGACCATTTACCAGCGGGGGCAATCAGGTGCTTATTTAATGGCTCTTTTATGGAGGGGGATCAGAATGAAACAAATAGACTATCGAGAACGGGCATTGAAACTTTTTCCATGGGTCTGTGGAAGTTGTGGTCGTGATTTTACCGGTAAAAACCTACGAGAGTTAACTGTTCATCACAAAGACCATAACCACAATAACAATCCGCCTGACGGTAGTAATTGGGAACTGTTATGCCTCTATTGCCACGATAACGAGCATTCCCGTCTACTTGACGCCGAATGGTTGTCCACTCAAAATCCAGACAAAGAGGAGGGCGCTACGGCTACACACTCCCCCTTTGCTGATCTTAAGAATTTGTTAAAGAAATCTAAAATGTGATTGGTCGACAGAGCCCGCTATGGCACAGATTATCTGTTTTCTTTTGACCACGTGGACCACAATGTGGTATTAATTCCTCCTGCTTTATCGCTAATCCTCCTGCTATCGTGAGAGTCTAATCGCACCTTCGATATGATTACACGCCGTCAGCTCATAAGGACCATGCTCATGGTCACAGCCTTTGTTACCACTTCCCTGGGGCGATTGGACAGAACCGTCTCTCTCGTGTGGTCAAAGACCGGAAAACGTATCCTCGAGAAGGGCACGCCTATGGATTCATTGATGCATGCCAATCCCGCCAATCTCGATACAAGCTCTCTGGAAACCACACCCATCGAAGAGTTTGACGTGATGGGTGAAACAACGTACTCGGTTGACCTGCAGAAATGGAGATTGAGGATCGATGGTGCCGTACAAAATCCCGCAGAATTCACTTATGAAGAAATTCTTGCCCTGCCGGTTCTGGAGCTCAATGCACTGCTGATTTGTCCAGGTTTTTTCGCTTACAACGGCAAGTGGAAAGGCTTTTCAGTGGCCAAGCTGCTCGAGGAGGTTGGCGTTGGTCGCGAGGCTACTCGTGTTAAGTTTACAGGGTCGCGGGGTTTCCAAAGGAAATCCAGGCGATTTGAACTGGATGAAGTTATGAGCGGTCAACTTTTCCTGGCTTATGGCGTTAACGACATCACCCTGCCGGAAAGACACGGCTTTCCACTGAGACTGGTCGCAGAAGGGCACAAGGGCCGGAGATGGGTAAAATATGTAGACACCATCACCGTGGTCGCATGATAGCTTTGGTTGAGCTTCTCATATAAAGGGATAATACGACGATCAGAAGTGCAGTTAGGCAAAACACTCAATCGACGTATCTTGACTGGTCAGCTGAAATGAAGCGCCGCAATGCGCACTGGTTCATTCCCTAAAGCTCTTGACTGATGCCCTTTTCCCGTAGTGTCATCGAGCAGGACAACATCACCTGCTCTGCTTATAAATTTATTCCCATTCCCGGTCTCGATTTCAACTTCTCCCGTCATGAGGATCAACCATTGTCGGACAGGGGTCGGATGCCATTCTCCAAACCAGTCTTTAGGCAGTTCAAGAAAGACAAGGGAGTTTGTCGACTCAGGAGAGGATGTATAGAGAGGAAGTGCGGGTGGGGCGTAATTGTTCGAGGTTAATTCTATTTTTTTAATCTCAAAATGAGAGCAACCCTCAGCATCAGAAAATATTCGAATATACTCGATCATCTTTTCTCCTTGTTCATACGAATGAGCGGATTTGCAATATGGTAAGAGTAATGGGAGCCGGTGTCGAGATAGAGGCCAATTTCAAGTCCAGATTGTCGTTCGTTACTACATAAAATCATTGTTCATTTCAGACTTGATTTTCTATTTAACACTAGGAATACTGGAAGGGTAAGATGAGACATCTCAAGTGGGGACATTATTTATAGGAGAACGATTTGAATCGATAGAGGAGTGACCAGTGGCTCATCGCATCAACAATCATTCTCTTCGACAACCTTACAACCAGCTTACAGACCGCCTGAACCGATTTCCGCAGGGCGCCCCCGATTCAGATTTACTAGAAAAAATCCTAAAATTGCTGTTCAGCGATCGAGAAGCTGCGTTGGTGGCATTGTTGCCGATTAAACCCTTTACCGCAGACCAAGCAAGTCAGGCCTGGTCGGTGAGCGAACTCGAGGCGAATAAAATCCTGGACTCTCTGGCCTCGAGGGCCATCCTCGTTGACATAGTTCAAAAAAATGGGACCCGGTATGTGTTGCCCCCGCCCATGGCGGGTTTCTTTGAATTTTCTCTCATGCGCCTGAGGAAAGACCTCGATCAGAAGGTCCTGAGTGAGTTGTTTCACCAATACCTGAATGTGGAGGAAGACTTTATCCGTGAATTATTTACCCAGGGAGACACACAACTGGGAAGGACATTTGTTCATGAACCTGCACTTCCCGATCAGCAATCTCTTCATGTGCTTGACTATGAAAGGGCGAGTAAAGTCATTGAGACTGCTGATCCGATGGGTATCAGCCTCTGTTATTGCCGGCATAAAATGCAGCATCTTGATAAGGCCTGTGCGGCACCGTTGGATATCTGCATGACCTTTAATACTTCAGCAGCCTCGCTCATCCGCCACGGGCACGCCCGCAGAGTAGATGCAGTCGAAGGTCGGGAATTACTCCACCAGGCCTATGATAATAATCTGGTACAGTTTGGTGAAAACAACCAGACAGGGGTTAATTTCATCTGTAATTGTTGCGGTTGTTGTTGTGAGGCACTGCTCGCGGCGAAAAGATTCGCCCATTTGCATCCGGTCCATACCACAAATTATATTCCTGCTCTGAAAGCCGAATCCTGCAAGGGATGCGGTAAGTGCGTCGATATTTGTCCTGTCGAGGCGCTGTCTCTCATTTCCGCCAATGACCCCCATAAGGCGAAACGAAGAAAAGCACGTCTAGATGATGAAATGTGCTTAGGCTGCGGCCTTTGTGTCCGATCCTGCCCCACTAAATCGATACGGCTGACCCGGCGTGAGGAACAAGTTATCACCCCCGTGAGTAGTGCACACCGGGCAGTGCTTATGGCGATTGAACGGGGGAAACTCCAGCATCTAATTTTTGATAATAGGGTGCTGTTCAGCCATCGGGCACTGGCTGCAGTCTTAGGCGTAATTTTAAAGCTGCCCCCCCTGAAACAAATCATGGCAAATAAGCAGCTGCAATCACGATATGTTGAAAAATTGCTGGCACGCGAGGGTTATTGACCGCTTCCATCTATCCTCTTTTCATCGTCGCGATGATCATTTTAAAAGTGTTTTAACAGCAAGAAAATTCCGTTGCATAGCTTTTATCTACAGACACTTAAGAACCCTAAGGCTATTGTTGTTTACCTTCAGTGTGGAGAACCAGCTCACGCGCATTTTCGAATTTTATTTAATCGGAATCAAAATCGGTATAAAAGATACTATAGCTGTCTCTTGGGCTTTCACTAGAATATTCTCAGCAGCCCAGTAAATTGAGGCCTTAGAATACCTAATCCTTTTCCTGACCGGGAGTTGCCATGGGTGGATTATTCGGTGTCGTATCGAAAACGGACTGCGTCAATGATCTTTTTTACGGGACCGACTACCATTCGCATCTGGGAACAAAGCGTGGGGGTCTGGCGGTTGTTAATAGCGATGGTATTAAGAGATCAATCCACAATATCGAGAACAATTATTTCAGAACAAAATTTGAGCCGGACCTGCTGAAGTTCAAAGGCCAGAAAGGAATCGGCGTGATCAGCGACTTTGATGCCCAGCCGCTCATCATCAGCTCCCATCTGGGCACATTTGGTATTGTGACAGTTGGTAAGGTCAGCAACATCAAGGAACTGAGCGCCAGAGCTTTCAAGCAGAAAAGGCAGTTCTCGGAGATCCTCACCGGTGACGACAACCCAACCGAAGTCGCAGCCTCCTTGATTTGTGAAGAGGAGTCATTCGAAGCGGGTATCCAGAATGTATTTTCTCGGATTAAAGGATCCTGCTCGATGCTAATTCTCACCTCAGAAGGTATGTATGCGGCGCGTGACAAATTGGGTCGAACCCCGATCGTGATTGGCAAGAAAGATGGTGCGTTTGCCGCAGCCTCGGAAAGCTGCGCCTTCCCCAATCTCGGTTATGAGGTATCTTCGTTCCTCGGGCCGGGAGAAACGCTTTTCATAACCCCGGATGGGGTTGAACAGAGGATTGAGCCTGGCAATAAAATGCAGGTGTGTTCCTTTCTGTGGGTATACTATGGTTATCCAGCCTCGGAGTATGAAGATATAAATGTTGAATGGGTCCGCAACAGATGCGGAAGCGCCCTCGCGCGTCGAGACGACGAAGAGATTGATTTCGTTGCCGGGATTCCGGATTCCGGCGTTGGACACGCTCTTGGCTATGCCAGTGAGAAGAAGATCCCTTACCTCAGACCATTTGTAAAATACACCCCAACATGGCCGCGCAGCTTCATGCCCCAGAACCAGGAACTGCGCGACCTTGTTGCTAAAATGAAACTAATACCGATCAAACGATTGATCGATGGCAAGCGCATATTGTTTTGTGAAGACTCGATCGTTCGCGGTACCCAGTTGAAAGATAATATTCAGATACTGCATGACTACGGGGCCAAGGAAATTCATATGCGGCCTGCCTGCCCGTGTCTTATTTATCCCTGTGAATTTCTCAATTTTTCCACTTCCAGATCAACCCTTGATCTGGCCGGAAGACAGATGATCAAAAAGATTGAGGGTGAGGAAGATAAGAATTTGGAAAAATATGCGGAGGCGGGATCAGATAAAAATCTCGAGATGATTGAGCTGATCTGCAGACGTCTTCGATTGACCAGCCTGAAATACCAGGCTCTTGATGATTTGATTGATGCGATTGGCATCCCCAAGCAGCAGCTCTGCACCCACTGTTGGGATGGCAGCAGTTGTTTTTAGTTTGAGCGTGCGACTCTCCCAACACCTTGAGCTGCACCTGTGCCAGTCGGTTCGATTTGTACATCCTAGCGCACGGGGCTGCCGGGAGGGTATCGACTGGTATGGTGGCTTCGAAAATTGACCAGGGAAGGCCGGTATGAGTGACATGTTAGATCTGCAGGCTACCGAAACGAACCTGAGAAATCACCTGGAAGCCCTGACCAGAACCATTGGCGAAAGGAGCGTGGCCACACTCTGGAACCATAGGAGAAGCGCTGAATATATCGATGCATTCCATCGACAGATCGGGTTTGAACCCAGGCGGGAGTCATACAAATTCAGGGGCGAGGAGGTTGCCAATATCGTTGCCGATCTGAATTGCGGAGGAATGGACCCAAAGATTTTTCTGCTCGGCGCCCACTATGACTCGGTCAAGGGAACAGTGGGAGCGGACGACAACGCCAGTGGCGTGGCTGTCCAGCTCGAGGTTGCCAGAGTTCTGGCAGAGCTGAAAGAAAACGTACCGCTGCATCTAACCCTGAGGCTTGTCTCCTTCGCCCTGGAGGAGCCACCCGCCTACGCGACCCGATTCATGGGCAGCAGAGTGTACGCTCGCAAGGCCAAAGCAGAAGGTGAGCGGCTGGATGGGATGATCTGTCTCGAAATGGTCGGTTATACCTGCAGCGAACCCGGATGTCAGGCCTATCCGTTTCCGCTTATGTTCAGGAACTATCCCAAGACAGGGGACTACATAGGGATAGTGGGAAACTACCGGTCGCGCAAATTCACCAGGGCACTCTTTGACGCGTTCAAAAAAAATGAGGATCTTCCCGTCATCAAACTGACAATCCCCTGGAGCGGCTACCTGTTGCCCTCCGTCAGGCTCAGCGATCACGCCTCATTTTGGGATCGGGGTTACAAGGCGGTAATGATCACCGATACTGCTTTTTATCGAAACCCGCATTACCACCGACGTTCGGACACCATGGACAAACTTGATTATGGCTTCATGGCCCGGCTTGTGCAGAGCCTTGTGATGTTTTTTGTTGAACAGGGGCGCAGGTGATAACGATATTTTCAGAGCTTTGGCTTCGACCGCCCCCCGACTCACATTGGTCTTTAATTGGCCAGCTTCAGGTAGTAGCCATCGGTGCATGGATAGGCATTCTGGAAACTCCACTCCAGCACCATCGCCAGACGGTGGTCCATCTTTTCGGGATGGTCCGCCACATAGCTGACGAATATGTTGATGGGTGTCATAACCCCAATTTCTTCTTCAGGCGGGCAGAAGGGCGGTTCTTTCCCCTGAAAGACGTCCCTCCATGACAGATATTCGCCCATATCCCAGGCGCCAATCACGAAATTCACGCAGGAGTTCGCCCGAATCGATTCATCCACCGTGAGTTCACGGCTCCGTTCCAGATAGAGCTGACAATCCTCAAAAGCCTGCTCAGTGTCCCCATAAGTGGCCGCGCGGCCGCTGCCCGCGATCGTTGTGGTCAGCAGCAATGCTGCCAGGACTGTCTTTTTCATTTTTCCTCCCGAGCGAAAGAACATCTTCGCACTACACTTCTAATTCGACTCCCACACCCTGGCTCCACGCCGGATCGCCCCCCTGGTTACCATTGTGAACGCGGCTGCTGCAGCCCATAAAAAAACGCCCGTCTTCTCGGCTGAAGATGGGCGTGGTAGGCTGGATGAGCCCCTCTTTTCGGCAGCCCGGCTGCCAGCAAGTGC